>JBCDKL010000038.1:0-15901 GCA_038746695.1 Pseudomonadota bacterium | reverse complement strand
GAGCGGCGCCGACATGCAGGCCGAGTTCACCAGCCGCCTTGCCTATGCCCTGCCGCATCTCGAACTTCAGGATCTGACCGGCCGCAACGCTGCGCCCGTGCCAAAGACCTGGGGCGCCGAGATTGATCTGGCGGTCACCGCCGCGGCCCGCCTGAACAGTGCCCATGTCACCATCGCCCCCGGCGCCATCGTGATCAGAGGGGTCGCCGCCGATGCCGAACTGCGCTCCGTTCTGCAGAAGGATTTGATTGCCCAGGCGGGCGACGCGATTGCCCTGTCGCTCGATCTGACCGTGCCCTCCGCCGTCGCGATCCCGTTCCGGTTTGCCGCTTCCAAGGATTTCGGCGGGATCCGGATCGAGACCTGTGCCGCCCGCGATGAGGACGAGCGGGCCGGGATCCTCGGTGGGCTCGGCCGTCATGGCGTGGCCGATCACGCCAGCACTTGTCCGGTTGCTCTCGGTGGGCCCGATGGGGCTTGGGCGGCGGCGGTCATGGCGTCTCTAACCGCGCTCGACGCCCTTCCCGCAGGTCATGTCGATTTGATCTATCGCACGCTTCATATCGACGCCGCCCCGCCCAGCGAACCGGCGGATCTCGACCGGGTCGAAGCGGCTCTGACCGATGCTCTGCCCCAGGGTTTCGCGCTTCGCACTCGGCTGACCGATGAGACCCCCGGCGAGGCGGTGCCGCGCGACGCCTATTGGCTGTCGTTCCAGGTCGGACCGGGTGCTGTGATCCTTGACGGGCGGGTCCCGGGTGCCGCCGAGCAGAACGCGCTGACCACCTATGCCGCCGCCCTGACCCGCCGCTCGGCGGTGACGGACAATTTGCAGATCGCCCAGTTCCCGCCGCCGCCCGGCTGGCACAACGCCGCGCAGCAGGTTCTGACAAGCCTCGCCGCTATCGAGCATGGCACGGCGCAGATCACGGCCGGGCGTGTCGCCCTGAGCGCTCGGGTGACGGATCCGAATGTGGCGCGCGATCTGCATCGCGATCTGGCCGCGCTGCTTCCTTCTTATGCGGTCTCCAGCCGGATCGAGATTGATCTGCCTTCGGCGATCCGCCGGATGCCGCTTGCGCCCGTGGATTGTGTGGTGGAATTGAACCGGCTCTTGCGGGCCGACCCGCTGATCTTCGAGACTGGCAGCGCGGTCATCGACCGACAGAGCGTGCCGCTGATCGATGCACTGGCCGGCACGTTTGGCCGCTGCGAGGTTACTGAGGTTGAGATCGGCGGGCATACCGACAGCCAAGGCTCGGAAAGCTTCAATCTGGGTCTAAGCCAGGCCCGGGCCGATGCGCTTCTCACCGCGCTGTCCCGCCGTGCGGTTCCGCTCGACCGGTTGAGCGCGAAAGGCTATGGCGAAAGCGCCCCGATCGCATCGAACGAGACCGAGGTAGGACGCGCCCAGAACCGGCGGATCGAGTTCCGCTCAGTGGAGTGAGCATGTTGAACGGCTCGCAGCTTTCAATTGCGATCTCGGTGGTTCTGGCTGGGGCCGTTATCTTGGGCTGGGTCCTGCACTGGCTCTGGTCCAGAGCGCATCGCCGACCAGCCTCTGCGGCGGAACAGATGCAGGAGATGGCCACCCGGTTGCACGAGGCCGATAAGGGCCGCGAAGCCGCCGAGGAGGCCCAGGAACGCGCGGAAAACCTGCTTTCGTCCCGCGAAGCCGAGATGACCACCCGGGTTCAGGCAATGCAGCACCGTGTGGATGGCGCGGTCGAGGGCCGCGAGGCGGATCTGGCGCAGCGGTTGCGCGAGGCTGAGGCAGACTCGGCGGCGGCTATGGACGGGCTTGGCTTGGCCCGCCGCAGAATCGCAGATCTGGAACAGGCATTGGAGGAGACCGCTTCGGATGGGCGAGTCACGGCGCTCGAAGCGGAATTGAGCCGGCAGACCGATACAGTGGCGGAACTCAGCACCGATCTGGCAGAGACCACCGATGCGCTGAGCCGCACCAGGGTACAGTTGCAAACCGTGGAGGCTGAGCTTGCAAAGGCTCGCGAGACGCTCGCCGCGCAATCCGACGGGCGGGGCCTTGGTAATAAGTCAGTTAGAAAAGGGGCGCATGGCGGGGGCAAGACGCAGGGAAAATCCGGCGGGTCCGGGCGCAAGCGCGCGGCTCCACAAGCCGGTGGCAAGGCGCCGCGATGATGCAGGTTCCGTTTCGCTTAAGCGGGATCGCGGGCTACCGCCCCTTGGAGACATGCGACATTTGCCCGATCTTTGCGGCCTTTGGATCGTAATGCGCGCCTCCAAACGGCTGCTGCTCTAACCGTCCCAGCGGTTTGCGGCGGTCTCGTCGGTCTCGCGGGCATCGACCCAATGGGCGCCCTCCGCTGTCTCCTCGCGTTTCCAGAACGGGGCGCGGGTTTTCAAATAATCCATAATGAACTCTCCCGCCTCGAATGCGGCCTGGCGGTGGCGTGAAGCGGTGAGGACAAGGACGATCTGATCGCCTGGCTCCAGCCTGCCGATTCGGTGGATAATTCTTACCCCATCGAGCGGCCAACGGCTTCGTGCCTCTGCGGCGATTGTCTCAAGCGCGCGTTCGGTCATCCCGGGATAGTGTTCGAGTTCCATTGCCCGCACCGTCTCGGCACTGCCGCGGACCAGACCGGTGAAGCTGACCAAGGCGCCGATATCAGTGCTGCTTTCGGTCAAGTGGCGGGCCTCGGCGCCCAGGTCGAAATCCTCCCGCTGGACGGACACGGTCGTGGCGCTAGTGGGGCCGTCCATCACTCAACCCCCGGTGACCGGCGGGAAGAACGCGATCTCGCTGGCGCCTGTTATCGGGCTGTCGAAAGTCGCCATTTCCTGATCGATGGCGACCCGGATCGCTGAGAGATCCTCGAAGGCCAGCGCATGGGCCTCGGATCTTGCGCGGAGCAGGGCGACCAGTTCGTGGGCCGTGGCAGTGTCCCGAGCGTCGATCTCCTCGGCACCAGTGCCGATTCGTTCTTTCATCCAGGCGAAATAGAGGATCCGCATCACATCCGCTCCTGATTCTCTTGAATATAAGGCATGGCTTTGCGGAAGTAATCCCAGCCCGAGATGAGGGTGAGGAGGCCGGCGAGCCAGAGCAGCGCCAGCCCGGCACCCAGGAGCCAGGTGGCGCCAAGCAGCGCATGGCTGAGCAAGAGCGCGCCGATTGCGATCAGCTGCGCCGTTGTTTTCCATTTCGCGAGCGGTGTCACGGCCAGTTTGACCGCGCCGAGATACTCACGCAGGCCCGAGACCAGGGTCTCTCGCATCAGGATCACCAAGGCGGGCAACAGATAGACGGGCGACATGCCGCCAGGCAGGGCGGTGAGCACGGACAGGATCACGATGACCATCACTTTATCGGCAATCGGGTCGAGCATCTGGCCGAGCGGGCTTTGCTGGTCCAGCCGCCTGGCGAGCCAGCCATCGAGGAAGTCGGTCAGGGCTGCGGCTGTGAAGAGCAGGAAGGCTGGCCAAAAATAGTTCTGGGCCAACATCAGAGCGACGACCGGCGCAGCGGCGATACGAGCGATGGTCAGCAGATTGGGCAAGGTCCAGATCATTCCGGGGTGATCGCCGATTGCAGCTGAATGGGCAAGGGCCGGCATGCTGCCCATGCCGCTGTTGCGATATCGGCGCATGCCGGTCTCTGCCCACCCACCCGCATGCCGGCCTGGACCCTTGCGCGAGCGGACCGGTGCCTAGCTTTGCCCTTGGAAGAAAGCGTGGATGGTCTCCGCCATGGCGGCAGAGATACCCTCGACCGATTTCAGATCGGCGATGCCCGCACGGCTAACCGCCTTGGCTGAGCCGAATCGGGCCAGGAGCGCGCGTTTGCGGGTGGGCCCGATGCCCGGCACTTCGTCGAGCGGAGTGGCTCCGACCGATTTCGCCCGGTTGGCGCGATGGGCGCCAATGGCAAAGCGGTGCGCCTCGTCGCGCAGGCGCTGGATGAAGTAGAGCGTTGGCGAACGGAAGGGCAGGGCGAACGGGCGCCGCCCTGGGCTGTGAAACTCTTCCTTCCCGGCATCGCGGTCGACACCTTTGGCCACGCCGAAAAGGGCGATATCTTCAACACCGAGCTCGGCCATCACCTGGTGTGCCGCCGTGATCTGGCCCGCGCCGCCATCGATCAGCACCAGATCCGGCCAGTTGCTGCCCTCGCGGTCTGGATCTTCCTTTACCAGCCGCTGAAAACGGCGGGTCAGCACCTCTTTCATCATGCCGAAATCATCGCCGGGGGTGAGGTCCTCGCCTTTGATGTTGAACTTGCGGTAATGCGCCTTGTCGAAGCCTTCGGGGCCTGCCACGATCATGCCGCCAACCGCATTTGTGCCCATGATATGCGAGTTGTCGTAAACCTCGATCCGGCGCGGCGGGTCCGGCAGATCAAACGCCTCGGCCAGCCCCGCCAGAAGCTTGGCCTGGCTGGCGCTTTCCGCCATTTTGCGCCCGAGCGCCTCGCGGGCGTTCTGGGCGGCGTGATCGACCAATTCGCGCTTCTCACCGCGGCGGGGGCGGGCGACCACCACCCGGCGGCTTGCCACGGTGCCGAGCGCTTCGGCCAGAAGGGCCGCCTGCGGGATCTCGTGGCTGAGCAGCACCATGCGGGGCGGGGTCTTCTCGGCATAGAACTGGCCGAGAAAGGCCTCGAGGATCGTCTCGTCCGTGTCCTCGGCCGCCACGCGCGGGAAATAGGCGCGGTTCCCCCAGTTCTGATGGCTGCGAAAGAAGAACACCTGCACACAGGCCTGGCCACCATCGCGGTGGAGCGCCACCACATCCGCCTCGGCCGTGACCCGTGGATTGATGCCCTGATGCCCCTGGACATGGGCCATGGCGCGCAGCCGGTCACGATAGATCGCGGCGCGTTCGAACTCCATGGCGGCGGAGGCCTCGGCCATCTTGTCGGCAAGATCCGATTGCACGCGGGTCGAACGGCCCTCGAGAAAACGGGTCGCGTCGTCGACCAGGGCGGAATACTCCTCGGGCGCGATTTCGCCGACGCAGGGGGCCGAGCAGCGTTTGATCTGGAACAGCAGGCAGGGGCGGGTGCGGCTTTCGAACACGCTGTCCGAGCAGGTCCTGAGCAGGAAGGCCTTCTGCATTTGATTGAGCGTGCGGTTCACCGCCCCAGCACTTGCGAAAGGGCCAAAATAGCTGCCTTTGTCGCGCCTGGCTCCGCGATGTTTGCGCATCAGGGGCCAGGCGCCGGCTTCGATCAGGATATGGGGGAAGCTCTTGTCGTCGCGCAGCAGCACATTGTAACGCGGCTTGAGCTGCTTGATGAGATTAGCCTCGAGCAGCAGCGCTTCGGTTTCTGTCTCGGTGGTGATGAACTCCATCGAGGCGGTGGAGAGGATCATCTTCAGAATACGGTTGGTATGCCCGGTCAGCTTGCCGTAGGAGGCGACGCGCTTTTTCAGCGAGCGGGCCTTGCCGACATAGAGCACCTCTCCCGCATCATCGAACATCCGGTAAACCCCGGGCCGGTCGGGCAGGCGCGAGACATAGTCGCGCACCACATCGGCGCCATTTGCGGAGCGTGGCTTGGGACTTTCGGATAGCGCGGCAATGTCGGGTGAATCACTCATTCCAGCATTGCAAAGCTAGCCCGGGCGCAGGATCTGGGCAACTCCAACAAGGCTGCAGCGCCTGTGGATAAGTCTGTAAGTAAGTTTCGTATGATGGCGAATTCTCTAACAGTTTCAAAGGGAAAGCATAAATATGCGATAAATCGGTTGGAATCTAACCCATTGATTTCAAGACAAAAAACTCCGGCGGAGAGTCAAGGCGTTGAATCCATTATTCTTTCTTTACAAAACGACGACAGTGAAAATTGGGAGTGGACAAGTTCTTCCGGACTCGGAAACCCACAATTGGGTGAGCTCCGAATCAGCCGGGTTCTCCCAGCATGTCGGGCGTCTGCCAGGCGAGGTGCTGGCCGCCGTCGATCGCCAGCATCTGACCCGTAAACGCCTTGCAGGTAAGGATGAATCGCATCGCCGCGACGATATCCTCCAGATCGGACCCGCGGCCCAAAAGGCATGCAGCGCGCTGTTTCGCAAAATGCTGGTCGGATTGACGTTCGGCCACAAGCGTTGGGCCGGGGCCGATGGCGCCGGTGCGGATCTTCGGCGCCAGCGCTTGGGCTGCTGTGCGGGTGAACATGTGCAGCGCAGATTTTGCCAATGTGTAGGAGAGGAAATGCGGGGTCGGTTTCAGCACTCTCTGGTCGATCATGTTGATCACAACGGCGCGGGCCACGGGCTCTCCGTTCGCGTCGATCTCGGGCTCAGGCGCTTGGGCGGCGAAGTCCTGGACCAGACGGACGGGCGCCCGCAGGTTCGAGCCTTGGGCACGCTCCCAGCTTTCCGAGGTCATATCGGCGACCCCATCATTCTCGAACAATGAGGCATTGTTGATCAGAAGCGTGAGCGGGCCGCCCAAAGCCTCGGCGGCACGGCTCACCAACTGCCCGGTGGCTGCGTCGTCCAGAAGGTCCGCGCCGAGCGAGGCGCTTTTTCCACCTGCGGCCCGGACGTCCGCCGCCGTCGCCTCCGCCGCTTCGGCTGAGCCGTTGTAATGTACCGCCACATCCCAGCCCGATTGGGCGAGATCCAATGCCATCGCCCGGCCCAGGCGCTTTGCAGCGCCGGTGATCAGGGCACGCCCCGGTTCCATGGCATTCTCCCCAGGCTGCTTTGACCGGTCAGGCGGCGACTTGGCCGCCATAGGCCGCGAAGATGTAAAGGAAGTAGGCGCCCAGGAAGATCCCGCCAGTCAGCCTCGAAATGCTCCAGCAAAGGAAGATGAAGGGCGCCAGAACTGCCGTCGCCGCTACCATGACCCAGATATCGCGGCCAATGATCTCGCCAGGCACGTCGAGGGGGCTGACCAGCGCCGCCACGCCGATCACCGCAGTGATGTTGAAGAGGTTCGAGCCCACCACATTGCCGATTGCCACATCCGCCTGGTTGCGGAACGCCGCGGAAACTGTGGTCGCGAGCTCCGGCAGCGAAGTGCCGATGGCCACAATCGTCAGGCCGATCACCGCCTCGGACACGCCGAAATCCCGTGCGATCCCCTGGGCGCCCTGGATCAGGAATTCCGCCCCGACGGGCAGGCCGATCAGCCCGCCTGCCAGCAGCAGGGCCAGCTTGGCTCCGGGCATCTCGGGATCGGCGTCTTCCAACTCGTCATCTTCGATGGCCTCGGGATTTTTCCTGCCCGAACGGATCGAGTCGAACACCATGGCCGCGGTGATCGCCAAGAGGATCAACCCACCGATGGCCGAGATATTTCCCATAAGGACCAGTGCCGAGAACACCACTGTGGCGCCCAGCATGAAGATCGTGTTGCGATGCGCTTCGGACCCGCAGCCAGCAATCGGGACGATGAGCGCGGGCACGCCCAAAACCAACAGCACATTGGCGATATTCGATCCCACCACATTGCCGAGCGCGATCCCGGGCGCATCCTGCATCGCCGCCTTTACCGAGATCAGCAGCTCGGGCGCTGAGGTGCCGAAGGCGACAACTGTGGCTGAGATGATGAAGGGCGCAATTCCAAGTTTGAGGCTGAGCGTCACTGCGCCCCGCACCAGCGCATCCCCGGCGAAGACCAAAATCAACAAGCCAGCCGCAACGAGGATAAAATCGCCCGCAGGCCCGAGCGCGTCAAGCATCTGGGCACTCGCAGGGCGCGCCGCGCAGCCGATAGGCGCCGCAGCGCACACATTTCACCAAGTCCTGAGCTTGGCTCGAAGCGCATGACGCGCCAGGCCGCGACCGTTTGCGGGCCATCATCCACAAAGCGATCAGCCCGCATCCAATGATCACGGCTTTCACAAGCAAGCGCGGTCCTCCCGATGCCCCCCTAAGGCTACCGGTCCCATCTAGGACACGCATCGCCAGACATCAATGGGTCAGCCTTGTGCTCGGAAATCCTGGAAAACGGTTTCGAAATTTCTACGAAAAGTGTACTCATCGCCACCGCTCGGCGCAGAAGCGCCTATGGCATGGCAGGTTTGGCGCGGGTCTCTCTGATCCTCCGGCGGCAGTCATGCCAGCGATCGAAGGACAAGACGCCCCGCCACCCAGACCGACCGAGGATAAGCGCGCGGATGAACATTGTGACCGAGACGACGCTGCTCCAGACCCAGCTGGACGAGTTGCGCCAGACCCATCGTAAACTGGACGAGGAGATCTCGGATCTGGTCGTGACCGGTGCCGACACTTTGACCATTTCGCGGCTGAAAAAGCAGAAGCTGGCGCTGAAGGACCGGATCGCGCGGCTGGAGGATCAACTCTATCCCGACATCATCGCCTGACCCGCTTGCTCCCAATGGGGGCGCCGGTATAGTGCGCGCTTCTTGGTGGGAGGCGGGCAGATGGCAGATGTTGCGATAGGCGTTGTGATGGGCAGCCAGTCCGACTGGCCCACCATGAAATCGGCAGTCGAGATCCTCGACGAACTCGAGATCCCGCACGAAGTGCGCATCGTCTCGGCCCACCGCACGCCGGACCGGATGTTCGCCTATGCCGAAGCGGCGGCGGGGCGTGGATTGGCGGCGATCATCGCCGGTGCGGGCGGGGCCGCACATCTGCCGGGCATGCTCGCAGCAAAGACTCGGGTGCCTGTCCTGGGCGTGCCGGTGAAGGGCTGGGCGTTCGACGGTCTCGACAGCCTCCATTCCATCGTGCAGATGCCCAAGGGAATTCCGGTGGCGACCTTTGCCATCGGCCCGGCAGGCGCCATGAACGCCGCGCTGTTCGCCGCGGCGCAGTTGGCCATAGGCGATCCCGACCTGGCTGCAAGGCTTGAGGCCTGGCGGGACGCGCGCACGGCTGCGGTGGCCGAGGAACCTCTGCGTGACTGAGCCGCTGGCCCCCGGCAGCACGATCGGCATTCTGGGCGGCGGGCAGCTTGGCCGCATGCTGGCCGTCGCCGCCGCACGGCTGGGCCTGCATTGTCATATCTTCGAGCCTGGTCCCGCCCCGCCTGCCGCGGAGGTCGCCCGTGATCTGACCACCGCCGCCTACGACGATGCGCAAGCATTGCGCCGTTTTGGCGAGTCGGTGGACGTGATCACCTACGAGTTCGAGAATGTCCCGGCCGAGGCGTTGGATCTGCTGGAAGGTTGCGCTCCGATCCGCCCAGGGCGGGCCGCACTGGCTGTGAGTCAGGACCGATTGGAGGAGAAGACCTATCTCGCGGGGCTTGGCTTAGCTGTTGCACCCCATGCCCCTGTCGACAGCTTGGAGGATCTGGAGGCGGCGCGCGAACGGCTGGGGCCAGGGATCCTGAAGACCCGCCGCATGGGCTATGATGGAAAAGGGCAGGTGCGGCTGGGGCCCTCGGATCCAAGCTTTCCAGCCATCGAAGCCTTGCAAGGGGCGCCCGCGATTTATGAAGCGATGGTGCCCTTCGATTGCGAGATCTCGGTGATCGCCGCCCGCGGCATTGCGGGCGAGACGGTCTGCTTCGACCCAGGCCAGAACCTGCATCGCGACGGGATCCTGCATCAGACCCGGGTGCCCGCTGCCGTGTCGAAATCGGTGGCGCAGGATGCGGTCTTCGCCGCGGCGCGCATCCTCTCGGCGCTCGAATATGTCGGCGTGCTCGGCGTCGAGATCTTCGTCGCTGGCTCCAAAGTGATCGTCAACGAGATCGCGCCACGGGTCCATAACTCCGGCCATTGGACCATAGAGGCTTGTGTGATCGACCAGTTCCAACAGCATATCCGCGCCATTGCTGGCTGGCCGCTGGGCGATGGCACCCGCCATTCCAATGCGCTGATGACCAATCTGATTGGGGAGGAAGCTGATGCTTGGCACGAGCTGGCCAAATCGGGTGGCCTGCACCTCTACGGCAAGGCCGAGGCCCGGCCCGGGCGCAAGATGGGCCATCTGACGCGGCTTACGCCCAAGGAGTGAGCCTGCTCAGACCCTGCGGGCCGAGGCCGGCGGTCGCATCCGCGACAGGATCTGACTTGGCCCCCACATCGCCATCTTGACGAAGGGGTTCTTTTGCAGCGTCGCCTTGGTTTTTTCGAACTGCATCACGTTCTCGATCCGGCGGTCGAGGAAGCCCCAGGTCCGCTCGAACCCCATGCTCTGATCGCCGAGCCAGTATAGCAGGGTCGACGAATAGACCGAGCTTAGGATCGCTCGCTTGGTGTACCAGTTGTAATCGTCCGATGTGTCGCCGCAGGCTGTCCAGATCACATCCGCGGTGTTCCAGAGCGCCTTCGCCCCCTCAGCGGTGTAAATCGGCAAGGCCAGTAGGGTGGCGCCGCGGCGTACCGCTTCGCGCTCATCGGCCACCAGTTCGATCCGGCGTTTGACGGCATAGGTCACCCGCTCGCGGATCTTCAGACTCTCTAGATTGGCTTGCGCCGCCGGGGTCGAGAGCTCCTCGGCCAGTTGCCGGTCGCCCGCGTGATGAAATTCCAGCGCCATATCGATGCCGCCACGCGGGAAGGCCTGTTTCGCCAGACCGGCATCCAGCCCCGACTCGGCGATGGCCCGGCGCAGGGTTTCCTCGGTCCAGCCATCGAAGGCGACATGGGGCATAACGGCCTCCAAAAGCCGCGCTCTGGTCTCGGCGATATGGTCTGCTTCAGCCTTTTTTTGCATTCCGACATCATCCCTGTTGCGGCTGCGCAGTGGAGGTGGACAGCCCTATTATGCCTCTGTATATAGGCGGCTCCTGCGAATTCGAAACGCGAAACGGAAAGAAGGTGACATAGGTGCAGGTACTGGTCCGCGACAACAATGTCGATCAGGCGCTCCGCGCGCTCAAGAAGAAGATGCAGCGCGAAGGCATTTTCCGCGAAATGAAGCTGAGGCAGCATTACGAGAAGCCAAGCGTGAAGCGCGCTCGCGAAAAGGCCGAGGCGGTTCGCCGCGCGCGTAAGCTGGCGCGCAAGAAGGCACAGCGCGAAGGCTTGCTCTAAGCCAAGCGATCTGCGGGCTCCGCGCCCGCGTCACGACCACCGACCCCGGGGGGCACCGTCCTCGCGGGGTTTGATCTTTGGGAGGCTGGGATCCCGGATGCGGCCCTGCAGTGAGGGCTTCTCTAAACCTACCGGCCGCCCAGGTCTTCCACCGCCCCGCGCATGCGTGCCTTGCTAGGAGCCAATGATGCCCCTGCTGCCCGATGCCCGTCCGCCGGAGGGTCTCAGGATCTATGCCATCGGGGACGTGCATGGCTGCGTCGACAAGCTGACCGAGATCTATGGCTGGATCGAAGAGGATCTGGCCCGCCATCCCGCGATCGACTGGCGGCTGGTCCATCTGGGCGATTACGTCGACCGTGGCCCCGACAGCAATGCCTGTGTCGAGGCGGTCATGACCCGGGTCCTCGACCGCCGCGTCTATGCGCTTTGCGGCAATCACGAGATGCAGTTCCTGGATTTTCTCGGTCAGGCGGATGCCGAGACGTTCCATAATTGGATCACCTATGGCGGCACCCAGACCATGCAATCCTATGGTGTGGAACTGGGCGGAGAGCCGGTCTATGGCGCGTTTGACGATCTCAAGGCCAGGGCGGCGCTGCGCGAGAACCTGATTGGCCAGGTGCCGCAGAGCCATCTGAGTTTCCTCACCACCCTACCTTACATTCTGCGCTTCGGCGATTTCGTATTCGTCCATGCCGGTGTCCGGCCGGGGATCGACATCGACGATCAGGCGCCGCGCGATCTGGTTTGGATCCGCGAGCCGTTTCTTTCCTCAGTAGAGGATTTTGGCGCTGTCATCGTCCATGGTCACACGCCGCAGCGCGAGGTGATCATGCGTCCGAACCGGATCGGTTTGGATACGGGGGCTGTCTATGGTGGCCCGCTCTCCTGCCTCGTGCTGGAGGGAGCGGAGCGGGCACTGCTCGGGGAGGGCGGGCGTCGGCTACTCGGCTGAGCCAAGCGTCGCATTCAGCCAGTCGACCGTGTCAGGGCCCGAGCCGAAACGGTGCAGATCTGCATGCCCGCCCTCGGGATAGCGGATGAACGTCGTCGGCGCGCGTGCGGCTGCGACCAGCGCCTCGGCCTGGGCAATCGGCACCACCTGATCGGCGCCGCCATGAACCACAAGGAGCGGCGCATCGAGCTCCGCCACGATGTCCAGCGTGTTCCAGCGATTGTCGGGCAGGACCCAGCAGACCGGCACCCAGGGATAGTGATGTTGCCCGACCTCGCAGAGCCTGGCGAAGGGCGCGGCAAGGATCACGGCGCCGATCTGGCGGCGAAGCGCCAGTTGTGCGGCAACCGCAGCACCCAGGCTGGTGCCGTAGGCGACACGTTGCCCGGCCGGGATCGTCCGGCCCAGCATCTCGTCCAACGAATCGTAAAGCGCCACCGCATCTTCCGTGATCGCATGCTCGGAGGGGCTGCCTGGCGCGCCGCCCGCGCCGCGGAAGTTCAGCGCGGCGATGCCGAACCCTTGATCGACCAGCCGGTTCAGCCGCCGCGCATTGGCCGGCAGATGCCCGACATTTCCCATGAAGAACAGGATGACCGGCCTGTCGCGCCGCGGCGGAGTGATCCAAGCAACGAGCTCGGTGCCATCCGATGCTTCGAACCGGTGCACCTCGCCCCCGCGGAGGGCAGCCGCGTTATAGGCGTTGGCACGTTCGGAAAACGGATAAATCAGCTCTTGCCGCCCGATCAGCAGCGCCAGCACTGCGATGGCCCATGCCGCCAGCGCCAGGCCTACCACCCAAGCGAAAGCACGCGAGGCCAGCCGTAGCCCGCTCATAACCAGAGGGATGTGATCCCCGTCAGGTGCCGACGATTGCCAGGAAGACCAGGACCGCGGTGGACCCGATAATCACATAGGCCGAAAGCCGGATGAACCCGTCGAAGGTCTTTTCCTGCTCGGTCGTGTCCATCGAACCGTGTTCATGCTTAGCCATCGCCAGCCTCCCGCAAGATCCTAAACTCGTATATACGCTCAGGTGAGTGCCGGTAAAACAGCGATGTGTGGAGCAATTTGCCTCATGCCTCGGTTTCTTCCAGCGTTTCGCGCAGGCGGAAGCCGATCCGATTAGGCTCCTCGGCGATCTTGGGGGCTGCGCGCAGGATCACGTTGAGCTGGCTGACATGTTGAACAAGCTGCGCCTTCTGCCCGTCCGGACCAGCACCATAGAAGGTGATGATATCCGGTGCGAAATAGCCCATCCCCTGGATATGCAGCGAGCCAGCATCCGAGCCCGCGAACCCCATTCCCACCTCATGATCGCCATCCAGCAACTCCTCGAACTTCTGGATATAGAGGACCAGGCGTTCATAGGCCCATTCCGCAGGCGATTTCTCGCTGAGCGGGCGTTTGGCGACCGCGGGAGGCAGCGGTTGGTTCTCGACACAATCGCCCTCATCGCAATCGGTGCGGACCACTTTGGCGTTGCTGGGGGTATTGGGGCCGAAATCCATGGTGACGGTGGTGGTGACGGTCATGCGCTCCTCCGGTATTCCCAGGCGCCTTTTTGAGACAGGGTTCTGGTGACGCGCCCGGCTTGGTGGAGATAATTCATATGCGCGACCGCTTCGACAAGGGCGAGGCCGAAATCACTCCGCCGGATCTCGCGGTGAAAGATGGCAGACATGAGGTCGACTGCGGTTTTCGGCCGGTCGAGCGCCGCCTCGATCCGGTCGAAAGCGTGGAGGTGGTTATCGATCAAAAGGCCGAGCCGGAACGCCATCCCGCGGAAAGGCAGTTTGTGCCCGGGCAGGACCAGGGGATCGACACCCAGCTCCTGAAATCTGCGGCAGGTTTCAAGCCAGCCCGCCAGCGGGTTCGCCTCGGGCTCGGTCGGATAGACGCCGATATTGGGCGAGATGCCGGGCAGGATCTGATCGCCTGCGATCACGATCTCCTTGGTCCAGAGGGTGATATGCTCGATCGCATGCCCCTCTCCCAGCCGGACGTGCCAGTCGCGGCCCCCGGCGCGGAAGATCTCGCCCTCGCGCAGGCGTAGATAGCCCTGCGGGATCGGCGCCACGCAATCGGCGAAGTTGAAAGGCTTCTCCTGCGCGAACGCGTCGAGATCCGGGCCTGTCAGCCCGGCGCGCTGGCGGAAGGTGACGGATTCAGGCGGATGCACCTCCTGACGGTCGAGCACGAGCATCCGGCCCAGGACCCAGGCCGCCCGGCTGGCGATCACCTGCGCGCCCCGCGCCGCGAACCAGCCGAGAAGACCCAGATGGTCGGGATGGGCATGGGTCATGACCACCCGTGTCACCGGTTTCGACGAAAGCGGCCCGGCCAGCAGCGCCTCGACCTGGGTCAGCCCCTTGGGCCAGTTGAGCCCGGTATCGATCAGCGTCCAACCATCGCCATCGTCGAGCGCATAGACATTGACGTGATCCAGCGCCATCGGCAGCGGCAGGCGAGCCCATAGGATCCCCTCCGCCACCTCGATCATCTCGCCCGGTGCCGGGGGCTCGGCCCAAGGATGGGCAAGCCCGACCGGGGCGGGAGAGGTCATGCGCTCAGCGCTTCGGCGTCTAGCGCATAGAGCGGGTCGGCCCCGGCCACCGCGGCTTGTGCCGCAGCATGGGCCTGGGGCAAGATCTGATGGACGAAGAATGCAGCCATCGGCAAGCGCGCCTCATCGGCCAAGGCGCCCTTGACCAAGTAATGCGCGCCCAGCACCAGCGCCCACATGCGCAGGAACGGGGTCGCTCCGGCCGCACGGTCGCCCATCTCGGCCTTGATCATCCAGCCAGTGGTGCCTTGTGCTTTCGAGCGGGCGGCGTCCAGCGCCTTGGCCAACAAGTCATGCCCGGCATCGCGGGCGGCATCCACAGTGGCCTGGACCTGGGCGAGCAGCGCGTCCGCCGTCTCGCCGCCATCGGCCAGTTTGCGCCCGATCAGATCCAGCGCCTGGATCCCATTCGTGCCCTCATAGATTTGCGTCACCCGCACATCGCGGAGATATTGGGCAGCCCCGGTCTCCTCGACAAAGCCCATGCCACCATGGATCTGAATGCCGAGCTGAGCCACCTCGGTACCGGTATCGGTGCCGAAGGCCTTGGCGATCGGGGTCAGGAAGGCGCCGCGCGCCCGGTGTGTCCGGCGATCAGTCTCGGTGGAGGCCGCGCGGGACATGTCGAGGCTGAGCGCGCAGTCATAGCAGATCGCCCGGGCCGCCTGGGTCAGCGCCTTCATCGTCATCACCATCCGGCGCACATCGGCATGGCCCATGATGCTGGTCGAGCCATCGGCGGTCCGGCCCTGCTTTCGCTCGTTGGCATAGGCGATGGCGTGCTGGGTCGCGGCTTCGGCCACGCCCAGCCCTTGGACGCCGACGCCGAGCCGCGCGTTGTTCATCATCGTGAACATGCAGGCCATGCCGTTATGTTCCTCTCCGACCAGCCAGCCGGTGGCGCGGTCATATTCCATCACCGCGGTCGGCGAGCCGTGCAGGCCCAGCTTATGCTCCAGGCTGATCGGTTTCAGCGTGTTCGCAACGCCGGGATTGCCGTTTTCGTCGGGGATGTATTTCGGCACCAGGAACAGGCTGATCCCCTTGGTTCCGGCCACACCGTCGGGCAGGCGGGCCAGCACCAGATGGACGATGTTGTCGGCCACGTCGTGATCGCCCCAGGAGATGTAGATCTTCTGGCCGGTGATCGCGTAGGAACCATCGCCGTTCGGCTCCGCCTTGGTGGTCAGCGCGCCGACATCCGAGCCCGCTTGCGGTTCGGTCAGGTTCATCGTGCCGGTCCACTCCCCCGCAATCAGCTTGGGCAGATATAGCTCCTGCAAGGCAGCACTCGCATGCGCCTCGATCGCCTCGATCTGCCCCTGGCTCATTAGCGGGCAGAGGCTGATCGACAGGCAGGCGGAGGACATCATCTCGTTGACCATGGTGGCCAGGCTGATCGGCAGACCCATGCCGCCATGATCGG
>JBCDKL010000037.1:0-16102 GCA_038746695.1 Pseudomonadota bacterium | reverse complement strand
CCGGTCATCCCCGCCCCCAGGTAATGCGCGCGCTTTTCGGGCATGGCATCGGCGGTCATGGCGATCACCGGTAGGTCGGACCAGCTCTGCCCGGAGCGGCGGATGCGTTTGAGCGCGCTCAACCCGTCGAGATCTGGCATCTGGATATCCATCAGCACCAGGTCAAACGGCCCTGCTGCGAGCTGGGCGAGCGCGTCTTCCCCTCCGGTCGCCGCCACCACGTTATGGCCCACGGCCGAGAGCATCAGATCGGCGACCATCCGGTTGGTCGCGGTGTCGTCGACCACCAGAATTCTAAGCGGCGCAAGCTGGCCCGGCGCCCGCTCGGCGGTCTCGGCCCGGGTGTCGAGCGCCTCGGGCTGCTCGGCCGCGGCCTCCATCCGAAAGCTGATCGAGAAGGTCGAGCCGAGGCCCGGATGGCTTTCGACCTTGGCGTCTCCACCCATTAATTCAGCCAGTTCCCGGGTGATCGCGAGGCCGAGGCCGGTCCCGCTGGGATTGTTCTTCCGATCCGCGTCCAGCCGCACGAAGCGGGTAAAGAGTTGGTCCACCTTCTCCGGCGCGATGCCGCAGCCCGTGTCGAGCACCCGGAGCAGGATGCGATAGGTGATCTGCCCGGCCTCGCGACGCTCGGCCTCGGCGGACACTTCGACATCGACCCTTCCATCATCGGTGAACTTCACCGCGTTCGAGACCAAATTGGCCACGCATTGGCGTACCCTGAGCGGGTCAAAAGACCCGAACCGGGGCGCGTCTTTTGCGATGCTGAGCATGAGGCGGAGGCCCTTTTCCTCGGCCTGGGCGCGAAACAATTCGACGGTCGAAGAGATCTCCTCGATCAGCCGGCCCTGGACTGGGCGGATCTCCATCTGCCCTGCCTCGATCTTCGAAAGATCCAGGATATCGTCGACGATCATACGGAGCGCCTCGGCCGAGCGCAGCATGGTCTCCATCCGCTCGGGCATATCGGGATGGTTGGGCTCGTCCTGGGCGATCTGGGCAATGCCGAGGATGCCGTTCAAGGGGGTGCGGATCTCGTGGCTCATCGAGGCGAGGAACTGGCTTTTTGCCTGGTTCGCCGCCTCGGCGATCATGCTGACCTCTCCAAGCTCGTTCTTGGTGCGATTGTTTTCGAGCAATGCGATGACGAAGTAGACGAGCAAGGCCGTGATCGCCAGGACCGACACGAAGAACGATCCGATCGAGCCGTCCGGCCCGAGGAAAATCCCGCAGAACCCGTAGAGGATGACCAGCGAGGGCAGCACGGTTGCGAATCCCATGGGAAGATGCGCCGCCCGGATCAGCGCCACATGGATCAGCGTTCCGAACACGGTGCACAGGGCCAGCATCTTGGCTGCCAGGTCCGGGTGGTGCCACAAAAACGCCGAGGGCAAGGCAAAGCCGAGCCCGCCATAGACCATGTTAACGTGGATCATCAGATACTGCCGCCTGGTCTGGCGCTTCCGGAAGGCTAGGAATTGCCGGTACTGGATCGCCTCGGCCATCATCATCATGGCATAGCAGAGCAATACAACCTGAAGTTCGAGATAGAACAAATTGAGCATGGCGGCCACGGTGATCGCAGTGAGCCGCGGCAGCGTATCCTCGTTCATTACGCGCAGTTCACGCAGTCCCGCCCGCATCGCCTGGGGCCAAGAGATCGGCCAAGATTGATCCGGAAAAACAGCCATAGGTAGAGACAGCCACACATTCGCGGCGCCCGCAACCCGCCTGCGCGCGCTGTTCAAAGCGGTAATATGGCCAGATGGACGTTAATCAGCGATTGATTTCAGGGCTCCAAGGCGACAATCGCCGCCTGGAGCCCTGGGCGAACATTATGGGATTAGAGGATAAAACTGTCCACCGTCAGGTCGACAATCCCGCTCAACTCGATCTGCATTTCCGAGGCGGTATCGTCATCGGTGTTCACGAGGATCACGGTAATGTTCGAATTGACCGCCTGGAAGAAACGCACCTGGCCTGCATCGGTGAACTGATCGGTGCCGATGAATTCGAACATCTGGTTGCCGCCGCGGGTCTCGTCGGCATCTAGGCGGCCGATTTCGATGGTCTCGCCTTCCAGCGGATCGAAATCGGTGATGATGTCGCGATTGCCAACGCCGGGTTTGGAGTCTGTCGCGGCGAAATAGATGAACCGGTCGCGATTGCCCCCGCCCGACATGAGATCCGAGCCCGAGTTGCCATAGAGCTTGTCGAACCCGTCATCGCCGATCAGCGTGTCGTCTCCGGCCCTGCCGATGGTGCGGTCATTGCCTTTCGAGCCGTCGATGATGTTGTCCTGGCTGTCGCCAAATAGAAGGTCGATACGCTCGCCGCCTTCGAGGTTCTCGATATTGGTGTAAGTATCGCCGATGGCATCGCCGAAGGGGGTAACGAGGCCCTGGAGATCCGCCCGGTTCAGGTTGAACGATCCCGCAAACGAGGCCGTGTCATTGCCTGAGCCGCCATCGATATCGTCGCCACCCTCGCCGCCGATCAGCAAATCGTCCTCGGCAAAGCCCTGCAGCGTGTCGTCGCCGCCCAGACCGTCGATGATATCCGCGACGAACGAGCCGCCGAGATCGTCATCCTCCTCGGTTCCGTCATCCGCGCCGCGGATATTGACCAGAACCGTGGTCCGGGTGCCGTCATCGGCGAAGAGTTCATAGCGGACATTGGCCGCCTCGCCCGAGTTCAGATCCTGGACCGTCGATGTGTCGAGCGTGAACTCGATCGTATCGCCCGCCGCGTTGATCTGGAGATCACCGATATCGTCGCCCAGCGGCGTGCCGATAGCGTTGGCAAAGCTGGGATTGTCGCCCGCATCGGGGTCGTCGATCGAGATCGAGCCCGTGGTCGTGTCGCCATCCTCGCCCAGCCGAATGAACGGATCGACCGTGGCAAGGGCGGGTTGATCCGGGATCTGCTCCTCATAGGCGCCGACATCCAGCTCGGTCCCGTCCTCCTTCGGTCCGACGATCCGAGCAAAGCCCTCGCCGCGGGCATCGGTGGTCTTGGTCACGTCGAGCTGGGTCACATCGCCGATATCGATGGCATCGCCACCGCGCAGCAGAGCCACAGTGCGCACCGCCCCGCCATTGTCGCGCAACACGCCTGCATCAACCTGGAACCCGTTTCCGAAGAAATCGACGACCTCCTGTGTCTCGGCAAAGATCCGGTCGATGCTGGTGGAGCCAGTCACCGAACCGTTCGATGAAATCTCGGTGCCGATGATGTTGGTGCCTTGCAGGATCGGCGCGTTATAGACTTCGGGCGCGAATAGTGCCGCATTGCCTGAGATGATCGAGTTGGTCACGGTCAACCCGCCAGCGAATTTGTTCTCGATCCCTCCTCCGGAATAGGCCGAGTTGTCGGTGATCGTGCTGCTCTCGACCGAAACGACCGTGGCGTCGCCGGTGTAGATTCCGCCACCGCTCGATCCGTAATCGGTATCCGTATCGTTATTGGCAATGGTCGTGTTGAAGATATCGGCCCTGCCGCCGATCAGCGACAGTCCCGCACCGGCGCTCTCGCTGGTATTGCCGGAGATCAGGCTGTTTTCGATGACAAGGGTCGTGTCGCTCTGAGCAAAGATCCCACCCCCGCCGCCTTGGGCGAAATTGTCGACCACGCTTGAATTTGTCAGGGTCAGCGACTGAGCGTTGGAGAGGTAGATGCCTCCGCCGCTGGTATGCGTCACGCCGTCGGTGATGGTCAGCCCATTCAGAGTGACATCGCTGTCGGTGTCGTTCTGGGCGGAAATCCCGATGACCCTGAAAATACCATCGGCGTCCAGAGTGATATCCGCTTTGCCATCGCCATCGATATCGCCGTCCACAGTGACCGTGTCGGAGATGTTCAGCTGGCTCGAAAGCTGGATCGTGCCCCCCATCAGATCGCTGGCAAAGGTGATGGTTTCGGCGGCCGCGGTCCCTTGAGCGATGCCAAGCGCTTCGCGGAGCGACAGGCCGTCGCCGTCATTGATCTCCTCGGTCAGCGCATGATTGCCAAAGGACTCGTCCAGCAGCGTGGTGACGACCAGGGTGTTCGTTTGCTGGAACGCTCCAAGCGAGCTGTTCGCGCCCGGCTCGCGCGGCGCACCATTGGCCGAACTGTCGATCACCTCGGAGAAATCGCCGTCACGATCGATGTCGAAACTGTCGGTACGGGTGATCGGAGCTGCATAGTCAACAAACGTGCCCGCGGCCAGAGCTGCGGTCGGCACGGGGCCGCCATGATCACCAAGATCACCCTGCTTGTCGAAGACATCGACATCGCCATAGTCGCTGTTGTAGTTGCCGTTCAGAGTGATTGTGTCGTCGATCAGATTATAGCCGACCTGAACGATCGTGCCGGACAGATTCGAGGTCGACAGGGGGCTGGCGGTGTTGCCCGTCACGATGCTGCTTTCGAGCCGAAGGCTGCCTGACCCGACATAAATGCCTCCGCCCGAACCGACTGCAGAATTGTCGGTGATGGTCGAATGCAGAATCTCAGCCGTGCCCGAGCCGGAGTGATAAATTGCGCCGGCACTGTTGGATAGGGCCATGTTATTGACGAAAGTTCCGTTGATGACGGTCAGATTACCGGTCGTGCTGATCGCGCCACCGCCACTGATAGCGTCGTTATCGTCAAACGTGACGTTGCCCAGATAGGCCGAACCGCTGTTGAACAAGGCCCCGCCATTCGGGCCGTTATTCCCCTCGAAGACCGAGTTTGTGACCGTAAGCGTGCCACGGTTGAGGATTGAGCCGCCATCAGAAACGGAGCCCGAATATCCATCGCTGAACGTTATGCCGTTCACTATGAGGGTGCCGCTGTTATCGACGGTGAAATGCCGGGACTGTCCGCCCGCATCCAGCCGGATATCGCCGCGCCCGTCGCCATCGACATCGCCCTCGATCTCCAGAGCATCGCTGATCGTGAACTGGCCGTCGAGGCTGATCGTCCGTCCGTCATCGCCTGGACCGACGGCATCCAGCACACTGGCATCGAAGGTGATCCTGTCGAAGCCGTCATTCGCCTCGGCCAGGGCTATGGCTTCCTCCAGCGATAGCAGCCCGTCATTCGCGCTGCCCGGGGCGCGGGTGGTAACCACCAGATCTTCGGCCTCGACCGCGCCGATCTCGATGCCATTCAGGCCCTGGTTCCGATAGCCGCCATTGCCGTCCAGCGGCAATTGCTCGCCGGTCACACCGTCGCCATCGGCATCCAGCGTGTCATCTGGGAAAACCTCGCCGTAATTGCCACCAAACGCGCGCAGCAGATTGGCCGGCTCGAAGAACGGGTTCAGCGCCACGGTGCCGCGCGTGGCATTCAACAGGCCAGCAAAATTGGTATCCGCTTCCAGGAAAATGTCGGTTGCCGCGATCCCGGTATATGCAGTGGTGCCCAGGATATAGCCCCGATCTCCGATAATGTTACGCCCCTCCAGCACCGGTTCAAAACCGCCGATTATATCCAATCGCTGGGTGTCGGTTCCATTACCGCTTACAATGCTGTTGCGCAGGGTGAGATCACCTTCGCCAGAGGTTTCAATACCGCCTGTGAGATGACCGGTGATGGTTGATTGATCTACAACCAGGCTTCCCACGCCACTGATCTCGATTGCGGCGTAATCACTCCCACTGGTGTTGTTCGCAATCGTTGCACCAACAAGTTCCACACTTCCGAGAGCCAACAGCGCACCGTTGCCGGCTGAAGCAGTGTTGTCGATGATCGAACTGTTCACGATCGTTGCAGTGCCTGACACGGCCACCGTGCCGCTCTGGTCGATGGTCGAATTGTCGGAGATTTCGGTGTTTACGATCTCCAACGTACCTGTGGATTGGATGGCGCCGCCTAAAGCTGCTGAGTTGGTTCCGATCACCGAGTCGCGGATGCTCAAGCTGCCGTCGCTCGCGATTGCGCCACCGCCGCTATCAGGTCCGGCCGAGTTGAAACTGAGGTCGACATTGTCAATCGCCGCGGAAGAGCCGGCGTTCACCAGCAGAGCGCCACCGTCACCTTCACTTCTGAAGGACCTGACGAAGAGGTTCGACAGAGACAGCGCCGCGCCCGACGTCACTTCGAACATGCGATCGCTATTCATATTCCCATAAAGGAACACATCCGCTACGCCGTCGCCATTGCGGTCGCCATTGATCGAGACATCATCGGTGATCTGCATCTGGCCGCCATTGATCCCCAGGAAACCATCGACCTTGAAGACGATCTCGTTGAACCCTTCCGTCGCGTTCGCCAAGTTCACCGCTTCGCGCAGCGAGATCTCGCCATCCAGCGCGTCGACGATATCGTTCTGAGTTGTCACCGTGATGATCATGCGTACAAACCCCAATACTTAAGGGCACCCCGTGCCGGGCGCCTCAGCTTCTCGTTCGTCATGTCCTGCTGCTTCACCCGCAGAAAGACCGGCATCAGGTTTGTCTCAGCGACATTCCCGGCGCCATGCTCCCCCGTTCCTCGGCGCATTTTACGCGAGTCTCACTCAAATTGCAGATATTTTGTGGATTGCTGCGCGGCGGGACAGATTTGCATCTTTGTGGTGCAGGCGATCGTTAATTTTCATGCCAAACGTGCGCGCGCCTGGGCGATAGCCGTCTCGACCAGGGTACGGCTGGGGGCCGGGCCATGGCGAATCTCTGGTGGCGGGGTGAGGCCGTCTTGTCCGCACAGCGTGGATAGATGGGCGGCGAGCGTGGTCTCGGCGGGCCGCGTGGCGGCGGCCCGCTTTACCAGCGCCTGGGCCGCGCCCAGCGGCATCTCTGCTGCCAGCGCGAAGGCCATCGCCTCGGCCTCGACCGCCCCGCCCTGAAGATTCAGCGCCCGGCGCATCGCCTCGGGATCGGGCGACAGACTGGCGGCGAGGGTCTGAGCATGGCCGAGCCCGGCGCCCGCGCCAACGATCAGCTCAGGCAGCGCCTGCCATTCCACGGCCCAGGCCGTGGCGTCACGCTCCTCGACATGAATGAGCGCGGCTTGCAGCATGCCGGCATAGCCCGCCGCCCGGCGGGCCAGCGTCACCAGCGCCTCGGCGGCCACCGGGTTGGATTTCTGCGGCATGGTGGAGGAGCCGCCGCCCTGGCCCGCGTGCAGCTCACCCGCTTCGGTCCGGCCCATCAGGATCAGATCGGCGCCGATCCGGCCCAGAGGCCCGCTGACCAGGCCCAGCCAATTGCCCAGCTCGACCAGACGGTCGCGTTCCGTATGCCAGGGCTTCTCGGGCAAGGCCAGATCCAGCCGCCGCGCCATCTCGCGCGTCACCGCTGGGCCAGCTTCGTCAAGGACCGAGAGCGCGCCCGAGGCCCCGCCAAGTTGCAGCACCAAAAGCCGCGGGCGCAGCTCTGCCAGCCGGTCGAGACAGCGCGCCAGCGGTGCCAGCCAGCTTGCGATCCGCAGGCCCAGCGTGATCGGCGTGGCGATCTGCGATCGCGTATGCCCGGCCATCGGCAGATCGGCATGCGCCTCGGCCTGATCGCAGAGCGTTCCGACCAGGTGGCGAAGCCGTGCCTCCAGGATCTCCAAGATCGTGCGCAGGCGCAGGACCAGCCCGGTATCCATCGCATCCTGGCTCGTGGCGCCCCAGTGCAGATAATCTCCGAAAGGCGCGCCGATCCTTGCCCGCGCCAGCGCCACGAGGCCGGGAACTGGCACTCCGGCGGCCAAGGTTGGGGCTGCCAGATCTCCCGGCGCGATGGTCAGATCCCGCAAAGCCGCGGCGATCGCGACCCCTGCCTCTGCCGGGATCACGCCATGCATCGCCTCGGCCTCGGCCAGTGCCGCCTCGAAGCGCAGCATCGCGGCGATCTCGGCCTCTGCCGTCAGATGCCGCGCAATCTCGGCATCAGTGAAGAGCGCATCTGTCAGCGCGCTCACGCTGCACGCAATTGCAGCATCCGCCGCGCCTCTTCGGGCGAGGCGACCGGGCGGCGATGGCGCGCGCAGATCTCGACCACCCGCGCCACCAGGGCGGCGTTCGAAGGTGCCAGCGTCTCGCGGTCGAGCCGTACATTGTCCTCGAGCCCGGTGCGGGCATGTCCGCCCGCGGCCACTGACCATTCATTGACCTCGATCTGCGCCTTGCCGATCCCCGCCGCACACCATTCGGAGCCCGGCAACAGCCGCTCCATCGTGCGGACGTAATAGTCGAACACATCCTTGTCGGCAGGCATTGCGTTCTTCACACCCATGACGAATTGCACATAGCATTCCGCCGCCAGACGCCCGTCGCGCTGCATCAGGGCGGCCTGGTGAATATGCGAAAGATCAAAGGCTTCGATCTCTGGTTTGATATTGTGCTCCAGCATCTCCGAGGCCAGCCAGTCCACCAAGTCGGGGCTGTTCTCATAGACCCGTGTCGGGAAATTGTTCGACCCTACGGTCAGCGAGGCCATATCCGGGCAAAGTGGCAGCATGCCGCCCCGCTCGCGCCCGGTGCCGGAGCGTCCCCCGGTTGAGAATTGCACGATCATGCCGGGGCAATTCGCCTCGATCCCCTGCTTCAACCGGGCGAACTTCTCGGGGTCAGAGGAGGGGGTCTGGTCGTCATTGCGCACATGAAGATGGGCGATAGAAGCCCCCGCTTCGAACGCCGCATGGGTCGATTCGATCTGTTCATCCACGGTGATCGGAACTGCCGGATTGTCTGCCTTGGTCGGTACCGAGCCGGTGATCGCCACGCAGATGATGCAAGGTTTGGCCATGCCACGCTCCTCCTGGCGCCAGAGAACACGGGCACCGGCGGGATGGCAAGGCCGGGGTCACACCGTTTGCCCCATCTCGGCATAGCTCTCCTTGGCCAGTCTTAGCGCGCGGTTGGCAGCGGGCAGGCCGGCATAGAGGGCGACATGGAGCAGCGCCTCGCGCACCTCCTGCGGTGTGGCTCCGGTCCGGGCTGTGGCGCGGATATGCATCTGGAACTCCTGCCAATGCCCGGCAGCCGCCAGCAGTGCCAGAGTGATCAGCGAGCGGTCGCGATGGGTCAGGCTCTCTCCAGCCCAGACCTGACCCCAGGCGGCTTCTGTGATCAGAGTTTGGAATGGCGCGTCGAATTCGGTCATCTCCGCCTCGGCCCGGTCTACATGAGCCTCGCCAAGAACGGCGCGGCGGGTCTCCATCCCCTTCTCGTATCTGCTGGTCATTCCCCGCCCCTTTCGCGCGCGTGCATTCGCCGATCCGGCATGCAATCCTGAGGCAGCCGGTCGCGCCGCATCATGCGCCGATCCGAGCCTGCCGTCATCCCCAAGCCCGAGAGGAGCCCAGCATGGCCCGATTTCCGATCTTCGCCCTCCTGGTCATTGGCACCCTTCCGGCAGAGGCCAAGGACGCAAGCTATATCGGCGAGGTCGAGATCATCCGGGGTGCGGCGCCCGCCATGGCCCAAGGAGTGGTCTTCGACGACATCAACCGCAATTCCACGCGCGATCCGGGCGAGCCCGGGATCGCCGGTGTTCAGGTCTCGAACGGGCGAGAAGTCGTGCTGACCGGGACCGAGGGCGGTTATGCCCTGCCGGCTCGTGACGATATGAACCTCTTCATCACCAAACCGGCGGGCTATGCCGTGCCAGTCTCCGAGGAGATGGTCCCGCAATTCAGCTATCGCCACAAACCTGCCGGTTCCCCGCCTTTGCGCTTTGGCGGGATCGCCCCGACCGGGCTTTTGCCCCAGGCGGTGAATTTCCCTCTGATCGCAGATGATGTGGGCGCCCAATTCGACTGCCTGATCTTCGGCGACGCACAGACCTATTCGAACAGAGAGATTGGCTATCTCCGCGATACGGCGGGGCGCATGCTGGCCGCCCGCGACAGCAGCTCCACCGAATGCCTGATCTTCGCAGGAGATATGATGGGCGACGATCTCTCGCTCTTCCCCCGCTTCAAGCGGGTCATCGCCTTGGGCGGGGTGCCGCAATACTTCGTCGCCGGAAACCACGATCTCGATTTCGACGCTGCTAGCGATGGCGACAGTTTCGACACGTTCCGCCGGGAATGGGGGCCGGAGTACTACTCCTCCGATATCGGCCAGGTGCATTTTGTCGTGCTCGATAATGTCCGTTATCCCTGCAACGGGATCGATCCCCATGACTTCTGCGCCTCCGGAGGAAGCCCCAATTACAACGGAGTGATCCACCAGCGGCAGATGACCTGGCTCAGAAACGATCTGGCCCATGTGCCGCTTGAGAAGTTGATCGTTATCGCGGCCCATATCCCCTTCGTGACCTTCACCGATCCCCATGCCCGGAAGCATCAGACCGACAATCTTGCGGAGCTCTACGAGATGCTTGAGGGGCGCAAGGTCCTCGGCCTCTCCGGCCATACTCACACGACCGAGCAGATCCTGCCTGGGGAACATTTCGAGGGCTGGCACGCCGCCACCGGCACGGGCCCAGCGCAGTTCCATCAGATCATCACGGGGGCGGTGTCGGGCTCGTGGTGGGCGGGGGATCTGGGTGCCCAAGGCGTGCCCCATGCGACCCAGCGCCTGGGCAGCCCGCGCGGATATTACCGGATCGCCTTCGACGGGGCGGAATATGTAGACACTTTCCTCACTTTCGATGCGCCGGAGGCGCGGCAGATGCATGTCTCGTTCAACACCAAGCGCTTTCGGGATTGGGCAGAGCAACTCTTCGCGTTCACCAGATCGCAGGAACGCTCCTCCGATGCGATCCCGCCTGTCACCGTCAGCGATCTGGGTGATCCTGGTCTGCTGACGCGCCAGGATCTGGCCGAGGACACTTGGGTTGCGGTCAATGTCTGGAACGGCTCTCGCGACAGCATGGTCGAGGTTGCGATTGGCGATCGCCCGGCGATCCTGGCCCGGCGCACGCAGGAGGGTGAGGGCGAGGCCGCCCGCCAGGGTCCGGCCTATGCCGATCCCCATGCGCTGGCCAAGCAGGCGACCCAGGGGCGCATGGCGTTTCGCTCGACTGAGGGCGGTGAGGAAACAGCGGGCTTTCAAACCTGGACCGGCTTTGTCTGGCAAGGCCCGCCGGGTCCGTTCCAGGATTGGATGCTCACCCGCAAATCCAGCCATCTCTGGCGCGCGCGGCTGCCTGCCGACCTTCCGCTGGGGCCGCATAAGCTGACCGTGACCACAACCGACCGCTATGGCCGGATCTATACTGAAGTGATCGGTTTCGAGGTAGTTGAGACCCTTCCGCAAGCGGATTGGCGCTTCGAGGCACCACTCTAACCCGGTCCCTCCAACGGCAGCGGCGCGAATTCGGGCGGAAGGGGCGGGGCCTGTGGATCTCCCGCGATCGCGCCGATCAGGGCCTTTGCGACGTGATGGGCGATGCCGAGCCCGATCTTATAGCCACCGCTGGCGATCCAGATCTCCTTATGGCCTGGCAGGGGGCCGACCACTGGTTCGGGACGGGGTCCTTTGGGCCTAATCCCCGACCAGCGTGATGTCACCGTCGCGGGGACCAGCGGAGGGCAAAGCTCGCGCGCAGCGGCGATCACGGGCTCCAGCGCGGCATCGGGGTCCGGATCCTGCCACACCCGTTCCGAGGTCGAACCGACTGCCACCTCCCCGGCGCCTTGGCGCACGATAAAGAGCCCCGGCGCATGGATCACCGGCATCCCCTCTGGCAACTGGGCTGAGAGCCGGGCGGCCTGGCCTTTCACCCCGCGCTCCGCCTGGAAGGGCGCGATGTTCCGGCTTTGCCAACCAGCGGCAATCACCACATGGCGCGCGGTCAGGCTGCCCCGGTTGAAAAGGATCTCACCCGGCGCACCGCCTGGCCCTTCGGCCCGCCATCCAAGGCGCAAATCGGCGCCCACCGCAACGCTGGCACGAAGGCAGGTGAGATAGGCGCGCGCATCGACATGAGCAGTCAGCGTCTCGTGCAGCCAGCCGAAAGGCGCCCGCTCGGACGCGAGACAAGCGGCTGCTTCCGGCAATTCGTCCAACACTTCCAACCGCCCAGCAGCGCCCCAAAGGTGCGCGGCTTCGGTAATCTGTGCCTCTGCCCGCACCCGTGCCTCGGCCTTGCGCAAGGGGGTGAGGCGGCCGGGACGGCGATAAAAGGGGCTTGCCCCGGTCTCGGCCGCCAGCGCCTCCGCCTCCTGGGCCAAACTCATCAGCGCGGCGAGCTGGAATGCTTTCATCGCCGACCAGCCAGCGGGCATATGCGGCATCAACACGCCCAGCGGAGTCGCACTCGCCCCCTGGCCGGGCTCCGCCTTGTCGGCCAGAACCACCGACATCCCAGCCCGCAGCCCTTCCCGGGCGACCCAAAGCCCGAAGATCCCGCCGCCGATCACCAGTAAATCCGGCTTGTCCATGCCTTCCCCTCTCGTCAAAACAGGACCATGGCAGAGGAGTTGGATCAAGCCGGTCTCGACTGGCAGGGCGCGGTGCCGGTCTCGCGCCGCTTTGCCGATCCGTATTTCTCGATCGCAGATGGGCTGGCCGAGACGCGTTATGTGTTCCTGGAGGGCACCGACCTGCCCAAACGCTGGCGCGGTGCGCAGGAGGCTCATCTGGCCGAGCTCGGCTTTGGCACCGGGCTCAACATGCTTGCCGCGCGGGAGCTGTGGCGCCGGATCGCGGCGCCGGGCGGGCGGCTGATCATCACTTCGTTTGAGGCCTATCCGATCAGCCGGGCCGAGCTTGCCCGAGCCCTGGCCCCCTGGCCCGAGCTTGACCCCGGACCGCTGATCGCGGCATGGCCGCTCTCCACCCCCCTCGACCTGGGCGATATCCGGGTCGAGATCATCCCGGGCGATGCCCGCCGTACCGTACCCGCCTGGCCTGGCACCGCCGAGACCTGGTTCCTTGACGGTTTCGCCCCCGCCCGGAATCCCGAGATGTGGGAGCCGGCGCTGCTTGCCGCCGTCTTCGCCCGGACCACACCCGGTGGCCATGCCGCGACCTATACCGCCGCTGGCCATGTCCGCCGCGCGCTGGATCAGGCCGGATTCGTGGTCGAGCGCCGCCCAGGCTTTGCCGGAAAGCGCCATATGACTGCGGCAAAGCGCCCACCCGAGCGCGCTTAATTTAGTTCAAATCCGCCACCATCGCTTCACCCATCATTAATCAGAGGGTTTGAAAATGATTTATATCAAAACGTAGATATGAGGAACTAATGCAGAACGTAGGGCGCACAACCTCGGCAGATCCGGGATTGCATGGTGAGGTCGATGACCTCCACATGCCCCTCAGGAACATGGCCTTCACGATCCAGCATTATCTGCTGGAAAACGGCATGCGGTTGGATTGGAGGACCCGCTACTTCCTGGCCGGGCTTCGTGACAGTCTGAACACGGTCGTAGCCAAGGCGGACGATCTGCCCTGCGCGGCACAATTTCCCCGCTCCGACCGGATCGAAACCGAGGACCTGTCCGGGTTCGACGACAGCTCAAACTGAATCCCCTCTTCCAAAGCGATCCCGAGCAGAGTATCGGGCGGCAAGTTGGCTTTGCCTGGGATGGAATGCGGATGGAGAGGAACGCGCCAGGAGTGGAACCGGTGCTGCTGGGTCTCGACACCGGCGGCACCTACACCGATGCGGTCCTGATCTCCGAGCCCCGGATGCAGGACGGTCCTTCCGCCCTGATCGCCAAGGCCAAGGCCCTGACGACACGGGACGATCTCTCCCTCGGGATCGCTGAAGCGGTTGATGCGGTGCTGGCCGAGGCAGGTGTGGCACCAGCCGAGATCGCCTTGGTCTCGCTCTCCACCACTTTGGCTACCAATGCCCTGGTCGAGCGCCAGGGAGGGCGCGCAGGGCTGGTGATGATTGGCTTTGCTCCGGCCGATCTTGACCGGCAGGGCTTGGCCGAGGCGCGCGGGGACGACCCCCTGATCCCGATCAGCGGCGGCCACGATCCAATGGGTGCCGAGCAGGCGCCCCTGGATCTCGCCGCCTTGCGTCAGGCGCTGGAGACTCTGCCTTCCGACATAGGCGCCTTCGCTGTCTGCAGCCATTTCGCCGTGCGCAATCCGGCCCATGAGCGAGAAGCAGCGGCCGAGATCGCTCGAACGACCGTTCTGCCCGTCACTTGCTCACATGATCTGACCGCCGAGATCGGTGGACCGAAACGCGGATTGACCGCGCTTCTGAACGCTCGGCTGATCGCGATGATCGCAAGGCTGATCGAAAGCGCCGAGCGTCTGTTGCAGGCCCGCGGGATCGCCGCGCCCCTGATGGTGGTGCGCGGCGATGGAGCCCTCGTCTCCGCCGGTTTCGCCCGGCAGCGCCCAGTCGAGACCATCCTCTCAGGCCCAGCTGCCTCGCTGGTCGGGGCCGGTTGGCTGACCGGACGGCAAGCTGCTGTGGTCTCGGATATCGGCGGGACGACCACCGATGTGGCGGTACTGTGTGACGGGCGCCCCAGGCTGGACCCGGCGGGCGCTGAAGTCGGCGGTTTACGCACCATGGTCGAAGCGGTCGCGATGCGCACCCACGGTCTGGGCGGTGATTCGACGCTCGGTCTGATCGAGACCGGGCCAGAGGCTGGTCTGCATATCGGTCCCACGCGGGTGATCCCAATCTCCCTCCTGGCCCGCGACCATCCCCAGGCGGTGCATGCCATGCTCGACCGCCAGCTTGCCGCAACCCGCAGCGGCGCGCGGGATGGGCGTTGCCTGATCTTGCGCGGTGCCACCGTGAAGCCCCATGGAGATCTGCGCGACCGGATCGGGCCTGGTCCTTCTGCGACTGATGTGGTCCTGACCGGACGGGCTGAGCAGCGCGAGGCGCGGCGCCTGATCGCCCGCGGGCTGGTGGCCGAGGCTGCCTTCTGCCCTTCCGACGCGGCCCATGTACTGGGTCTGCAAAGCGGGTGGGACCGCGACGCCGCAGTGAAGGCGGCGACCCTGTTCGCCCGGCAGAAGGGCCGCGACGGCCAGGCGATCGCCAAGGATGCCGAGGCGATCAGCCGCCAGGTGATCGCGCTCCTCACAAGGCGCTCGGCCGAACGGGTGCTCGAGACCGCGCTGGTCGAGGATGGGTTCGCCGGGGTCACACCCGCGGCGCCGATGCTGCAGGCGGCGCTGGATGGCCATGCTGGGATCCTCGCACCTCGGCTCGGCTTCTCGCTGCCTCTGATCGGGCTCGGCGCCTCGGCGGCCAGCTATTATCCGGGCGTGGCCCGCCTGCTGGACGCCGAGGTAGACATACCTGCTCATGCCGATGTCGCCAACGCGATCGGCGCTGTTGTCGGCCATGTCCGCCTGACCCGAAGGGCCACGGTCAGTGTGCCCGCCGAGGGGCTCTACCGGGCCCATCTCCCTGATGGCCCGCGCGATTTCACCGAATCCGATGCAGCCGAAAGCGCCGCTGAAGCCGCGCTCCGCCACGCCCTCATCGAAGCCGTGGCCGCAGCGGGAGCCGAAAGCCCGGACATTACTCGCCGGATCGACCGCAAACTGGCGGAGATCGAGGGCAAGGAGAGCCTGATCGAAACCGAGATCACCCTCACTGCCACAGGCCGCCCCAGACTCGCCGCAGAGGCTGTGGACCGCCCGGCCGACCTGCCTGCCGGATTTTCAGGCCTTTGAGATTCAGTCCGCCGGCTTAGTCGGGCACGAACAGCACCAGGCTCTCGGCCAGACAGACCGGCTGTGCCGCTCCGTCGACTTCGAAGACCGCCTCGAAATGAAGCAGGATCCGGTCGCCCTTCCTGCTCGCCTCGGTCACCCGCTGACGCAGCCTGATCCGCTGCCCGGGCCGCACCGCTCCGGTAAATCGCACGCGGTTCAGCCCGTAATTCAATTTATGCGCCAGCCCTGCGACCTCCAGCATCGGATCGGCCAATCTGGGCAGCAGTGAGAGGGTCAAAAATCCATGTGCCAAGGTCGAGCCCATTTCGCGCTCCGCTCGCGCACGGTCGACATGGATCCATTGATGATCCCCGGTCACCTCGGCAAAGGCGTCGATCATTGCCTGATCGATCTCAACCCAAGGAGAGACCCCGACCTCGCGGCCCACCAGCCCAGGCAAATCAGCAAACGCCACCTGCAGCCCAGCTGGCTTGCGGCCCTCCCCCGGGCCCGCGTCCTGGGGGGGGTGGGTGGGGGCGGGCGGGGGCCCGGGGGAGGGCCGCAAGCACACCCGGGCACCGCGGGAGGCGCCGCGGCCGGCGTGCCGGCCGT
>JBCDKL010000036.1:0-16175 GCA_038746695.1 Pseudomonadota bacterium | reverse complement strand
GCAATCGCGATCTCGCCCGAGACCAGCACATAGCCGATATCGGCGAACTCGAGGCCTTTCTTCGCGTTCTGCTCGACCATCAGGATGGTCTTGCCCTCGTTATGCTGGAGGTCGTGCAGGATCTCGAAGACCATATCGATGAAGCGCGGCTCCAAGCCGATAGAGGGTTCGTCCACCAGCAAAATCTCAGGGTTCATCACCAGGGCGCGCGAAATCTCCAAGAGCCGTCGCTCGCCCCCCGATAGAACTTTGGCCTGATGCCGCCGACGGTCGGCCAGGCGGGGATATTTCTCGAAGACACGCTCGGCGGCGGCTTTGGCGTCTTTTGGATCTTCCATCAGAAAACCGCCCATCCAGAGGTTTTCTTCAACCGTCATCCCGGGGAAGACCGATTTGTCCTGGAGGATATAGGCGATCCCCGCCTCTTTTAGTTTTTGGTTCGGCGAGAGCTTCGAGATATCGCGTTTATCCGGCCCGTCTCCGATCCGGATCGCACCTGCAAAGATGTCGTTGAAGCCGAATATCGCGTGAAGAATGGTGGATTTCCCAGCCCCATTTGGCCCGATCAAGCAGAGCGATTGCTTGCGGGCGACCCGCAGATTGATCTCGTGCAGGATCTCCATCTTGCCATAGCCTGCGCGAAGATTCTCGATCTGCAGGAAAGCGTTTGGGCCTGACAGCGCCTCGAGATCTGCAACTGTCACCTGTTGCGCGATAGCCTTGGTCTGGGCCGTGACCGCCTCGACTGAGATGACCGTCTCGACCCCACCGTCGTGATAGCCCCCGGCCTTGCGCGTCTCACCCATCAGTGCGCCCCCAAATAGGCATCGACAACCCTTTGGTCGCCTTGAATTTCCTCGGGAGAACCCGCAGCCAGCAACTGGCCATGGGCCAGGCAATAGATCCGGTCGGCCATGTTCATGATCACCCGCATATTATGCTCGATGATAAAGAGAGTGATGCCGAATTCCGAGTTCGCCCGTTTCAGCCGGTCGATCAGCCCGTTGATCAGGGTCGGGTTGATACCCGCGGTCGGCTCGTCCAGCATCAGAACGGTGGGATCGTTCATCAGCGCCATGGCGAATTCCAACAGCTTCTGCTGGCCAAAACTCAAGTCTCCGGCTCTGAGGAAGCGCTTCTCGTAAAGCCCGACGAATTCAAGCAGATGTTCGGCCTTCTCCATCTCGGCGGCGGAATGCGGAACGAACATGTCCCGCCAGGTGCTCTCACGATGTGGGATCGAGATCAGCATATTGCGCACGCAATCCATCTGGCGATAGATCCGGGTCTGCTGGAAGGTGCGCAAAAGGCCCAGCCGGGCGATGTCCTGCACCACCATTTTCGAGATCTCACGGCCCTGGAACTTGATCGAGCCTTTGTCGATCGGGTGATAACCCACGATCGAGTTGAACAGCGTCGTCTTTCCCGAACCGTTCGGCCCGATCAGCCCGGTGATGCCGCCCTCCTCGACAGTGATCGAGATGTCGGTATTGGCTTTGACCCCTCCGTAACTCTTTGAAACTTCTTGGACTTCGATGATCGAGTTCATGCCGTGGCCTCCTTGCGGTCGACCACGATGCCAAACCAATGGGGTTTTTTCTCCATCAACCAACCGACGATGCCCTGTTGGAAGAAAACCACGATGATCACGATCAACACGCCCAAGGCGACCCATTGCGTGCCGAGGAGATAGGTCCAAGTCACCTCCTTGATCGCATGGAACAGAAAAGCACCGATTACCGGGCCCCAAAGCGTGCCTTTGCCGCCCAGCAGAACCATCAGCACCATGAAGATACCGAAATTGATGGTCTGGAAAGCGACCTCCAAAGGTTCGATAAAGCCGATCATATTGCCGAAGATCGCTCCGCTGATGCCGAGGAAGAATGCCGAGACCGCCCAGCATGCGCGCTTGTAACGCTTGGTATGCAGGCCCATCCCCTCGGCTTTTTCCTCATCGTCACGGATCGCGTTGATGGCGAGGCCGAACCGGGTCGAGTAAAGCCAGGCCAGCATTGCGAAGACCCCGCAGGCTAGCGCGAAGTTTATCATGTAGAACATGAGTTTGCCGCTATCTGGATCACCCGGATAGACCGGCATCGAAATTCCCGAGCCGCCGCCCACCCAATCCCAGGCGCCGAACAGCTCACCCGCCGCGATGGCAATGCCCAGCGTGCCGATGGCGAAATAGGGCCCACGCAGCCCGATTAGAACCCAGCCGAGAATATAGGCCGAGATTGCCGAGAGGATTCCCGCCGCGATCATCCCCAGGATCAGGCCGGCATAATATTGCCCTGGTGTGAAATCGGTTATCCCGCCGCCAAAGGCCGAGGTATATTCGCCGACATCATAGACGATCCCGATCTGCACCACTGCCGAGACATACATCCCGAAACCGAAAAAGAAGATGTTACCCAGAGAGTTATAGCCCATTTGTCCGCCCTGGAGATCCCAGGTCAGCGCCAGCAGGACCATGACCCAGAGAACCGAGATCTGGCTGATGAAGGTCGGGAAATAGAACGGTGCCGCGATCCCGCCGGCCAGCAGCACGAGATAGGCGAGGAGTTTGACCGCGCCCATCATGCTACCACCTGGCGCAACCGCGCCTGGATCCATTGCCGATACATCAGCACCGCGAGTAGCAGGCCGACAACGATAGCTTGCTGGAATTCAGCCCCGAGGACGAACCCTCCGAACTGCTCGACGGTCGAGACCCCAAGGCTGGCCAGGATCACCCCTGGCAGATTGCCGAGCCCCGCGGCCACCACCACCACGAAAGCGCGAATGGAATAGGTGATGCCGTAGAATGGCTGGATCACCCAGACCATCGCCACAATGGCGCCTGCTGCTCCGCAAATCGCTGAATTCAGGGCGAAAGTGAAGGCATAGACCTTCTCGGTATCGATCCCCATGACGCGCGCAGCGCGGGCATCCTGGGCCGTCGCGCGGATCGCCTGACCCATGCGCGAGCGCTTCATGAACAGCACCACGCCGATGCCGAGGATGGCCGCCATGATGAAGCCTATCAGCTTGACCTGTGGCAGGGTCACCACTCCGTCGAACAGCAGAAGCGAGTCAAAGCCCGCATCCGCCGTCTGCGTGTCCGAGGTGAAGAGGATGTTCAACATCTGCTGGATCACAATGGCGATCCCAAACGTTGCCAACAGCGAGGTGAACAGATCCCGCCCGATCACCCGGTTGATGATCAGCTTGTAAAGCCCCCAGCCAAAGCCCCAGAGCAGCACGAAACTGACCGGCACGCCGAATAGCGGATGGATGCCCCAACCGCTCATCAGCCAGGTGATGTAGCCGCCCATGATGACGAAATCGCCCTGGGCGAGGTTCTTGACGTTCATCACGCCCCAGACCAGCGCCAGCCCATAGGCGGCGAGCGCGAAGACCCCTCCGATCAGCAAGCCATCCAGCAGAAGCTGGACGTTGAAAATCGGCGCGATGGTTAGGATCTCGATATTCGAGAGAATGGTTTGCATTCAGAGGTGCTCCCCTCGGGCGCGCGGCCCAGCCTCTGGTTGACGCAACGCCGGCCGGAGAAGGGTCCGCCCGACGCCGGTTCTTCGCATCTGGCAGAGGCTTACTTGCGCGGCCACTCCAGATCGTGGCTGGCAAAGGCGCTGGGGGCCACCACGTTGTACTTCCCGCCCTGGATCTGGCGCAGCACCATCGGTTTGGCGATATTGTTCCCCTCGGGCGCAAACCGGATCCCGCCATAGAAGGACTTCATATCGGTCGCCGCGATCGCATCGCGCACCGCATCCTTGTCGAGCGTGCCGGCCCGTTCGAACGCATCGGCGAAGACCTGCACGGCAGCGCTGGCCTGGGCGGTCTGATAGGGAACCAGCTTGTCGGTGTATTCGGGGAAGGCGGCTTTGAACTCTTGCTCGTAGTTCGCCGCGGTCCCGAACAAGTCGTCCTCATAGGTCAGAGTTTCGGCCCATTGGGTCGAGCAGAGGATCCCGTTCGCTGCATCGCCGAACTTGCCGGTCACGTCTGCCGCCTCGCAATGGGTGACAGCGATCATCGGCACGCTGACATTCTGCTCGTCGATCTGACGCACGGCCGTGGCCGCACCCTTCGAGTGGCCTGAGACGATCAGCACATCCGGCTTCAGGGCCTTCACTTTGGTCAAGGTCGCAGTCATGTCGCTGAGATCGCGCGGCAGTTTGTCATCAATGACGATGTTCATGCCGAATTTCGCGGCATCATCCATCACGCCCTGGCGAATATCCAGCGAGAACGGATCGTTCTCAACCGCGATGGCGATCTTCACGCTGGACGGATCCCGGCCTTCTTTTTTCGCCACTTCAGCAGCCAGACGGATGGCCGAGGCGAGATACTGCTCGGAAGTTGAGAGTACGGCGAAGAGATACTTGTAGCCCTTGTTGAACAATGAGCGGCTCGCACCCTCGGCTTCCACCATCGGGATACCATACTTCTCAGTGACCGGCGCGATCGCCTTGGTCAGGCCGGAGGAATAGGGGCCGAGCATGTATTGCTTGCCGTCTTGGTTGATCAGCCGCTCCGCCAACTGCGCGCCGCGGGCAGGCGTGCTTTCATCGTCGTAATAGGTGACTTCGAAGTTGAAGCACTCATCGCCGACCTGGATGCCGCCTGCTTCCTTCAGCTTCTGGATCGCAAACTCGTAACCGTTCTTGGCGTGGAGCCCGTTGGTCGAGTATTTCCCCGTGAGTGAGATCGCCGAGCCGAGCGGGATGATCCCGCATTCTTCGGCATGGGCGGCGGGGCCCGATGCCAGAGCAAGCGCTGCGATCCCCGCAGCGGTCAAAGCTGTCCTGAACATTTCCATCTCCCGGTTGGTTTGTTTATTTTTCCAAAGCTAAGCAGAGGAAGTGGCGCAATGCAACCGACTTCGCCGGTGGAGAACACAGCAAGTTGTCGAGTTGGCGAACTGCCCCTAGGTCACATCCTAATTGGTCACATCGATCAGCGACTGGCGTGAGCTGACCAGATGGTTCCGCATGGCGCGGGCCGCGGCATCGGCGTCGCGGGCGCGGATTGCTTCGACAATGGTCCGGTGCTGGCGATTGTAGAGCGCGATCATCTGCGGGGTCAGGGTCAGGGTCCGCATATGCCCCCATTGTTTATGGCTGCGCACCTCGTGCATCTTGGCCATCATCCAACGCATCAGGGGGTTCTGCGCGCAATCGGCCAGCGCCAGATGGAAACGTTCATCGGCATCGGCGAACGACGTGCGGTCCGAGAGGCAACTCTCCATCACCCGGATCGGTTCCTCCAGGGCCTGAAGGTCTTGGGCGGTCGCGTGAATCACCGCCAGCCGGCAAAGCTGAGGCTCCAGCCCGAAGCGTGCATCCAGCAGCTCCAGCGGACGCGTCCCCTCGGTCATCGCCAGCGAGTCGTCGTTCTCCGCCCAGATCACATAGGTGCCCGATCCGGCCCGGCGTTCGACAAAGCGGAGATGTTCGAGTTGGCGCAGCGCTTCGCGCACGGTGCCACGGGCCACGCCGAACTCCATCGCCAGGCTGCGCTCGGGCGGAAGCCGGGTTCCGACCGAAAGCGCGCCCTCAACGATCTTGTCGCGTAGATCGCTTGCGATCTGGTTGGAATTCATCCTGCTCCCCGGTAGCGCGCGGTTTGGACCGATAATGTACCAGTATTGACGATTTACGCAAATGGCACATTTTTGGTTGATGCAATCCGCCGCATTGGTCAGGCTATAAAAAGCAGAATCGGGGCCTTTCGGGGCCCATCGACACAGCGACAGGGGGAGAGCCAAATGGCCGCCACGGATATCGAAGCCTTCGTCGACGCAGAAGGCCGAGACGAAAAGATCAAGCAGGTCCGCAAGAAAATCGATGAGTTGGGGATCGAGTATCTGTATCTGCAATTCGTATCGGTCACCGGCAAGATCATGGGAAAAGGCATCCCCGCCGACCATTGGGAGAGCGTGGCGAAGAAGGGCTTCCAGCTTGTCTATGGCGCGACCGTCAACCTGTTCACCGACCGCGCGGGTAATTATCTCGGTTATGGCCCCGAAGCAGCCGAACTGGTCGGGATCCCCGAGCCCGAGACTTTCATGCAGCTGCCCTGGGCGCCGACCATCGGGCGGTTCTATTGCACGCTGTTCCGCAACCGCGAGGAAAAGGTCGAGCCCGGTGCTTTTCTAACCTCGGATTGCCGCGGAAATCTGCGCCGCATGCATGCGGATTTCCAGGCGAAACACGGGCTGCAACTGCGCATGGGCACCGAGCCCGAGATGATGTGGTTGAAGTTCAACGAACAGGGCGTGCCGGAGGACGGGTTCTCAAAGCCCTATTGCTATCACATCGACCAGTTCGAGAGCCTGCGCCCCGTGACCCTGAAAGTCATGGAATACACCCGGAAAATGGGCCTCGACATGATCCAGGGCGATCACGAGGATGCGCCCGGGCAGCTCGAGCTCAACTGGACCTTCGACGATGTGCTGCGCAATGCCGACCGGCTGACCACCTATCGCCAGATCTGCGCACAGGTAGCACGTGAGCATGGCATTTTCGCGTGCTTCATGACCAAACCCTTCATGGGCGTCTCGGCCTCGGGCTGCCACCACAATATGAGCCTCTGGCGCGGCGGCTCGGATGAATTGGTGCGCACCGGGAACGATCCCGACAATCTGCCAGGCTCGGTCGAGAACTACATGTATGTAAAGGGCGGCGAGAACACGTTCATGCCCGACACCGACGATCCGCAGATGCCGGGCAAGACAGGTCTGAAGGCGATCGGCGGAGTTGTAACTCATCTCCAGGCGCTGACCGCGATCGGCGCCTCGACAGTGAATTCGTATCGCCGCCTTTGGGATACCGGCTTCTGGGCGCCGGTGTTCTCGGATTGGGGCTTCCAGAACCGCACGACCGGCTTGCGCGTCTCGGCACCCGGACGGTTCGAATACCGCTCGGTCGACTCGATGGTGAACCCCTATCTGATGGGCTCATGCCTTCTGGCCGCGATGGATGATGGGCTCGAGAACAATCTTGACCCGGGCGAGCCGGAAGAGCGCAATATCTACGAAGCCATGGAGGCGGGCAAAGAGGTCAAGAAACTGCCGATGAGCCTGGGCGAGGCGCTGACCCATCTGGAAAACAACGAGGTCGTCAAACGCGGTTTGCCCGGTGAGATGTACCGCCTCTATCACGAATACAAATACGACGAATGGGCGCGGTTCATGTCGACCGTCACCGATTGGGATAAGGAGACTTACATGGAGTGTCTCCCCTAACACCTTCGCGCGACACGTCCCCTCCCCCCGTTTCAAGGGAGGGTTGGGAAGGGGCAATCTGCGCCCCAAGCCACCGAAAGGGAGCCACAGAGAGATGTGTGGAATTGCCGGATTGATTCATAAAGGGCGCAGCTCGAATGTCGGTCATGAAATGACTGCCATGCTGCAAGCCCTGAAACATCGCGGCCCGGATTCGACCGGGTTCGCGGTCTACGGCACCGGCGCGCCGGGCGACTATGTCATGCGCTTCAAAGTCGCCGAGGGCGAGGACATGGACAAGGGCCACGGCATCGAGCAGATCGTGGCCGAGCGTATCGCCGAGGTCGACCGCCGTCTGGAGGAACAGGGCGCCGTGGTCAAATCCCGCGAAAACGCCACGCCCTATGCGCTGCGTTATGTGCTCTCTCACGAGGGCGATACTGAAAAGATGGCGAAGTACATCGAGGAGATCGAGGGTGCTGAGATCCTCTCGCTGGGCAATGGCCTGGAATTGATCAAGGATCTGGGCGATGCGACAGCGGTCTCCGGCCAGTATGGGCTGGGCGAATTCGCCGGAACTCATGGCATCGGCCACACGAGGATGGCGACGGAGTCGGATGTGGATATCCGCTCGGCCCACCCCTATTGGGCCTTCCCCTATAACGATGTGAGCGTGGTCCATAACGGACAAATCACCAATTACTGGATCATGCGCCGAGAGATGGAGCGACGGGGCCACCGTTTCATGTCCTCCTGCGACAGCGAACTTTTGGCAGTCTATGTCGCCCATAACATGGCCGAGGGCGCGAGCCTCGAGGATACGATGCGCCGCTCGATCGAGGAGATTGACGGGGTCTTCACCTATCTCGTCGCGACCAAGGATCAGCTCGGCATGGCCAAAGACACCATGGCCGCCAAGCCGCTGGTGCTCTACGAGTCCGATGATCTGATCGCGATGGCCTCCGAGGAGGTCGCGATCCGCGCGATCCTGCCCCAGGAAATCGACACCTACGATCCCTACGATGAGGAGGTCCGCGTATGGCAAGCCTGAACTGGACCCCTGACGTCGAATGGACCGACAAGCAGGAGGCCCGCGCGAAAGAGCTCGGCATGATGACCGAGCAACTCACGGGCCGTTCGATGGAGACCTTCTTCGACCCGGTCGAAGAGGAGAACTTCACCTATGCCTTCGCTAAGGATGTCGATTTCAACAAACGCACGGAGATCGACGCCGACGACAAGACCGTCACCGAGGTCAACGAGAACATCCGCACGCTGATGGATGACGGGTACGGCACCATCGTCATCAAAAACCCGCGCGGGATGCATGGGCTTGGCGTCGGGATCCTCAACAAACTCAACCTGATCATTGAAGGGTCCACCGGGTATTTCGGCGTTGGCCTAATCGACGGCCCGAATGTGCGGATTAATGGACGGGTCGGCTGGTCCTGCGCCGAGAACATGATGGCTGGCACTGTGGTCATCGAGAAGAACGCAGGCTCCACTTTCGGGGCGGCGATCCGGGGCGGAGATCTGGTCTGCAAAGGCTCGGTCGGGAGCCGCACTGGCATCGACATGAAAGGCGGCACGATCATTGTCGGCGGCGATACCGGTGCGCTCTCGGGCTTTATGATGCAGCGCGGCCGGATGATCGTCTGTGGCAATGCGGGCAAGAACCTCGGCGACTCGATGTATGATGGCACGATCTATGTGGGTGGAGAGATCCGCTCGCTGGGCGTCGATGCGGTCGATGGCGAGATGACCGATCTCGACCGGTCCTGGCTGGCGCGCAAGCTGCGCCAATACGGGCTGCTTCCCGATCAAGGTGTGGGCCATTTCCGCAAGATCATCGCCGGTAAGGCGCTCTGGAACTACGACAATCTCGAACCTAACGAAAAGAAACTGATCCTCTGAGCAGGTACTTCGGGGGAGATCCCCGCCCTTGCCTCACCCACTCAAAGGAGACCCGACATGGCAGCAGATGGATCGCCGCTGGGCAAGAAGCCGCTGAACCGCGACACCAACCGCCTGGGCAAGAGCTTTGTCTTCACGCCCGAGGTGATGGACGATATCCACATCAAATCCGAGCTCGGCCGCTACCGCATGCGCGGCTTCTCGCTGTTCAAGAAGATCCCTCATTGGGACGACCTGACCTTTCTGCCCGGCACACTGACCCGCTTTGTGATCGAGGGGTATCGCGAGAAATGCGACACCCAAACGATCATCGGCCCGAGGGCAAAGAAGCCGATCAAGCTGGACATTCCCGTCTATGTCACCGGTATGAGCTTCGGCGCACTGAGCTTTGAGGCCAAAACCGCGTTGGCGCGGGGCGCCACTATGGCGGGCACGGCGACCTGTTCGGGCGAAGGGGGCATGATCCCCGACGAGCGGCGCTACTCGACCAAGTGGTACTACCAGTGCATCCAGTCCCGCTATGGCTTCAACCCGCATCACCTGATGCTGGCGGATGCCTGTGAGTTCTTTATCGGCCAGGGCTGCAAGGTCGGGCTAGGCGGCCACCTAATGGGCCAGAAAGTCACAGACCAAGTGGCCGAGATGCGCTCGCTGCCCGCGGGGATCGATCAGCGCTCACCCGCTCGTCACCCGGACTGGCTCGGCCCCGACGACTTGGCACTGAAGATCCAGGAAATTCGCGAGGCGACCGATTGGCAGATCCCGATCCAGCTCAAACTGGGTGCCGCGCGGGTCTATGACGATGTCCGCATGGCCGTGAAATGCGATCCCGACGCGATCTATATTGACGGGATGGAGGGCGGCACCGGCGCCGGTCCGCACCTCGCCACCGAGGATACTGGCGTGCCCGGCATGGCCGCCATCCGGCAGGCGCGCAAGGCGATCGACGATCTCGGCAAGCGCGGCGAGATTACGCTGGTCTATGCCGGCGGTATCCGCAATGGCGCCGATGTGGCCAAGGCCATCGCTCTGGGCGCGGATGCCATTGCCCTCGGCCATTCGGTTCTGATGGCGCTCAACTGTAACAAGGATATCGATGAGGCGAACTTCCCTGAGGAAATGGGGGTCGATCCTGGCTATTGCTATCACTGCCATACGGGCCGCTGCCCGGTGGGGGTGGCCACGCAGGATCCAATCCTACGCGCCCGTCTGAACCCTGATGAGGCGGCGGAGAGGGTCTACAACTTCCTCCACACGCTAACCATCGAAGCCCAGCTTTTCGCCCGCGCGTGCGGCAAGACCAATCTGCACAGCCTCGAGCCAGAGGATCTCGCCGCCCTGACCATGGAGGCCAGTGCCATGGCCGGTGTCCCTCTGGCGGGCACCGAGTACACGGTCGGCGTCGAAGACTACCACCACTTCTGAGGAGGGAGCGATGGCAGGCACAAGCTATAAGGGCTCCGAAATCAAAGATGTCGATCAGTTCGTCAAAGGCGACGGGCTGGACAGCGATCGCGAGAAAGAGATCGGCCAGCACATCGGTTATCGCTACGATGTGAATTTGGTGCCCGATTACGACCGGATCACGCCCTTCTTGACCAAATACATGGAAGTGATGGGCTGGGACGATCTCAATTGGCTGGAAGATGTCCATATGGGTTATGAGGAAGGCCACCCGGCCGTCTTCGACCGCAACATCAATGGCTGGGTTCGAGTGCCCGACAGCATTGACTTGCCGGACAATCAGCAGGACCGTGACATGATCGCCCGCGAATTGCTGATCAAGTTCCAGATGTCGCCCAACCATCCCCTGGTACAGCTTCGCGAGGCCTACAAAAAGTTCTGAGGAGACCGCTATGCGCCCGCTGACCATCGCCTGCCTCCAGACCCGCCCGATGCCGGATTTCGACAGCGCCATCGCGGAGGCGCTGGGGCTTGCCGAAAAAGCGGTGGCGGAGGGGGCGGAGTTTCTGACCCTTCCGGAATATTGCGGCGGGCTGGTTACCGAAGGAGCAGCGATCAAAGCCCCTGCAGCGTCCGAGGAAACCCATCCGGTTTTGCAGGCGCTGCAAGGGTTTGCGGCCAAGCAGTCGGTTTGGATCATGGCTGGCTCGGTTGCCGTGCCGGGGCCCGGCGGCACGATCATGAATCGCGGCGTGATGATCGATGACACCGGCGCGCGGGTCGCGCGCTACGACAAGATCCATATGTTCGACATCCAGCTTTCGGAGACCGAGGTCTATCGCGAAAGCGCCTCGGTCTCGCCGGGGGCAGAGGCGCGTCTGATCGGCACGCCGTGGGGGAGCCTGGGCCACACGATCTGTTATGATCTGCGCTTTCCCAGCCTTTACAGGGACTTGGCACAAGCCGGTGCCGAGATCCTGGCTGTGCCCGCAGCCTTCACCCAGAAGACCGGCGAGGCGCATTGGCATGTCCTCAACCGGGCGCGGGCCATCGAAAACGGCTGTTTCGTGGTTGCTCCCTGCGCCCACGGCGACGTGCCGGGCGGTGGGGCAGCCTATGGTCATTCGCTGATCATTGGCCCCTGGGGCGAGGTGCTGGCCGATGGGGGAGAGGGCCCCGGCGTGATCACAGCCAAAATCGATCTCGACCAGGTGGCCGAGGCGCGGGGGCGCATTCCGAGCCTCGACCATGACCGGACCTATGCACGTCCCACCGCATCCGCACAGGCCGCCGAGTGATGCTCGCCCTTGGCCTGCCCATCGGTCTCGATCCCGCGGCAGAGCGGCTGCGGACAGGCTTCCTGCGCTGGCAATGCCGGGTGCGGCAGATGGCGATGCGCGACGCGCAAGGCCGCCCGACCGACGGGATCACGCCCGCGCTGACCCTGGCAGGCGCGGCGGAGCCGATGGGGCATATTATCACCTTGATGCACAAAGCCCCCGGCCACGACAAAATCCCCGAGATGCGCCATATGGTGCAGAAGACCCAGGACCCGCTGGCCCGGCGGGAAAGTGCGCTTCGGCTGTTCTCCGAGACCTACTATCAAAAGGCGGAGACCTTTCTCGACACGCTGACCTCGACCTTCCCGCCGGGCTCTCCCGGCGCCGAGACGATCCGCAAAGCCGAACGTGTGACGCTGAGCTTCGAGGCGTTTTCTCAACGGTATCAGCTCACTGCCAGGGTCTGGCGCCTTACGGAGAAGAATCCACTGCATGCCGCCACCTGGTGGCACAATCTCCTGTTCAATCCGACGCTCGACCCGAAGATCGAGATCCTGGCCTTCGAGCCCGATTGGTCGGACTCCTCCGCCGACCCCGACCCGAGAGGATGAGCCATGCCAGCGGGTTATGTCATCGGACAGATGCAGATCACCGACCGCGCCGCCTATGACCGGTACCGCGCAGAGGTGATGGCCACTGTCGAGGCCCATGGCGGCGAGTTCCTGGTCCGCGGCGGCCCGCAGGAGGTGATCGAGGGCGACGCCCCACCGCGCAGCGTGATCCTCCGCTTCCCCTCGGTCGAGGCGGCCGAGAATTGGTATAACAGCCCAGCCTATCAAAAAATCGTCCCGCTGCGGCAGGGCGCCTCCACCGGCGCTCTGACCATTGTCGAGGGCGTGTAACGACAGGAGACTACCATGACCAAACGCGTCGCCATTATCGGAGCGGGCCCGTCGGGCCTTGCCCAACTACGCGCCTTTCAATCCGCCGAAGCCAAGGGCGAAGCAGTCCCCGAGGTCGTTTGTTTCGAGAAACAGGACGATTGGGGCGGTCTGTGGAAATACACTTGGCGCACTGGTGTCGATGAGTTCGGAGAGCCGGTCCACGGTTCGATGTATCGCTATCTCTGGTCGAACGGCCCGAAAGAGGGGCTGGAATTCGCCGACTACACTTTCGAGGAGCATTTCGGAAAACCGATCGCCAGCTATCCGCCTCGCGCGGTCCTGTTCGACTATATCGAGGGCCGTGTGAAGCGGGCAGGGGTCCGCGACAAGATCCGCTTCTCGACCGTCTGTCGCAATGTCGCCTGGGACGGGTCGAAATTCACGGTGACGGTCGAGAACCTGCCGGAGAAAAACACTTATTCCGAGGAATTCGACCATGTGGTCGTGGCCACCGGGCATTTCTCAACCCCCAATGTGCCGTTCTATCCAGGCTTCGATTCCTTCAACGGACGTGTGCTCCATGCCCATGATTTCCGCGATGCGATGGAATTCGCCGGTAAGGATATCCTGATCCTCGGCACGTCCTACTCGGCCGAGGATATCGGCTCGCAGTGTTGGAAGTACGGCGCCAAGTCGATTACAGTCGCGCACCGGACCGCGCCTATGGGCTATGACTGGCCCGAGAATTGGCAGGAAGTGCCCGCTCTGGTGAAGGTCGAGAAGAACACGGCCACGTTCAAGGACGGCACGACCAAGGAGGTCGATGCGGTCATCCTATGCACCGGTTACCAGCACCATTTCCCATTCATGCCCGACGATCTGCGCCTGGAAACCGCAAACCGGCTGGCGACGGCGGATCTCTACAAGGGTGTCGCTTATGCTCATAACCCGGCGCTGTTCTATCTCGGCATGCAAGACCAGTGGTACACGTTCAACATGTTCGACGCCCAGGCCTGGTGGGTGCGCGACTGCATCGCCGGAAAGCTGCCTCTTCCCGACAAAGACGCCATGCTGGCCGACGTGAAGGCGCGCGAGGCGGCGGAGGATGCACTGGAGGACGATTACGACTGCATCCGCTATCAGGGCGCCTATACCAAGGAGCTGATTGACGAGACGGACTATCCCAGCTTCGACATCGATGCGGCCAACCAAGCCTTCTTCGAGTGGAAAAAACACAAGAAGAAGAACATCATGACCTTCCGCGACAATGGCTATACCAGCCCGATGACCGGCACCAAGGCGCCGCCGCATCACACGCCGTGGAAGGATGCGTTGGATGACAGTCTCGAGAGCTATCTCCAGACTGAGAGCGTGACGGAACCGGCGGAGTAACGGGGCGGGCATGGCCTCGCTGGCGGCGTTTGAGCGGCCTCAGACCCTCGGCAAAGTGCTGTTGCCCGGGATGCCGCTCCTGCCCCATGGAATGGAGAGATATCCGGTGCCGGGCGGTGGCTCTCGTGCCGTCCCTGTCTATGCGGGCGACGAGATATGCGTGGTCGATCGAGAGGGGTTGCAACCGGCTGAGCTCACGATCTTCGCCCCCGATGGCCGCTCGGATGCAGGAATGCTGGGACGGGCAGGGCAGGGCGCGCCTGGTGGATTGCAACAGGCGCTGACCGGGCATCCGTCGGGCCTGCGGGTGCTCAAATCGCTCGCCGCCGCTGGGTTCGATATCGGCCGCGCCGATGCTCTGACCCTGTTCTCCGACGGCTCCCGCGCGGGGGACAGCGAGACGCTGCATGCCGCGACCGACGGTTTATTGATCGTCTGCGCACCCGGCGGACCGATGGCCGCCGATGCGCAGACCCCGCCGACCGAGCTTACCCTCTATCTCCGCCGCGCCGATCCCGGGCCGCAGAAGGGTGGCCTTGCGCCCCCCGATCCGCTCGCCGATCCGCTTCTGGATCTCAACATCCTGCCGGGCGAGGCCAAGGCCTATGAGGTCAAGGCGGGTGAGTTCATCCAGATCCTCGACGTGCAGGGTCGCGAATGCTCGGATTTCCAGGCGCTGGACCTGCGCGCCCTGGACAGCGGGCAGGAGCGTGAGATTGATCCGACAACAACCCGCTCACTCATGGGCAGCCTCTATCCCGAGCCGGGGATCTTCTCGAAATACTGGAGCATGGACCAGCAACCGCTGGTCGAGATCGTGCAGGATACCTGCGGGCGCCACGATACGTTCGGGCTGGCCTGCACCGCGCGCTATTACGACGATATCGGCTATCCGGGCCATGTGAACTGCACCGATAACATGAATATCGACCTGGCCCGCTTCGATGTGCGCCCACGCGGAGGCTGGCCGGCGATCAACTTCTTCTTCAACACGTTGCTGGATCAGCAAAACGCCATCGGAATGGACGATCCCTGGAGCCGACCGGGAGACTACGTGCTGCTCCGCGCCCTCACCGATCTGGTCTGCGTCTCCACCGCGTGCCCCTGCGATATCGATCCGGCGAATGGCTGGAACCCCACGGATATCCAGATCCGGACTTACGCTGCGTCCGAGGACTTCCAAAGATCGAAAGGCTTCCGCATGACGCCCGAGAGCCCGGTGGAGCCGACGAAACAAACCGGCTTCCACGCCTCCTTCGCCCGCCTGACGCGCGATTTCGTCGAGTATAACGGCTATTGGCTGCCGAACAGCTTTCCCAATCATGGCACGATCGGCGAGTATTGGGCCTGCCGCGAACGGGCGGTGATCATGGATCTCTCGCCCTTGCGCAAATATGAGATACTGGGCCCGGATGCAGCCGAGCTGATGGCTCGCTGCTTTCCCCGCAACATCGCGAAACTCGCAGTCGGTCAGGTCAGCTATACCGCGATCTGCTACGAGCATGGCGGGATGATCGATGACGGCACGATTTACCGTCTGGGTGAGCATAACTTCCGCTGGATCGGCGGCAGCGATCTCTCCGGCCTCCACCTGCGCGAAGTGGCTGAGCGCGAGGGGCTGCATGCCTGGGTGAAAACCTCGACCGATCAGCTTTGCAATGTCGCGGTGCAGGGTCCGCGTGCGCGCGATATTCTGGGCGAGGTGATGTGGACTGCTCCCACCAATCCATCACTGGAGGAGCTCGCCTGGTTCCGCTTCACCCCCGCGCGGATCGGCGACTTTCAGGGCGCACCCGTCGTCGTCTCGCGCACCGGCTATACCGGAGAGCTCGGCTACGAGGTCTTCTGCCACCCAAAAGACGCCGAGGCCGTGTTCGATGCGATCTGGGCAGCAGGAGAGCCCCATGGCCTGACACCCTTCGGTCTCGCAGCGCTCGACATGGTACGGATCGAAGCTGGGCTGGTCTTCGCCGGGTATGAATTCTGCGATCAGACCGATCCGTTCGAGGCGGGGATCGGATTTACTGTCCCGCTCAAATCCAACAATGCCGATTTCATCGGGCGCAAGGCACT
>JBCDKL010000035.1:0-16307 GCA_038746695.1 Pseudomonadota bacterium | reverse complement strand
GTGAAGACCCGTTCGATCACGTAGGAGGAAGCGGCATAGGTGATCAGCCCTATCAGCAACACCAGATAGGGGATGATCAACTCCTCGCCCTGGGTGTCGATCCCGATGATCAGATCGAAGCTGAGACGGCACCAGGCGGCAATCAGATAAATCACCGAGATCGGCGCCCAAAGGCGCACTGCTGCAAGGGTGACCCAACTCGCTTCATAGACGCTGCGGCCCGAGAGGATCAGCGCCGAGATCTCGCTCCGGTTCGCCCAGATCAGGATCAAGAGCGCGGAGACGATTGTGAGATGGCCGAAGATCGTCAGCACAACCATGCTCTGTTCGGGCACCTGCAGAGCGGCCAGCCAGGCCAGGAAGGCGAGCATCACGATGCCTATCGCGCTCGCCCCGACCAGCCAGCGGTAGAGCCGTCTGGCGGGCATATCCTCGATCACGGGCAGCCGGTAATCGGGCAGATAGGGTGCGAGCGCCATGCGCCAGATGACATCCACGGTCTTGGCCGCGGCATAGGCAGCGAAAAGAGCGATCACCGTGTAAAGCGTCGGCGCATGTTCTTGATAGAAATAGAGCCCGACCGCGCTCGCCACTCCAATGGTCAGAAGCGTGGTCACTATCGAGAATAGGATCCGATAGGTCAGCACCGGCAGCTTGTCTCGATAGCCTTTCGGATCGGGCCGCTGCGCGCTCACAAAGATCGGCCGGGCAATGAAAGCCTCGAACAACCGGCTGACCGAGCGTCCGACGACCATCAGCAGGCTGGCAAAGAGGATGCAGGCGATGAAATAGCCCGGGCGCCCGGTCGGGCTGGCCGCCTGCAGCGTGGCCCAGATCTCTCCGCCGACAAGCGGGACATGCGAGAGCGTGCGCTGCAGCCGCTTGCGGAACACTTGCACGGCGTCCTTTGCGGCCCCCAGCATCGGGTCGTCGGTGTTGGTCAGCGCGGCGTAATCGGTCGCCGAAGGTGCCGGGCCGGGGCTGGGCGAGAGGCTTGGCAGCGGGCTGGCGGGGCGGCTCTGCTGCGGCTCGGCGTTGCCGCTGCTTCCGAAAAGATTGCCGTAATCCAGCACCTGCGCCTGGGAAGGCCCGGCGATTATCATGATCATGGCGCAAAAGCCGATGAAAAACCGGAGCATTCCGTTCCCGTTCCGCAAGATTTCCACCCATACTCTAACAGCAGCATCGCGCGCGCCACAACAGACGCATCTTGCAAGAACGCCGCGCAAAGCATGGTCACATCTGCCGAATGATTGCTTTTCAGGGCTTGCCGCGCCGGGTGAGATCGGGCAGGTGTGAGATGGACCCGCCGACGCCGAGGGGGAGATACAAGATGAGCGCCGCAGGTCGGATTACCATGGCCCGACCCGTCCGGGGGCGAGCAGCCGGGGGCAGGCCTGCCGGTCTGGGCGGTATTGCTCCGCTCGGGCCTGAGACGCGGGTGCTGCTCTACAGCCATGACACATTCGGGCTTGGCCATTTGCGCCGGTCGCGCACGATCGCGACTGCGCTGACCGCGGCGGATCCCGATTGCTCGGCATTGATCGTCACCGGCTCGCCGATTGCCGGGCGGTTCGATTTCCCCGAGCGGGTCGATCACGTCCGTCTGCCGGGCGTGGTGAAACATGCGGACGGGTCTTATACCTCATCCAATCTGCGGATGGATATCGATCAAATGGTCGGTCTGCGCGGGGCCATTATCCGCGCCGCCGAGGCGGAATTCGCTCCCGATCTGATCATCGTCGATAAAGAGCCTTGGGGGTTCCGTCAGGAACTGGCCGAGACCCTGGCTGCCGCCAAGGCGCGCGGGGCGCGGATCGTGCTCGGCATCCGCGATGTGCTGGATGACGAGGATGCGCTGGCCGCCGAATGGGCGCGGAAGAACTCGATCCAGGCGATCGAGCGCTATTACGACGAGATCTGGATCTATGGCCTGCCTGAGATCTGCCGCCCGATGACCGGGCTGGGCCTTAGCCCGGAGATGGAGGCCCGCGTGGTCTATACCGGATATCTCAAGCGCGAAGCGTCGGATTGGCCGGCCGAGCAAGCCGGGGATCTGCCCGAGCCTCCCTTCCTCCTGGTGACCACTGGCGGCGGCGGCGATGGCGCGGCTCTGGTCGACTGGGTGCTCAGCGCCTATGAGAGCGACCCGTCCCTCACCCCCAATGCGATGCTGGTTTATGGACCTTTCATGGCGGCGGTCGACCGGGCGGGGTTCGACGCGCGCGTCGCGGCCCTGGGCGGGCGGGTGACCGCGACGGGGTTCCACCCCCGGCTCGAACGTTTGCTGGCCGATGCGGAAGGCGTGATCGCCATGGGCGGGTACAACACTTTTTGCGAGATCCTCTCGATGGACAAACCGGCGATCATCTGCCCGCGCACCCATCCGAGGCAGGAGCAGTTGATCCGCGCGACGGCCGCCGAACGGCTGGGCCTGATCCGGATGCTGCACCCGGCACGCGACGGAAGGTCGCCCGAGGTGATGGCCGAGGCGATCCGCGGGCTGGCCGAGGGGCCGCGCCCCAGCCGGGCCAAGATCCCCGAGTTGATGGCGGGCCTGGGCACCATCGCGGCACGGGCCAAGCACCCGCCATTGGCCGCCGCCGGCGAGTAGGATGGCCAAATCTCAGCGCCTCAAACCGCTCGCCGTGGTGGTCAAGGGCTATCCGCGTCTGTCCGAGACCTTCATCGCGCAGGAGCTTTTGGCGCTCGAGAAGCGTGGTTTTCAGTTCGATATCTGGTCGCTGCGTCAGCCCTATGACGCCAAAAGCCACCCGATCCATGATCAGATAAAGGCCGGGCGGCACTATCTGCCGGAATATCTCCACAGCGAGCCCTGGCGCGTGATTGCCAGCCTGTTCGAAGCATTGGCCATGCCGGGTTTCTGGCAGGCCTTTGCGCTCTGGCGGCGTGATTTCGCCCGAGACCGCAGCCTCAACCGGATCCGCCGCTTTGGGCAGGCCTGCGTACTGGCCGCCGAACTGCCAGAGGAGACGCGGCTGCTCTACGCCCATTTCCTCCACACCCCGTGTTCGGTTGCCCGCTATGCTGCCGAGATCCGCGGGCTCGACTGGGGTGTCTCGGCGCATGCTAAGGATATTTGGACGATCCCGGATTGGGAGAAGGCGGAGAAGATCTCGGCCTGCCGTTTCGGAGTGACCTGCACGGCGGTCGGAGCGAAGGAGCTCAACCGGTTCAAACCCGGCCGGGTCGATCTTGCCTATCACGGGCTCGATCTCAGCCGCTTCCCCCTACCGCCCGAACGTCGGGCCCATAACGGGCCTTTCCGGATTCTTTCGGTCGGGCGGCTGGTCGAGAAGAAGGGCTATGACGACCTGCTCCACGCCTTCAGCCTGATCCCTGAGGATCTCGACTGGCGCTTCGTGCATATCGGCGGGGGCGCGCTCGATTCCGAAATGCGGGCGTTGGCGGGACGGTTGGGTCATGCAGAGCGGGTGCTCTGGCTCGGCAAACGCGACCAGAGCGAGGTGATCGAGGAGATGCGCCAGGCCGATCTCTTTGTCCTGCCATCGAAGATTGCCGAGGATGGCGACCGCGATGGGCTGCCCAATGTGTTGATGGAGGCGGCCTCGCAGCGTCTTCCGGTCCTCTCGACCGCGGCGGCGGCCATCGGCGAATTCATCACAGATGGGGTGCATGGCCGCCTGGTCCCGCCCGGCAGCCCCAAGGCGTTGGCAGAAGCGATCTACACTCTTGCCGGTGCGCCCGACACCCGGATCGAGATGGCCGAGGCGGCATTGAAGCGGCTGCGTGACGGGTTCGGGCATGAGGCCGGTATCGATCTGATCGCGCAACGGCTGAGCTTTTGGCTGACCCGCGAGGGCGCCGAGGCTGCAAAGCCCGTCTCCCCTGGGACCGATTTGGCCGGGCCAGCCGATCCCGAGCGATGAAGCTGGCCTTCTACGCGCCGATGAAATCGCCCGATCATCCCACCCCCTCGGGCGACAGGGCAATCGCGCGGCTATTGCTCCGCGCCTTGGCGGTGGCCGGGGCGGAGGCGCGGCTTGTCTCGACCTTGCGGCTTCTCGATCTCGACGGCAGCGCCGAGCGTCAAAATGATCTTATTGAGAAGGCCGGGGAGGAGGCGGAATGGCTGGTCGAGAGCCTCGCCCCCAGCCCGCCCGAAGCCTGGCTGACATATCATTGCCACTACAGGGCACCGGATCTTATCGGGCCGGTGGTGAGCGGGACACTCGGCATCCCTTATCTGATCGTCGAGCCGTCAATCTCGCCGAAGCGCCGCCAGGGGCTTTGGTCAAGGTTTGCTGCGGCGTCCGAGGCCGCCATCGCCCATGCTGACTGCCTGCTCTGGACCACCGAGCGCGACCGCCCAGCCTTGGAGCAGGCGGGCCATGGTTCTCGCATGACCCATCTGCCGGCGTTTCTCGACCCCGGCGACGCAGTGGCGCCGCGCCCGGCGGGTGATCCGCTGCGGCTTCTGACTGTCGCTATGCCGCGTCCCGGTGACAAGATGGAAAGCTATCGCCGCCTGGCCGCCGGTCTCGCGCAGTTGGATCTGGAATGGGAGCTGACCGTGATCGGAGGCGGCACAGGCGAGGCAGAGGCAGAGCTCGCCGCCCTTTTCGCCCCGTTCCGCGCTCAGGTGGCAATGCTCGGCACATTGACCGATCCGGCGATCTTACGCCTGCATATGGAGCAGGCCGATTTGATGGTCTGGCCGGGCGTGGGCGAGGGGGTCGGCATGGTCTGGCTCGAAGCCCAGGCCGCAGGCTGTCCTGTTGTCGCCGAGGAGGGCCCTGCCGCGCGCGCCGCGATCCCAGAGACTGCTGGAGGCATCCTGGCTCGCCCGGACGATCCCACTGGTTTCGCGCGCGCGATCCGCGAGGCTGCCGAGAACCGTGCTTGGCTGTCGAAGCAGGCCCAGGCGCATATCATGGCCCATCATTCGCTCGATGCCGCCGCTACGCGACTCGGTGGCATCCTTGCGGAGGTCTTGCGATGACCCGCATCGCGCTGCTCCGCCATTACCAGACCGACTGGAATGTCGAGCAACGTCTTCAGGGCCGCAGCGACCGGCCTCTGACGGAGGAGGCACGCCAAGCGCTCGCGCGCCTTGCTTTGCCGCCGGGATGGGCGGATCTGCGGGTGATCACCTCGACGCTTCGCCGGAGCATCGACACGGCGGCGGCACTCTCCTCGGCGCCTTCCCGGCAAGAGCCAAGGCTTGTTGAGATCTCCTGGGGTGATTGGGAGGGCCACCGCGCCGAAGATCTGGCCGCCGATCCGGGTGCCGGCTTCATCCCGACCGGCGATCTGGGCTGGAGCGACCGCCCCCCCGGCGGCGGAGAAAGCCGCGCCGACGCTTGGGCCCGCATGCAACCCGCGCTCGTCCAGATCGCGGCCGATCCCGTGCCCGCGCTCCTGGTGCTCCATAAGGCTGTGATGCGGATCCTGCTCGCCCTGGCCCATGGCGGACCCCAGGCCGAGACGCCCGAGATCAAGCGCGGGCGCCTCTATCCCCTAACCCTGCGACCCGATGGGCATCCCACCGATCCGGGCGCCGAGATCCGGCTGGTCCCGCGATGAAGATAGCCATTCTCAGCACCCATCTCAGCGGCACCGGGCATTTTCTACGCAGCCTGGCGCTCGCCCGAGCCGCGGGCCGGGATGGGCATCAAGTGCTTCTGATCAATGGAGGTCGCCCGCTCGCGCATATCGACAGCAGCGACGTGGAGATCTCGCAACTTCCGCCCCTGACCGTGCGCGATCTCGATTTCAAAACCTTGCGCAATGTGAAGGGTTCCCCCGCTGACACAGGCTATCTAGCGGCTCGCAGCGCTCAGATACGGGCCGATCTCGCAGCGTTCCGTCCCGATTGCCTCGTCACCGAGACCTACCCGTTCGGCCGCCGTATGCTCTCTGCCGAGTTCGAGGCGGCGATCCAGGCCGCCGCTGTGCCTGCCATCGCCTCGATCCGCGATATCCCCGAGCCAAAGCCCGCGCGCCTGGAGGAGACCGCCTCCCGCCTTCGCACCAGTTATGCCGGCGTGATCGTCCATGGCGATCGGGCGGTGTTGTCGCTCGACGAAAGCTGGCCAATGCCCGAAGAGCTTCAGTCGAAGATCCATCACTCAGGTTATCTCAGCACCGCGCAACCCGGCACCGGTGCGAGGGGCGGGACGATCCTGGTCTCGGTCGGGGGGGGCGATCTCGGGCGGCGCTTGCTGGACTTGGCGGCCCGTGCGGCAGGGAAGACGCCGGAGCCCTGGCATCTCCTCATCGGCGGTCCCGATGCGGTAGATGTCGCGCAACAGATCCGCCGCCACGCCCCTGGGCTCAAGGCCGAACCCGCGAGACGCGACTATCCCAATCTTCTAGCCGGCGCCGCCTGCTCGGTCAGCCTCGCAGGTTACAACACCGTTCTGGATCTCGCCCAATGCGCAACACCGGCGGTCCTCGTCCCCTCCGAGGCGGGAGGTGAGCGCGAACAATCGATCCGTGCCGCCCGTTTCGCTCAGTTCGACGGGATCGAGACAGCTCGTCTCGCGGATCTCACCCCGGCCAATCTGGCAGAAACCGCTCGGCGCCTGGCCAGCGGCCCGCCCCGTGGGCCCCTGCCGCTCGATCTTGACGATGGCGCCGCCGCCATCGCCGCCCTCACCCGCTTCGCCGGAGCTGCAAGATGATCCGCAAACAGCATATCCACGATGTCGAGGCCCTGAATGCCCGCCTGCAAGAGATCACCAGGCGGGCAAAGGTCGATCTTCGTTATCTGCATGCCAATCGCACTCGCGAACATATCCTAGAAGCCGTGACCGGGGCCGAGACCATCCTCGATATCGGCGCATCCATGCGCGAGCATGGCGCGGCACTTCCTGGCCGGGTCGAGACACTGGATCTGAATGATTTCGGTGACTATCCAGATCTCCTCGGCGATGTCTGCCAACCCTTCCCGGAGTGGATGCAGGGCCGCTATGACGCGGTAATCGCGTTGGCCATTCTCGAGCATGTCTATGACCCGCCCGCCGCCATCGCGAATATTCGCCGTGCTCTGAAACCGGGCGGGCAGCTTTTCCTCTATGTCCCCTGGATGTGGCGCTACCACGCGCCCAAAGAGCTGATGTTCCAGGATTATCAACGCCTCAGCCGCGACGGCATGGCCTATCTGCTGCGCGATTTCGACGAGGTGAAGCTCTATCCCCTGCGCGGCAAATACTCCGCCATCGCCAATATGCTCAAATTCTGGAAGCGCCATGTCGAGGGCCGGCTGGGAGAGCGCGTCAACCGCCTGCTCGATGCCCGTGCGAGCCCTTGGCGCAACACGATCCAGGCGAGCGGATTCTTCGCCGAAGCCCGGAAGCCTGCCATCTGATCTTCGCTGGAGAGGATAAATGCCTCAAATCTCGACGAAAAAGCGATCAGACTCATACTAGTCTGGCTCGCAAATCACGGACCAGAGAAACCTGAGACAAGGTCAGCGACGAGGCGGCTCAAAAGATCCAACTGCCAAGTTGGCTCTGGGAGGCCAGCACCGGACGAGAGATCGCAGACCGACACACCGAAGGCCTGCCGCGCCCATGATCGCATGGGCTTGGCCTTACTTGCCAGAGGAGTGTGTAAATCTAGCCCGTCACAGCACAGAACACGGATCTCAGGCTCCAATACCTCTTCTACGCTCTGCCCTGGCAGAGCGTAGAAGAGGGCATGTCGTATGCCGGCTTGCCGGCATTCCGCTTACGACGCTAATGCCGGAAGCCCCAGAACCACACCAGGACGCATCACTGCCTCATCATAGGCTTTACGTGCGAAGACCTCCCGCACTTCCGCCTCGAAGCTCTCCAGAGGGTCCATTGGATAGTCCGGGTCGAAGCTCGCCTGGTCCCAGCGCTCGCAGAAGTCCACGCAGGACTGATAATACGGGCTGTCTTTAAATTTCTGCCTCAATTCCCGGTCCCAGCCATAGTGATGCGCGTAATAGTACATCTGGAAGATCCCGTGATGCTCCACGGTCCAGACCACCTCCTCACGCATAAAGGGCCGGAAGATCTCGGCGGCGAACTTGTCATGGTTCTGCGGGGCCAGCCCGTCGCCGATGTCATGCATCAAGGCGGCGACCACCCAATCCAGATCCGCCCCATCCCGTCGCGCCCTTGTGGCGCTTTGCAGCCCATGCTCCAGCCTGGTGATCTTATAGCCGGAAAGCGTCTCTTCCGCCTGCCGCGCCATTTCGGCGAGCAGACGGTCGGCCGTTCCGGCGCGAAAGGGCTCCTCCAGCCGCTCGAGCAATTCGTAATCCTCGCGGGTGCCGTCCTTCATCTGGTTGAAGGAGACGGTCTGTTCACCCGCCAGATCTCCGTCCGGCAGATCTCCGCTCGGCTCCGATCTCAGGCTGTGGCCTTGGCTCTCTGCTGCCATCGTCCTCTCCTCACGCCGGTTCGTACTGGCCGACCGTCTCGGCCGCCCCATCCGTCAGAGTTGCAGCCTGCGCGCCCAGAACCTCTTCGTAAAGCGCCAATGCGGCATCTGAGAAGTCTCCCGCCGGTGGCACCACATTGATCCGGCTGAGCGATCGGTCGCAGCCCCTCATCAGCATGGCATAATCCAAACCCTTCCCGGTCGAAGGCGTGTCGGGCCGGATGAAGCGCATCACAAAGCCGATCCTGCGATCCGCGCTGGTATTCGGACCGGAAGAATGGAACAGCCGCCCATGATGCAGCGAGATCTCGCCGGGCTCCAGCGCTGCTGCCACCGCGTCGGCCTCGTCGACCTCCACTGCAATCTCCTGCCCGCGGCTCAGCAGATTGTCCGCCGAAAACGTGTCGCGATGATCCACCAGCGAGGAGCGATGGCTCCCCGGCACGAACTGCATGCAGCCCGATTCCGCCGTCGCCGGAGAAAGGGCGAGCCACACCGTCACCTCGTGATCGGTCTCGCCCATACCCCAATAGGTGATGTCCTGATGCCAGGAGACAACCTTCTGCGAGCCTGCCTCCTTGGTGAAGTATTCGGCGCTCCACAGCAAAAGATCCGGCCCGAGCACGCTCTCCACAGCATCTAGAATGCGGGGATCCGAGGCAATTTGCCGGGGTTGCTCCATCACGAGATGGCCGTTGGTCCGGCAATAGGCTGAAACCGGGCGTGGCAGGCTGCCCTCGAACTGAGCTTCCAGCCCCTCGAAAGTCGCACGTTGCGCGCGTGTCTCCTCCGCACCGAACACGCGGATCGGACAAAGATATCCATCCCGGCGATAGGCTTCGATCTGCGCCTTGGTCAAAGAACCCGTCATTTTCTCCTCCCTTTTTGTCCATTTATCCAACTGCCACTGCTCTCGAGTGCAAAGCTCGATCTGTTGCGCGGCAGGGAAAGCTGAGCTTATCCTGCAGAGGAAACTCGTCACCAACGGTGCCGCGGGCGGCGCGCGGGCGGGTGGGCACAGACCGACCGTCCAGCCCGCCTGACATCGGCATGGGAGCGCGCCGCCCCCGGCTGAAAGGTCCGCAATGCCCCTTATTCCCTCGCTCAACTGGCTCCGGGTCTTCGAAGCCGCCGCCCGCACCGAAAGTTTCGCCCGCGCGGCAGAGGCGTTGCATATGTCGCCCCCGGCGGTCAGCCAGCAGATCAAGGCGCTCGAAGGCGCGCTCGGCCGACCGCTTTTTCGCCGCGGTCCGCATCATGTGCAATTGACCGAGGCGGGCCAAGCCTTCCTTCCCGCCGTCGCCGAGGCTTTGCATGCGGTGGAGCTCTCAGCCTCATCCTTGTTCGGACCGCCAGGCGGGGCGTCGTTGTCGCTGAATTGCTCGGCGATTTTTGCCACATCCTGGCTGGCGCCGAGACTAGGCGCCTTCACCGCCGCCCATCCGGATATCCGACTCGCACTGACAACGGCGATCGGGCCTGAGGAGAGTCTGCGCTCCAGCGCCGATCTGAAAATCACTTTTGGTCAGCCGCAGAGCGAGGCCGAGGATGGCGATCATCTGTTCGGAGAAACTCTCAACCCCGTCGCCCCGCCAGATCTCGCCGCCGGGATCGCGACAGCCGCCGATCTGGCCGCGCATCCCCTGATCGAGATCGCCACCCACCGCGCCAATTGGACCACGCTGTTGCCGCGCGATGCTCTGGATCCACGGCTGATCCATACCGATTCGACCCAGATGGCCTTCGCGCTCTCTGCAGCGGGGCAGGGGATCGCCCTGGCCCGGTCTCCGGCAAGCGACGGGTTGCAGGCGCTCTACGGCCTGGTGCCTTGCCTGCCGGGGCTGAGCGTGGCCGGTGTGCAATCCTACAGCCTGGTCTACCCAGCCCGCAGCCGTTTGAGCCCATCGGCAAGGAAGTTTCGTGAGTGGATTTTGGAGGAGGTCCGGCGCCCCGATCGGTGACGGCCAGACAAAAGGCCGTCACCGCCCGAGGGAGACGCAATTTACGCTGTGTGACAAACCCTACGCCCTCGAACGCTTACGCAACCTCTCCAAAGAACCGGAAAGCTGTGGTGGAAATATTCCGGAATTTAGACGATCCTGTGGTCATTGGTTAACCGGGGATTAACGCGCCTGGGTCCTCCCCCAAGAAACCCGCGGTGGATCGGCGCGGGAGGGGCTCGCTTGACAGCCTGCGCGGCTTTGCCCACACCTGCCGCGCCAAGTCCTGTGGAGCAATGAATGCATCTCCTCGCCCTCGCCGCGATTCCGTTCCCCGAAATCGACCCGGCTCTGATCCGCTTTGAGCTGTTCGGCCTGGAAGTGGCGCTGCGCTGGTATGCGCTGGCCTATATCGGCGGGCTTCTGATCGGCTGGTGGCTGATGCTGCGCTTGATGAAGCGCCCGTCGCTTTGGCCCGGCGACCGCGCGCCGATGACGCCAGAACAGCCTGAAGAGATGCTGACCTGGATGGTGATTGGCGTCGTGCTCGGCGGGCGGCTTGGCTTCGTTATGTTCTACAATCCCGGCTATTACTGGGCCAATCCTTGGGAGATCCTGCAGGTTTGGCAGGGCGGGATGGCCTTTCACGGCGGATTTCTCGGCGTGATCCTGGCAACCTTCATCTACACGCGGGCAAAGGGAATTCCGCTCCTCTCTGCCGGGGATGCCGTCGCGTTGGCGACGCCGACCGGGCTGTTGCTGGGCCGCATCGCGAATTTCATCAATGGCGAGCTTTGGGGGCGGCCGACGGATGCGCCCTGGGGGATGGTTTTCCCGTCGGTTGCCGATATGGGGCGGATCTATCCGCAATTGCTGCCGGGCGGCGAAAATGTGCCGCGCCATCCAAGCCAGCTTTACGAGGCCGCTTTAGAGGGGTTGCTGCTGCTGGTGATCATGTGGTGGCTGGCACTGGCGCGAGGATGGTTGAAACGCCCGGGCGCGCTGGTGGGCGTGTTTTTCATTGGCTATGGCGCGGCACGGAGCTTTGTCGAGAACTTCCGGCAGGGCAATGCTGAGTTTTTGTCGCCTGATAATCCGTTCGGACATTATTGGCGCTTGGGGGCTGGGCCCGATGCGGCTGGGCTAACCATGGGCCAGATCCTCTCGCTGCCAATGATCGCTATTGGGGCGGCGTTCCTGCTGATCGCCTTCAGACGCCGCCGCACCGCGTGAGGCGCCCATGAACGCCCTGGAGCGGCTGATCCGGGCCGAGATTGAGGCGAACGGACCGATGGGGGTCGATCGCTTCATGGCGCTGGCGCTGGGCCATCCGGAACATGGCTATTACATGCGCCGCGATGCTCTCGGGCGGGATTTCACCACGGCTCCGGAGATCCATCAGATCTTCGGCGAGATGATCGGCATCTGGGTGGTGCTGCACTGGGCACCGGGGGCGCGGTTGGTCGAGCTCGGCCCTGGGCGGGGCACGATGATGGCCGATATGCTGCGCGTGCTTGGGACATCCGGGATCGCGCCAGAGGTCTGGCTGATTGAAACCTCCGAGAAGCTAATTGCCGAACAGGCCAAACGGGTGCCTGGAGCGCAGTGGGCTACTCGGCTGGAAGAGGTGCCGGAGGGGCCGATCCTGCTGATCGCGAACGAGTTCTTCGATGCGCTGCCAGTGAAGCAGTATCTGCGCAGCCCGGAAGGCTGGCGCGAACGGCTGGTCGGGATGTCTGAGCAAGGGCTGGTCTGGGGCTTAAGCGGGGTGGTGCCGCTGGCTGTGGACCCAGGCCGTCCAGCGCATGCCCTGGCGAGCGCCGAGCCTGCAAGCCTTTCTGGGAAAGAACCTGGCACGACTGTCCACCCGCCCCACCATGCGCAGGATCCGGCAAACGTAGATGCCGTCTGGTTTGAGCAGTCTGCTGCCGCATTGCGGATTTCGGCAGATATCGCCAAACGGTTGTCTCGGAATGGTGGGGCGGCTCTAATAGTCGATTATGGTTACTCCGGGCAGGACCGGCCATCCGGTCCGACCTTGCAAGCGATCCGCACGGGCGAGATGGCCCCACCGCTGGAGGCTCCGGGCGAAGCGGACTTGACCTGGCTGGTCGATTTCGACGCTTTGGAGGGTGCTATGTCTGGGATGTCATGCCGATTGCTGCCACAGGGACGGTTCCTGGCAGATCTCGGCGTCGGGGCGCGGGCCGAGGCTCTGGCGAAGGCGGCGCCTGGCGAGGCGGGGACGATCGCCGATGCGCTGGAGCGGTTGACGGGGCCGGCGCAAATGGGCTCCCTCTTCAAGGTGCTCGAGGCTTTGCCGGAGCGGGGGATGACGCCATGACTGAGCCGATCCTGGCCGACCCGTTGCGCGGTCTCGCGCATGGCTTCTTCACTCGGCTGGGTGGGGTCTCACCGGGGATCTACACCAGTTTGAACGGCGGGCAGGGCTCGGCTGACAGCTCCGATGCCGTGGCGGAGAACCGGCGGCGGATTGCGGCCAGCTTGCGCGTCGAGACGCTGATCTCGGTGCATCAGATCCACTCGGCGGAGGCAGTGATCGTCACGGAACCTTGGGACGAGCGGCCAAGGGCTGATGCAATGGTGACGGACCGCCCGGGACTCGCTTTGGGCGTTTTGACAGCAGATTGTGCACCAGTGCTCTTAGCCGATCATGCGGCTGGAGTAATCGGCGCGGCTCATGCCGGATGGAAGGGCGCCTTGGGCGGCGTGCTCGAGGCCGTGACCGCAGCGATGGAGGGTCTTGGCGCGCGTCGGATCACTGCGGTCGTCGGTCCTTGCATAAGTCAGCAGGCCTATGAGGTTGGACCGGAATTCTTCGACCGCTTCGCAGCGGATGATCCAGAGACGGCGCATTTTTTCGCGGGGGGTTCCGGCGACCGGCTGCAGTTCGATCTTCCCGGTTATGTAATGGCACGCTTGCGGGCGGCCGGTGCTGAGGCGTCTTGGACCGGGCATTGCACCTATGGCGATGCGGCTCGGTTCTTCTCTTATCGACGCTCGGTGCATCGCGGGGAGGGGGATTACGGGCGTTTGGTTTCGGCGATTGCGCTTTGATCCGGGCCTCGTTTGGGAAGAGAGGGACGGCAAGCCCGCCTCCGGCCCCCCGCCACCCACCCGGCCGGAGGCGGGCTTGCCGGCTTGAAGGTTAAACTGTGAAGGAGTGAGGGAATGCTGCATTTCACCCGTGACGAGTTCAACGATCGCATGGTGGCCACCCGAGCTGAAATGGCCAGCCGCGGGCTGGATGTGCTGCTGCTCTTCGCGCCGGAAAGCCAGTACTGGCTGACTGGCTATGACACGTTCGGATTTTGCTTTTTCCAGTGTTTGATCGTCAGCGATGGGCCGCCGGTCTTGCTCACGCGCTCGGCCGATTTGCGCCAGGCGGAGTTGACCTCGGTGATCGAAGATATCCGGATCTGGCGTGACCGGGCGGGGTCGGAGCCGGTGCGGGATCTGGTGGATTTGCTCGGTGATCTGGGCCTTTCTGGCAAGCGGATCGGCTGGGAGACCCAGACGCAGGGACTGGTGCATCGGCATGGCGCGGCTTTGGCAGCGGTGCTGCCGGATTTGATTGAAGCATCAGATCTGATGGGGCGGTTGCGGCTGGTGAAGTCTCCGGCCGAGATCTCCTGCTTGCGAAAGGCGACCGAGCTTGGAGACCTCGCTTGGGACGCCGCGGTTCGGACGGCCCGGCCTGGCGTCCATGAGGGCGCCGTTCTCGCGGCGATGCATCACGAGGTTTTCAGCCATGGCGGGGATTATCCGGCGAATGAATTCATCATCGGCTCGGGCGATCACGCGTTGATGTGCCGCTATCAGGCAGGCCGGCGGGTCATGGAGGCGCAGGACCAGCTCAATATGGAATGGGCCGGAGTGTGGAAGCATTACCATTCTGCCTATTTCAAGACGTTGATTATCGGTCAGCCGAGACCGGAACATCTGGCAATGCAAGACGCAGCCTCGGAGGCGCTGTTGGCCTGTGAGGAAGCCCTGCGGCCCGGCGAGCCGATGGGCGCTGTCTTCGATGCGCATGCGCGAGTTCTGGACGGCCACGGGTTCGGCGCGCATCGCCTGAATGCCTGCGGCTATTCGCTGGGTCCGCGCTTTTCACCCTCCTGGATGGAGGATCAGATGTTCTATGAAGGTGCTGTGACGCTGATGCAGCCCGGTATGGTCTTCTTTCTGCACATGATCATGATGGACAGCCAGAGCGGGACTGCAATGTGCCTGGGCCGAACCTCGCTCGTGGGAGAAGCGGGGGCCGAGCCGCTCAGCCGGATGCCGCTTGAGATGGTGGTGATCTAAGGACTCCGCGCTGATGGCCGGGCGGGAAGTCGTGCCTCGCCTCCAGCCTCGGCAGGTGGAGTGCAAGCTGAGAGAATAATCTGGCGCGCGCAGGTGGTCCGTAGGCCATCGAACGAAGCGGAATGCGCCCCAGGGGCGCATGCGAGAAAATGGCGCTCCCATCCGGGAGCGCGTTGGCACATCTGGCTGCCCCTGCCGCTCAGTCCGAATACTCTGCCATTTTGCAGATATGTGCCCATTCCTGCGCGCTGACCGGCACAACAGAGAGGCGGGATTGTTTGATCAGCGCGAAGTTTTCCAGTTCCGGTTCCGCCTTCATCTCGGCCAATGTCACCGGTCGCGGCACCGGGGCGACCGCTTTCACATCCACGCATTCCCATCTCGGATCCTTCGTAGTGCTGTCGGGATGGATCTCGGCTGAGACTTCGACGATCCCCACGATCCGCTTCTCATTCACCGAGTGATAGAAAAAGCCCAGATCGCCAAGGCGCATCTGGCGCATATTGTTCCTTGCCTGATAGTTGCGCACCCCGTCCCATTCTTCTCCGACCTCGCCTTTGGCCATCTGATCCTCCCAGGACCAGGTGTTCGGTTCGGATTTGAAGAGCCAATAGGCCATCACCGCCTCCCTTCCATGGGTTGAGATGTCTCGAAGGCTGCAGCTCCGCGGGGGCGGACCCGTGCGATTCGTGCAGCGTTGACCCGCGGTTTGGAGGGCCCATTCATCCGATCACCCGCTTCCAGGGGCGGATCTGCGCGCTCTCGAACAGGCCCGCCTTTGCATAAGGATCGGCATCCGCCCAGGCTTCGACCGTGGACACATCCTCGGCCTCCATGATCAAGAGCGAGCCGCACATCTTCTCCTGCCCATCCAGCAAAGGTCCGGCCTGGACGATGGCGCCACTTGCCGCCTCGATATGCGCGAGATGCGCTTCACGATTGTCGAGGCGGGTTTGCAGCGCCCCCGGTTTGTCGATGCAGATGATGGCATAGAGCATGTGTGTCTCCTTTCACGCCTTGGCGCCGCGTTTGCCCGAGCCCAACAGGGGTGGGGCGGTCTCGTCAAGGGGCCAGCGTGGGCGCGGGATCACAGGGGCCTGCGCTTCGCCCGACGCCGCGCGTTCGATCCCGGCCCAAGCGATCATCGCGCCATTATCCGTACAGAGCCGTAGCGGGGGCGCGATCAGCCGAAAGCCAAGCCGCACCGCCGCCGCGTCAAGCTGGGCTCTAAGCGGGGTGTTCGCGGCAACGCCGCCCGCCACCGCCAAGACCGGATCGGCGCTGGGATGCAATTCCTTGAACTGCGCCATCGCCCTTGCGGTTTTCGATGCCAAAGCTTCGCCCGCCGCCGCTTGGAACGCTGCGCAGAGATCTGCGATATCGCGGCGGTAGAGACCGCCCTGCGTCTCGACCAACCCGTCCCTTGCCCTCAGCACCGCCGTTTTCAGACCCGAGAAACTCATATCGCAGCCGGGCCGGTCCAGCAGAGGACGGGGAAGGTCGAAACGTCCCGGGTCTCCGGCGGTTGCCTGCCGCTCCACCTCAGGTCCGCCGGGAAAGCCCAGACCCAACATCTTAGCCACCTTGTCGAAAGCCTCGCCAGGCGCATCGTCGATCGTGCCGCCCAGCCGGACATAGCGG
>JBCDKL010000034.1:0-16625 GCA_038746695.1 Pseudomonadota bacterium | reverse complement strand
GCTGCGGCCGCCGAGCAGATCCTCGACTCCATCGAATGTGTCTCCCGCCGCATCGTTCAACCCGGCGGTGAGCCCCTGCAGATCCGCCGCAACACGTGTTGTGGCAGATGCATAGCTGGCCTGATCGCGGCCAGCGCCTCCGAACAGGCCGTCCGAACCGGCGCTTCCGATCAGCGTGTCGTCGCCTTCCTCGCCGCGCAGCGTATCGTTGCCCGCGCCGCCGATCACCGTATCGTTGCCGCCACCGGCCGAGATATCGTCGTCACCGCCGAGCCCGTCGAGCAGCTCATCATCTTCAGTGCCCGTGAACATGTCCGCTGTTTCGGTGAAGGCCGAAAGGGCGAGATCGAAGGTCTGGCTCGCCAGCGTGGTGCCGTCGCCGATATCATCGAAGATCGCCGTGTTCACCAGAAGCTGATCGCTTAGAAGCTCCAGCGAGATGCTGCTTTCGTTCGGACCGGCGGTCTCGACCTGGGTAATCTCGCTCAGCGGATTGCCGAAGGCGTCAAAGCGCTGCCAAACGACATCTGCCCCGTCGAACAAACTGCCTTCCTGGCCGGTGTTCAGATCCTGGGTCCAGCCGATGATCAGACTGCCATCGGGCAGAGCCAGAATCTCGAAATTATCGGAGATCACTTCGCCCGGCGCCAATTGGGTTAGAGGCCCCAGCCGCGCCTCGGGCTGACCGGTGCGTCCGAAGGCGAAGAATATCGAACCTTCGATAATATTGTTGTTTGGGACCTGCGACCAGACCACTGCAAAACGGTCGGTCCCTGGCAGGAAGACCTGCTTGATCACCGTCAGCTCATACTCGTTGAGCCCGGAAGTGATCGTCGAGCGGGTTGAGGTGCGCCCAGTCTCGACGGTGTCTGCCACAGGGTCCAGGACCGAAGCGATGACCGCAGGACGATTGACCCCGGGCTCAGCCGAGAAGGTGACGATCCTGCCATCCGGCAGGGTTAGCCCGCCCGGCCCCGGCAGCGTGCTGTCCAGGCGCACGGGATCCGAGATCGTGCCGTCCAGATTGAAGACCCGAAGCTCCGAGAAGGTTTCAGTTTCCAAGGCCAGCGGGTCCGAAGGGTCATCGATCCGCGTCTGGGTTACTAAGCTTGCAGTGCCATCCTCGGCCCGCGTCAGGCTTTGAATCGAGATGAGCGGTAAGTTGAGTGGATCGTCGGCCCCAATCTCGATCGGGGCGCCTAACACCCCGCCAGCAGCATCGAACGCCTGGAAGACCGGCGCTACCGCAGAACTGAACGAGGCCAAAACCCCGAACCCGCCATCACCGAAGGGCAAAATAAAGCTCGGGCCCGCACCTTCGGGAATCTCCACATCTGGAAAGGTGACCTCTCCCAGGCTGGCACCGGTGACCCCATCGAGCACCCGATGCACCAGTCGCCCCTCGCCGGTGATCGAGTCCACACGCACGAGGTTCTGCAGGATGTTGCCATTGGTCAGCGCCACCCCGTCAAGAAACAAATCTATATTTGCCAATGACCCGTCCTCATCTACCCGATACGGTTATTCGGAGCCGGGCCGCCGGTTGTCAAGTTTCGTGGGCGAAGGATCCGATGGACCATAAGGACTTCACCTCAAGCCTGCCACAGGCCGAGATGGTGCGACTGACCACGCGGTCCGATCGCCTTGGGCTCAGGCATCTGGCGGGGCATTTGGGGCTGATCCTTCTGGGCGGGATCTGGATTGCCTCTGGCTGGCCGCTCTGGCAAGCGGTGCTGCCGCTCCATGGCGTGGTGTTGGTGTTTCTGTTCACGCTGGAGCATGAGGCGACCCATAAAACGCCCTTCGCCAGCGTGCGCCTCAACGAATGGGCCGGGCGGCTGACCGGGCTGATGATTCTGCTGCCCTTCGAATGGTTTCGCTATTTCCACCTCGCGCACCATCGCCATACGAATATCCCCGGCAACGATCCCGAATTGGCCGCTGGCGCGCATCCCGAGACATGGCGAGAGTATCTCCTCTACGCCTCGGGTCTACGTTATTGGCGCGATGCGCTGCGGCAGGTCCTGGTCAATGCAGTGGGAGGTGATCCGGGAGAGTTCGTCCCGCCACGAGCGCAGCCGCGGGTGACGGTGGAGGCGCGCTGGATGCTCGCCGCCTATGCGTTGGCCGGGACGAGCCTGCTCTTCTCACCGCTTCTGCTCTGGATATGGGTCTTGCCAATGCTGCTGGGCCAGCCGGTTCTGCGGCTCTATCTCTTGGCCGAGCATGGCCGCTGTGCCTTTGTGGCAAACATGTTCGAGAACACACGGACCACGCTGACCAACCGGGCGGTGCGGTTTCTGGCCTGGAACATGCCCTATCATGTCGAGCATCACACACTGCCCTTGGTTCCTTTTCATCGACTGCCAGAACTGCACGCTAAAATGCGCGGCCATCTGGAAGTGACCGCGCCGAGCTATCGGGCGTTTACGCTGGACTATGCGGCAGGACTGAGCCGCTCCACCGATTAGCAGGCGTTCGGCTGCGTTTGGCCGGTGACCGATTTGAGTGACAGGCAGATATCGACCACATCGCCCCCAGGCAGGGCGGCCTGGTGCTGGCTGCCGGCGCGCAGGGTGCGCGCCACCTTGTCGGGTGCCATCCCGGGATGGACCTGCAAAAGCAACGCGACGAGCCCAGTAACATGGGCCGTCGCCACCGAGTTCCCACTGAAAAAGTCATAGCCCGCATTGGGTGCGGTGCTCAGCACATCGACCCCCGGCGCCACCAGCCTTCCGGGGGAGGAAGGGCCGGACTTCGCCACCGCGATCACCCCTTCCGCCGCCCCTGGAAAGTCGAAGCCGGGAGAGCCCTCGGCCGCCACCAGGATCATCCCCGACATGACCGCCCGCGCCACCAGTTGCGCTAACAGAGGGTCGGGCGGTCCCGCCAGGCTCATATTCAAGACATCGATGTCGTTCTCGATAGCGAAGTTAAGGGCTCGGGCCAGCGAGAAAGTCGAACAGCGCCCGGGTCCTCCCGGGCGCGCCTCCCAACATCCGCGCAGGCCCAGAAGATCAGCACCCGGCGCCACACCGACGATACCCTGCCCGTTACCGGCATCCGCCGCGATCACGCCTGCAATCGCGGTGCCATGGGCCTCGGCCGGTGCCAGCGTTCCGCCAGGGCCCACGAAATCGCGCAGCAGTGCCTGCCGGCTGGCCAGGTCGGGATGCGAGAAATCGACCCCGGTATCGACGATGCCCACCCGGATATCCGCCCCGGTTGTCACGCCATGCACATCGATGGCCCTGATCCGGCGCAGACTGTCCTGCAATTCGACCAGCTCGTCATCATAGATCGAGGTGGCCAGCGTCTCGAAGACCTGGATGCGCTGGGCGTCTTCGATCTGATCGTCGGACTGCATCGCCTTGAGCAGGGCATCGGAATCCTGACCCGTCGCCCGCACCACAATGCAATGGAGCCCGATCGACCGAAGCGGCCATTCCGCCATGAACTCGACACCGTAGCGCGCGGTGATCTCCTCGGCCAAAGCTGCCATCTCGGCGGGAGAGCCTGCAGGAACGGTCAGGATCAGATCGGTCTGGCCGACCAGATCATTGGCCGGAGCCACCCGCCAGGGCGATCCATCCGCCTGCTGTCCCGCTTGCGGGGCAGAGATCTCGGCCTCCGAGCAGGCGGCCAGCGCGAAGCCTGCCAAGACTGCCGTAAGGGTCCAGAGTTTCGCCATTGGCATGCTCCCTTCGTTGAATTAGCGCCCAGTGCGAACAACGACGAAGGCGATCTCCGGCGCGTTCGACAAGATCGAAGCGGCCGCCCCCAAATCCGCATCCTCGGCGGTTGTGAGCAGATAAACACCGCCAGGCGAAGGCGCGTCCGCAACGGTCAAGCCAAGCTCGGCGAAGAGGGCCAAGATCACCTTTGGATCGGCGTCTGCTGCTGCCTTGACCCGGAGGCTCGGCCCCTTGATCTCATCCGGCGTCGTTAGGGTCTGATAGGGTGCCGGATCGCCCGCCGGAATAATCCCCGCATCCTGAGTTGGAAGAGAAAGACCGATCACCAGGGCTGCTGCCCCGATCGCCGTTCCAGCCACCGGAAAGCGCCACCGGTCGAGCCAGTCGAGAAGCCAGCTCAGATCCGGCAAGATCGACCCGCCCTGTGCTGCCGTGGCATCGCGCTGATCGGGCACGCGGCTTGGCGCCGGTGTCGGGGTCTCCGCTGCGATAGCTTCCTTAAGACGCTCCCAGGTCTGATCATCGGCGCCTTCGAAGTCGTCCCGCGCCAACAGGCCATCGCGCAGCCGCCGTTCGGTCGCCAGTTCCTCGCGCGCGGCGGGCGAACTGGCCAGATAGGCCTCGATCTCGCGCTTGCGCGTCTCGTCCAGCGCGCCGGTGATATACCAGGGCAGGTCGGCGGAGATCTCGTCATGCTCCAGATTTGGTCGCTCGGTACGGTCAGCCATTGGGCTCCTCCTCCTCTCCCGACGCCGGGGGCGCGGTCATGATCGATTTGAGGTTCTTCCTTGCATGCATCAGACGGGTTTTCACCGTTCCCACCGGGCGTTCGATAATCTCCGAGATCTCGACCGCAGTGTAGCCATATACATAGGTCAGCTCCACAACTGCCCGATGCTCGGGCGAGAGCTCCGCCAGCGCCCGTCCCAGCGTGTCGCGCAGGAACAAACGCTCGACCTCGTCTGGCGCCGCTTCGTCGCCGACCATATCGCCCGCTGCCTCCTTGGCCCGGAGATCCTTGTCGGACCGGCGAAGCGCTGTGAGCGCCTGGCGGTAGGCGATGCCGAAAATCCAGGTCGACGGCTTGGCCGTGCCCTGATAGCCGCCGGCCCCACGCCATATCGCCAGCACGGTCTCCGAGGCGATCTCCTCAGCGAGGTCGGTTCGGCTGGTCATCCGCGCGGCAAAGCCGACAATCTTGCGAAAGTACGTCTTATAAAGCCGCTCGAAAGCGCGCATATCGCCCGCGGCGATGGCGGCGAGAAGCTCGGCATCGCGGTAGGCTGCCTCGGTTTGATCTGTCATGGCCGCCGATAGTGTTACTGCAAAGGGCATCACATGTCCTGTCCGTCACGTCACTGCGTAAGTGTCGGGACATCCGGAAAAGGTTCACCCTCGGCAAAATTTTTTTGCGCCGCGGCGGTGGCGACCCCGTAAAAGTACTCAGGCGGGGTTCAAAAGACCCGCCGAGAGCCATGCTGTTTCAAAATCGTATATGCAATCCGAGTTCGAATTCGAGCGGATCGCCCAAGGTCGCGCCCGTGGTGAACCGGTCGAGCAGGTAGGTATTGTCGAACAGGTTTGTCACCGCACCGAACACGGTCACATTTCCATATTCATAGGCAACTTTGGCATTCGCGACAAAACGGCTGTCGATCTTGCCCAGCGGCGTGTTTGCAGCGTCCGAGAAATAGTCGCCGGTATAATTGCCCTCGATACCGAGCGTGAGATTGTCAATCGGCTCGTAATTCATCGCAAGACTTGCAGTCACCGAGGGTGCGCGGGCGAACTCCAAGCCGGTGAGGCTGGCGAAAGGGGTCTCTGCATCGACGAAATCGGTCTTGAGAAAGCCGAGCGAGCCGATGAACTCCAGATCCGAACGAGGCCGAAAACCGAAATCCATCTCGACCCCATAGCTGCGCGTCTTGTCGGCGTTCACCACAATCGATGCGAGCCCGCCGACCGTATCCTCCAACAGGGTTACCTGCTGGTCGCGATAATCGGCAAAAAAGACATTCCCATTGAACGAGAGCTTGTTGTCGAACCAAGAGCTGCGCCAGAAGAGTTCATAGTTCCAGACAAACTCCGGATCGAATTCGACAAAAGCGAAAGGAGGTGTGAAGGCCAGGCTGGATCCGCCTGGATTGTATCCGCGCGCCACCAAAGCGCCGATGGTGACGTTGTCGGCAGGATGAAACGAGACCGAAGCACGCGGCAGGAATGCACTGCTGTCGATATCTTCGGTACGATTGATCGCTACGACGGGCAGAGCCGGACTGACAGTCGTGATGTCGCGCGAGGCCGTATCCTTCTGAAAACGCCCACCGACCGTCAGATCGACCCAATCGGTCGGCGACCATGTCGCCTCGCCAAAAACGCCATAGCTGAGATCCTCGCCTTCGAAAAGCAGCGCCCGCGCCGCTGGCCGGGCATCGACGAAACCGTCGCTCATCGCGTAATCGAGCGAGAAGCCGAGCCGGGCGCTGATCCCCAGATCAGGATTATCGAACTCGCCAACAGTCTCGAAATTCAGTTGCTTGCGATCGTCGCTGGCCGGGCCGTTGCCGATGATCGGAGGGATCACAAAGTCCGACTTTACATCCGAAAATGAAATCGTGTTGCGGATCTGGAAGACATCCGTGAACTCGTAATCCGCATCGAAGGTCAGCGCATTGGTCTCGTTCTGGAAGACCGAGTTCGTCAGATTGGTCGAGATCGTGCTGGGCGGATTGTCGACCCGCTCTCGGAAAAGGCGGCTGGTATACGTGTTCGCGAAGGTAGCTTTCAGCGACAAACCCGGAGCGGCCTCGGGTTCGAACAGCAGTTTCACCCTTGCGTTGCGATGGTCGTCCTTCTCGGGATCGGCATTGATGTCGCTTTGAGTGGTTCCGATCACATCGACAAAGCTTCGATGGGTCCTTCCATCGACCGAGACGCGCAGCGCCAGTTCATTCTCGATCAACTGCGTGTTCAGCACCAGCGAGCCCTGATAGGTGGCGAAATTACCACCCAAGACGCGGGCCTCTGCCTCGAAACCGAAGATCGGGTCCTTGGTGTTCACGAAGATCGCTCCGCCGATTGCGTTCTGGCCCTGAGTGGTGGTCTGTGGCCCGCGAAACAACTCGACCTGCTCCACATCCCAAAGCGGCACATCGCCAGATTGCAGCTCGCCCAGGGATTGGGGGCGGCCGTCGACCTGGATAGTGACGCGCGGCAGTCCTCCGCTGAACAGAGCACCGAAAAAGCCCTGCTGGCCTTCGCTCTTCACACCGCGCACGGTCGGCATCACGCCGCCCGCAAGACCCGTGCCGTTCACATTGGGGATGCGATTGTAGAGCGCGCGCAGATCGGCCGAGTCGGCCTGGCGCTCCAAGTCCTCGCCCGTACGCACCGCGACGCTCGAGGCGGTGTCCTGGATCGTGCGGGCGGTGCGCTCACCGGTGACAACGATCTCGTCGGCGAGGAATATCCCGCCCTCGATCTGGCTGGGCTCGGCAGCTTCGATGATCAGACTGCCCGATCCGGTCGTCCGCACCACTAGGCCGCTTCCTGAAAGCATCGCGTCCAGTGCCGCGCGCGGGGTCATCGTGCCCTGCACCGAGGGGCTGGTCCGGCCCGCCACAAGTTCGGTCGGGGCCAGCACCTGCAGCCCGGTTTCAGCACTCAATTCGGCGAGGGCTGCGGGCAGCGGCTGGGCAGGCACATCGATTTCCTGCGTCGCCTGCGCAAGGCCGATTTGCGGCCAGGCGGCCAGCGCAAGCGCGATTGCCATACCGGAAACTCTCGAAAATCGACGCCCCATTCCGTCCCCCATCGGCTGATCTTCACAGACTTCTCAGATCAAGGACGAATGGGGATCCGGATTTTCCGGAAGAAAAACGCGTCACTCCTCCAGATAAATAACGGTCACAAAAGGCGGTGCCGAGATGACGCGGGCGCTGCGGACCTCCGCCAGGGTTTGAAGCGCTGCCTCGGGCCGAGTCAGATCCAGCCCACCCGATACAGTCGATGCCGAGAGCTCGCCGTCCAAGACCAGAATGCGGCCCGAAAGACGGCGGTCCAACACCTCGGCAACTTCGCCGAAGGACATGCCGTCGGTCACGAGTTGGCCATCGCGCCATGCCGCCACATTCGCGGGTGCTATGGCTTCGATCGTACCGCCTTCCCCTTGGTTCCACCGCAACCGCTCGCCGGCTGAGAGGCGCCAGCTTTCGCCCGCGGTGGTCACCCGCAAGCTGCCCTCAGCGACCGTGACCAGGACCGCGTCCCTCAGACGCGAGATCTCGAAGGATGTGCCGATCACCTCGGCTGTGACATCCCCTGCCTCGACGACAAAGCGCCGCTCGGAAGGGTCGACCTCGAAAAAGGCCGCTCCGCGCAGCAGGGCAACCCGGCGTTCGCCGCTGATCGTATCATCCGAAAGCGCGCTCCCCGCATCCAGGACCGCCGCATCGCCGGACTCGAGCATGACCGCTTCATGCCGGTAGTCGGTGACATGATCAGCGAGGAGCTGAATGCGCAGAGGATCCGCCGCAACATAGAGCCCGGCCAGAACGGCGCAGAGCAAAAGCAAAAGCCCGCCGCTGCGCATCGGACGGCGTTCGCGCGCCGCCTGCCAGGCACGAACCAGCTTTTCGTAGACCTCGCGCTCGGTCGGTCCGCGCGCGAGAAACGCCTCACGCGCCGCCAGCAGCGCGGTATTCTCGGGATCTTCGCGCAGCCTCAAAAAGATCCGCGTCGCCTCGCGCACCCGGTCCTGTCGGTCGGCATCGGACATGTCGCGCCCTTTTCCTGCTGCAGACAGTTCCCTACCAGATGCGCCGAGGCTTTGCTCGCGTCACCCGTCCAACGCGATGGTCAGGTGCACCAGCGCGTCCTCGACCAGCTCGAACACACGGGACTTCGAAAGGCCGAGACGGCGGCCAATCTCGACAAAGGTCAACTCATCGATGCAGTGGAGCTGGAATGCAATGCGGGTCCTTTCTGGCAGGCGGCGCAGCGCGCGAACCACCCGGGCCAGATCCTCGCGGGCGACAAAGACCCGCTCGCTGTCCAACGCATGGTCCAGCGTTGCGGCATGAGCCTCGAGCGCGATGCGTTCGCTGCGCGATCTGCGGTACCAATCCTTGGCGAGATTGGCGACGATACGCCGAAGGATCGGGCGCGCCGATTGGGCTGGATAGAGACGCTGCTGCCAGCGCAGCCAACTGTCCTGCACCAGTTCCTCAGCCACAGCCTCGTTGCGGACCACGCTGCAGGCCAGCGCGATCAGATTATGCCGCTCCTCCAAGAAAACCGAGACTGCCCGCTGTTCAGGGTCGTTCATCGTCGCCACAGGACCACTTTGCCGTCAGTATCCGCCTGGCGTATCGAGCATTGCTTGGCTTCCTCCGTCTTTGCAGACGCAGCCTCAGCGATCAAGAGCCGAGTCCGCGTGCAGGTTTGCCGCGTCTCGTCTCAGATTATCTGCGAAGTGCGTCTCAAAAAAATCGTGGAGGTTTGGCTGTGATGACAAGGTTTGAACCAAAAGTCGTTCAAATGTGACTGATCAGGAGGCATGTTGTCCTGTTCTTAGAGCGGGTTGACGCCTATTATTGAGCCATACCCAGATTGGAGGATGTCATGCTCAAATTTGGCAGTTCACATATCCCCGCCAGGATCGCCCTGGTTCTTGCCACCTTGGCGCTGGCCGCCTGTGCCGGTCCGACCCCCTATGCGCCCGCGGTGGATCGCAACGGTTTCGCCGATCAGGCGCTGGAGGAAGACCGCTTCCAGGTTCGCTTCTCGGGCAATTCTCGGACGGCGCGCGAGACCGTCGAGAGCTATCTGCTCTATCGCGCAGCGGAAGTAACGCTGGCCTCGGGCCATGACTGGTTCCGGGTGGCCGATCAGGAGACCGAGGTCGAGACCCGGTTCCGCGGCGGCACCTTTGGGTCCGCACCTTTTATCTTCCGCTCATCGTTCAGGTTCAGCCGTTTTGGGTTTGGCGCCACGACCGGTCGGCCGATCAACCGCTATGAAGCGTTTGCAAATATTGTCGTCTTCGAGGGAGAGAAACCCGCCGACGACCCGCTCGCCTATGACGCCCGCTCGGTAATCGAAACGCTCGAGCCGACGATCCTGCGGCCGGAAGTGGAGAACGCGCTCTGATCCCGGCGGGCTGCGATGGCCGCGGATAAGGCTCAGAAGGATGTGCTGCAACCGGTCGATGACGCCGCCCGCCGCGCATCCAAGACGTTTCTGAGAACCGCGCGTTTCGGCGCACTGGCAACTTTGGACCCAGGCACGGGCATTCCGATGGCAAGCCGGGTGTCGCTGGCGACCTCGGGGGATGGTGCCCCGCTCTTTCTGATCTCGCAGCTCTCGGGCCATTTTGGCGCCTTGGAGGCGGACTCAAGGGCTTCGCTCTTGCTTGGAGAGCCAGGGCGTGGCGATCCCTTGGCGCATCCAAGGATCACGGTCTTCGGGCAGGCCAGTCGGGTGTTTGAGACCGAGCGTATGGCGCTCCGCGCACGCTTTCTCGCCCGCCATCCCAAGGCGGAACTCTATGTCGATTTCGGCGATTTCGCGTTCTGGCGGCTGGAACCGGAAGGTGCATCCTATAATGGCGGCTTCGGCAAAGCCTATGCGATGGCGCGCGAGGATCTGCTGTCGCCCGAAGATCCCGACTTGCAGGCGATCGAGGCTGGCGCGGTCACCCATATGAACGAAGACCACGCCGATGCCGTGGCGCTTTACGCAACGGTTCTTCTAGGACGCCCGGCCGGACCCTGGAAGCTGGCCTGTTTCGACCGAGAGGGGTTGGACATGATCTGCGGCGACGAGGTGGCACGCCTCTGGCTCGACCCACCTTTATCGGGCAGCGGAGACTTGCGCGCGCGACTGGCCACCCTGGCAAAGCAGGCACGCGCGCAAGCGGGATAAAGACGCCCGGCGCGAAAGCCGGACGTCAGGATCGTTTAGCTAAACAGGAACGAGGCCTCGTTCAATTCGTCGAGATCGGTGAAGGAGAGCGTCAGCACATCCTGCTCGGAGAAGGCGAAACTCAGATCCGGGCCGGTATCGCTGGCGACATTCACCAGGTCTTCGAAACTGTAGATCCCGTCGATATCGATCTCGATGATATCGACCGCTTCGAACTCGCCGGACAGCGTGATCCCTTCGTTGAAATCGGTGATCCGGTCGAGCCCAGCATTATAGATGAACAAGTCCGGGCCGCGGCCTCCGGTCAGAAAATCGTCGCCCTCTCCACCATCCAGCCGGTCCGCGCCGAGATCGCCGATGAGCGTGTCGTCGCCGATGCCGCCCTCCAGAAGGTCTCCCCCGCGGCCGCCGAAGATCAGATCGTTATCTGCACCGCCGAACAAGGAATCCTCATCCGCGCCGCCATGCATCGTGTCATCGCCGATCCCGCCTTCCAGGATGTCCTGGCCCAGCAGACCGCGCATCCGGTCATTGCCTTCATTGCCGAACAGCTCGTCATCGCCGCCGCCGCCGCGCAGATCGTCATCGCCACCGCCGCCAGAGATGAGATCGTCGCCCAGACGGCCGTCGATGCGTTCGCCCTCAGCGCCGCCGCGGAGCAGATCGTCCTGCCCGGTCGGGTCGCCATCCGCCTCAGTCGATGCAGTCTCCGATACCGTGAAATTGAAGGTGCTGGTGTCGCCTGGATCGATACCGGCATAGGGATCGCCATCCAAAGCGATAAAGCCATCGGCATCGATCTCGATCGCGATGCGCGCGTCCGCTTCCAGATGCGCGGGCGGGGTGACGATGACGGTCTCGCCATCGAAGGTGACGAGGCGCGGATCGGATGGATCGATCTCGGTCACCTCTCCCGTATCCCTGTTGACCAGGCGGAACACCCCCTCGCCCGGTCCGACCGGTTCGGTAAAGGTCAGCGTGAAGCTGCTATTGGTTTCGATATCGCGGGCGTTGTCGCCAGGGTCGGCCGAGATCAGCCAGGGCGCGATGTCACCGCCGATTTCGATCTCTTGAGGGAAAAACACTGTTTCGCCATCGCTTTCGAAACCGAGCCGGCCGTCGCCATTGATCCCAAAGCCGAAGACTGTGCCATCCTCGGCCCTGGCCAACAGGACATTGGGACCGGACTGGATCTCAACGATGTTGGGCTCGTCGAGCCCTGCGATCTTCGTCGGGAAGAAGCTCACATCGCTTTCAAGTGCTGGGTCGCCGTCCAATCCGCCGGTCGGGCCTTCATCGTTCGGGCCCCAGAGAAAGACATCGCCGTCCTCAGTCAATGCGGCCCCCCAGCGGGCACCGCCTTTGACGTCGATCACGCCGTCCGGCAGATCGGTCAGCTCGATCGGGACCAGCACATCCGCCGTGTCGGGCACGAAAGTCCCGTCGCCCTGATCCTCGCCCAGGAGCAGTTGGCCGAACCGCGACTCACCCCAGCCAAAAACCCGCCCATCCGAGGTGACGGCATAAGCGGTGTTGGTATCGGCTGTGATTGCAACGATATCGCTGGGCAGCCCATCCGCCAGAATCGGGCTCAGAACCCGGGTCATGGTCGAGCCGTCCTCCTCGAGACCGTCGGGCGAACCAAGCTGCCCGTCGCGGTTCGAGCCGAAGCCGAAGATCTGGCCATCAGCGGTCAACGCCAGAGTAAAGGACGTGCCGGAGGATACTGCGACCACGGTCTCCTCGGAGAGATCCGTCACCTCGGTCGGGATCAGCCGCTCATCGCGGTCGCCCAGGCCGAGCTGCCCGTTGCTGTTGAACCCCCAGGAATAGAGCGTGCCATCCGCGGCAATGGCATAGGAGACCCCATTGCCGTTCTCGACCGAAATCACCTCGATATCCGCGAGGGTCGTTACGAGTTCCGGGGCAGCGCGGTTTTCCTCGTCCCCCAGGCCCAGCGGCCCGTTATTGCCGAAACCCCAGGAATAGACCTGGCCTGCATCGGTCAGGAAGGTCGAATGCAACTGCCCGGCCGAGATCGAGACAATGGTCTCGTCGAACCCGTCGGGAAGTTTGACCGGGCGGGGCTGCTCGATATTGAAGCCCTCAGCACCATTACCCAGCTGACCGAAGAAATTGGCCCCGCTGGAGAAGAGAGTTCCGCTTTCTGCATCCAGGAAGAGAGAGAATTGGTTTCCGGTGCTGATCAGGCTCGGCACCGGCTGGGCCTCGCCTTCATAGAATTCCACGGCTCGGGGACGTTCGATTGGGCTCTCGAGGTTCGCGGATGCGGCGATCACCGTCTCGCCTGGATCGATATAGTCGCCATCGCCATTGAGATCGGTCAACAGCACGACGTTGCTGTCCGAGGTGAGAGCCAGCCGGCCATCCTCATCGGCGGCGATTGAGAAGGAGACGAAGGTTTGCTGACCTTCAGGCAGGGTGGTCGCATTCCAAAGCTCGACCACCTCACCCGCCTCGTCAATCGTGTTCGAGCCGTTCAGATCCGTGAGCGCGGTGATCACCGCCGGGCCAGGCGCAGCGATCCCGGTATTGGTCAGGAGAGCGCCGCTCACCGCCGCCGCATTCCCAAAATCGACTGGAACGCCCAGCGTGTTCTCATCGTCGATGAACGTGGTGACCTCATCGGCAGAGATGTCGCCGCTCTCATCCAGATCCTCGATCCTGAGCACGACACTCGGCTCGCCACCTGCCGAGTCCATGACAAAGGCAACATCACCGATAAAGGTCAGATCGAAGGCGGCCGACGTGGGCACGATGCTGGCGATATCCAGCCAAAGTCCCGCTTCGCCCGCATCCTCGGCATCGCCGTCGCCGTTCAGATCTTCGGTGCGGTAGATTGCATCCGTTGGCAGCGATCCGGTCCCTGCGTTCAAGATGTAGATGGCGCCATCCGGCCCTTCGTGGATACCGATCGGCGTGGGCAGGGTCAGCTCCTCGGCATTGCCATCGCCCGAGAACCAGATCGAGGCCTCGCCTGCATCATTGGCATCTCCATCGGCGTTCAGATCGACCAGTCGATAGACCGTGTCGGTATCGCCATCGCCCACATAAACCACTTTGTCCGAGCCTTGGTGGATGTTCAGCACACCAGCCGTGGGCACGACCAGGCCGGAAGCGTTGCTCTCATCGAAGAAGACCTGAATCTCACCTTCGTCGAGACTGTCGCCATCGCCATTGAAATCCTGCAGCAGCAGAACGTTGTCGGTTCGTTGGTCGCCCAACAGAACACCCTGGATCGTACGAGAAGAAATCCGCGCCATTGCCAGCCCCCGTTTGAAAACTTGTCGGCTGGCGGAAGCTGGCGTTGCGTCACCCCGTATCTGCCGCAGAGCTGGATGGCTGTAAACTCGAAACGCGCGATTGGTTAAGATTTATAGTCGCGGGGTGGCCTAGCTCCCAGTTTTGGAGACTGGAAGCGGTTTGCGCCGCCGCAACACTCATTCTGACGCGTGCTTTGTCACACCTGCGGACCATTGCGTGTCAATGCAGATGCGACTTTGCTCACCCGGCTGGCACCGTGCGAAGACCACCTGTCGGCTGATGCGACGACAAAGCGGCCGGTCTAGACCTGGCCGAACGGGGTGCAGCGGAACATCAGCTTCCAGTTGGTATAGGTCTCAATCGTGGAGAGATCGGTGGGGCAATACTCTCCCGGCTCGTCCAGTGGGATGAAAGCGTTGGCCAGGAAGCGGTTCACCGCGACTTCGAAGCCCGCCGCGCGGAATGCCCCGGCAATGTCTTCAACACTGTGATCCGGCACTGGCAGGTTCGAGAAGCCTTGGATCTTCTCGCGCCAGGACGGCCAGAGCGGGGCGTCGCGGTGACAGCAGGTGACGGCGTAATAGGCGCCGCCGGGTTTCAGCACCTCGGCGACCTGACGGGCATGATCGGCGAGATCCTCGATCAGATAAATGACCTCATGGCTGAAGGCGATATCGAAGCCCGTGCCCGCCTCGGACAATCTGGTTCCAGCGACATAGTCGATCGGGCGCTCGCCCTTGCTGGCTTCGGCCAGGGCCACCCGGTCCTTCGCGAGATCGATACCGACGGCATGACGAAATGGCACTGTGTCGTGCAGCATGCGCAGAAACCCGCCTTGGTTGCAGCCGATATCCAGAACCTTGGTGTCAGAGAGGTCGCCGGTGACCGCGGCCCGGATCATCTCGCGCCAGATCCAGGCATGCTCCTCGGTCATAATGTCTTCTTCTTCGGGCAGACGCGACCAGGTGTCGATCAGTTGGTTCATCGTGATTTCCTTTGGACTGCCTCTAACCGATCCGGTTCAGGAGGCTTTCGCGTCGAGTTCCGCCAACTCCGTCTCCGAAAACAAACGGCTGCGGACCAGAAAGCGCCGCTCGGTCCCATTGTCTAGGCTGAACATGCCGCCCCGGCCGGGGACTACATCGAGGATCAGCTGAGTGTGTTTCCAAGCCTCGAATTGCGGGCCAGAGATCCAGACTTCAGCGCCGTCCAGTTCACCCAGGCGGACATCCTTGCGGCCCAGCGGAAACTCGCCTTTAGGATAGCACATCGGCGAGGAGCCGTCGCAGCATCCGCCCGATTGGTGGAACATGATCTCACCATGACGCGCCTGAAGCTCGGAGATCAGCGCCCGGGCCGCATCGGTTGCAGTGACCCGGGCCAAAGGATCGGTGCCGGGCAGAGCGCTCTCATCGGTCACGCAGGTTATCTGGGTCTCAGCCATGTTCGTGCTCCTCTGTTCTCTTTGTCAGACGCGGCCGCGGCGGGCGTCGATGAAGCTCTTCACGAAATAAACGATGGCCAGGACTGAGCTTGCCATCATCACCACGACCCGCAGGATTCCCATCCCATCCTCGCGCCCGATGGCGCCGCGCAGGGGCATGATCAAGGCGATCAGCACCACCAAGGTCAGAAGCACCGCGATATGGGCGATGACCTTGTTCTGCGCTTTCACACCGGAATAGCAGAGCAGCAATGCCAGTCCGAACCCTGCTGGAATAAGCGCGGTGAAAGAGGCGCCGCCCCCGGCGGTATAGGCCCAGAGCGACATGGCGATCAGGGCGATAGCGTTTATCAAGGACGCAAGATGCGCGGTCACCGGATCCTCCTTCAGTGTTTCCAAAGATATAGCCCCGCCGAGCGCCGCCCGCCAGCGGCGTCGCACACCGCATCGTGCAAGACCGACCAAATTGACGCATCGCACAATCCGTTAGCGGCTGTCCCGCGTAACCAGTCTGCTAGGTCAAGGTTTTCGACGCGCGCGGGCGCAAGACCCCGCAGCGGTCCCAGCACAAACCGTGTCGCCTTCGCGGCGGCCCCACGGAATTGATGACCAAGGAGTCGACTATGAACACAGTTGTTTCGGTTCTCCGCGGTGAGCGGATGCTGCCGGATCTTCAAGCAGCGCATTGGCTGCTCCGCATCGCCCTGGCCGCGTTCATTATGCATCAGGGCTTCCTGAAAGCTCCGATCAGCGTGGATGAGGCCGCCTCGTTCGGCGTTCCGGTGCTGCTCTGGGTTGCTGCAGCACTCGGTGAACTTGCCGCCGGTCTGGCGCTGATCGCCGGAGGGTTCTTGCAGACCCGGCTGGGCGATCTGATCACCCGTGTTGGCGGCGCCACTTTGGCGCTGATCGTCGCGAGTGTGGTCGTCGTGGTGTACTGGGCGCCGCCGATGGACCTCTTCCTGGGCAATCAGTTTCATCTGTTGCTCCTGGTGGGAGGGCTTTACTTCGCATTGCGCGGCAACGCAGCCTGACCTAGTCGGGTCGATGCGAAACTGGCCCGCCGGTGACGGCGGGCCACTCTATTGTGCTTAGACTCAGAAGAAGCCCATTGCGTTCGGGCTGTAACTGACCAGCATGTTCTTGGTCTGCTGGTAGTGGTTCAGCATCATCTTGTGGTTCTCCCGCCCGATCCCGGATTGCTTATAGCCTCAGAAGGCCGCGTGAGACGGATAGAGGTGATAGCAATTCGTCCAGACCCGGCCCGCCTTGATCGC
>JBCDKL010000033.1:0-16680 GCA_038746695.1 Pseudomonadota bacterium | reverse complement strand
GAGAGCCCTATCGCCCAGGCGCTGCGCACCATGGGAAATCCGGTCGCGGCGGTGCTGCCCTTGCTCGAATGTCTCTCGCAGCGGCGGGCGGGGAAGATCGGCCTGGGCCTCTCCGGCGGGGCAGGTCTGCTGGTGGAGGTCTCGCCCTTATGAACGATGCGGCCCTGGAGCGCATGCCCCATCGCGGCGCGATGCGGTTGATCGAGACCATCGAGCAGATCGGACCTGAAAGGATCCAGGCTCGCGCACGGGACCATGGCGCGACCGACTACCCGCTGCGGATCGGTGGGCGGCTCTTTACTGTGGCTCTTGTTGAGCTCGGCGCTCAGGCCGCGGCGGCGCATGCCTCGATCCATGGCGTGGCCGGGGCGCATACCGGGCTTCTGCTCTCGATCCGCGACATGAGGTGCATGGGGCTGGAAGTCACCGCATCCACCCCCCTGATCGTCGAGGCCGAGCGAAGCGGCGGCGGCGAAGACGCTGCGCAATACCGCTTTTCCGTTGCCGCAGCGGGCACAACTCTGGTCGAAGGGGCTGCCGTCATGAGCATGCAGGGAGGGGCGCCCGAATGAAACGCGCGCTAATCACCGGAGCCTCCAGCCCGATCGGCCAATCCGTTGCGCGGCATCTGGCGGAGCAGGGCCGTTCCCTGATCCTTCATGCCAACAGCAATGCCGAGGCTGTCGAGAGCCTGGCCGTCGAACTCCAAACCGGCGGCACACCGGCTCAGACGCTGATCGCCGATCTGACCGACCCGAAAGTCATGCCCGTCTTGCAGGCTCTGGCCGAGGAGGATCCCGTCCAGATCGTCGTGCTGAATGCCGGTCTGCACCGCGACATCCCTTTTGCGGCGATGAAGGCCGAGGATTGGCGCGATGTGATCGATGTTAATCTGACCGGCGTCTTCACAGCGCTCAGGCCGTTGATCCTGCCGATGATGCGCACCCGCTGGGGCCGGATCGTGGCAATCTCCTCGCTGACGGCAGTGACCGGCAATCGCGGTCAGACGAACTATGCCGCGGCCAAGGGCGGATTACTGCCGCTGATGAAGTCTCTCACCCGCGAATACGGCGCCCGAGGGATCACGGCCAATGTTGTCGCCCCAGGTGTGATTGCGACGCCCGACACCCAATCGCTTGCAAATTACAACGAATTAGTGAAGCTTTCACCGGCCGGGAGAGCTGGCAAGGTTGAGGAGGTCGCTTCCCTCGTGGGGTTCCTAGCTTCCGACCATGCAGGTTACATTTCGGGGCAATTGATTGCCGTCGACGGAGGAACCACCTGACGATGACCAAAGCAGCCTCAATAAGCCCTTCAATGTCTGAAGACCGGCCGGCCGAGACCTGCGATGTCTTCGTTCTGGGCGGCGGCCCGGGCGGTTCGGCGGTGGCGACCCTTCTGGCCGAGGCGGGCTTGCGCGTCGTGATCGCCGAGAAAGAACGACATCCACGCTTTCATGTCGGGGAAAGCCTGCTGCCCCATTCGATGCCGATCCTAAAGCGGCTCGGCGTGCTCGACCAGGTTGGCGGGATCGGGGTCGAGAAACCCGGGGCGGAGTTCATCTCGGAGGATGGTTCGGTCAATACAGTCTTTGCCTTCACCCGTGCGCTAACCCCGGGCCCGGCGACCGCATTTCAGGTGCGCCGGCAGGATTTCGATGCGCTCTTGTTCCGCCGAGCGGCGGATGCTGGGGCGGAGACGCTTGAGGAGACAACAGCTCGGGTGATCTCCTGCAACGACGGTGGCGCGGTGATCGAGACGAACTCAGAGAGCACCGGCTCGGACGGCGCGGTCTCCGGCGATGTGCGCCTGTTCCAGGCGGGGCTGCTGATCGACGCCTCCGGTCGGTCAACCCTTATGGCCAAAGCCCGTCGCGAAAAGACGCCCGATCCGCGCAACACCTCTGCGGCGATCTTCGGGCATTTTCGCAATGTGCCGCGCAGAGAAGGCGCGCGCGGCGGCAATATCCGGATCCATCTGACCGATCCCGGCTGGATGTGGCAGATCCCGCTACAGGAGGGGATCACCTCGATCGGTCTTGTGGCGCCGGGGGCGCATATGGCGGGCCGTAAGACCGGGATCGAGGCGTTCTTCCGCGCCCATGCCGCCCGCCACCCGGATATCGCTGGGCTTCTGGCACAGTCCGAGCCGGTGGGGCAGATGCATGCCACTGGCAATTTCTCATATCGCGCTGCGTCGGCCCATGGCCCAGGCCATCTCAAGGTCGGCGATGCCTATGGGTTCATCGATCCGGTCTTTTCCACTGGGGTGCATCTGGCCTTGAACAGCGCCTGCGAGGCTGCCGATGCGGTGTTGGCAACCCGTGGCGACCCTGTTTTGAGGGCACGGCGCTTCGCCGCCTATGACCGCCACATAAGGCGGCGGATCGACTACGTCTCTTGGTTCATCTACCGCATCCACGACCCAGCCTTCCGCGAGATGATGTTGCATCCCCGCGACATCCTGGGTATCGAGCGCGCGGTGATTTCGCTGCTTGCAGGCGATTTCCGCCGTGATCTGCGCATCCAGTCGCGGATCTGGTTGTTCAAGGCGTTGAGGCATCTGGTGGAGTTCCGCCAAAGCCGGGGGATTACGGCAAGCGAGGCAGTGCATGCGTGACGAAGCGGGTATGGCGACCGACGAGGCGTTCCGGCTGGAAGTGGCTGAAATGATTGTCGATACGCTGGTTCTGGAGGATGTGACAGCGCCCGAGATCAACCCCGAGGCGCCGCTCTTCGGCGATGGTCTCGGTCTCGACTCGATCGATGCGCTGGAGCTCGCCTTCGCCATCGCCAAAACCTATGGATTCAAGCTGCGCTCGGACGATCAGCGCAACAAGGAGATCTTCGCCTCGCTGGACGCGCTCGCACGGCATATTGCCGAGCATAGGACCCAGTGAGCACGGCGGCGCCGCAGCCCGCGGGGCAGGGACGCGGTTCAGGCTTTCCTGGCCGTTTTCTGGGAGGCGGGATCATCGCGGCGCTTCTGCTGGGCCCGTTGGCCGTGGCCGAGGGGTTGATCACGACACAACACTACGACTGGTTGTTTGCTGCGGCGATGACCCTGACCTTTTGGAGCCTGCTGCCCCGCACAGGTATGGTGCCCGTCCTCTGCGGCCCGGCCGCCTTCGGTATCGGAGCCGCCGCCGTTCTGGCCCAGGTGGTCTGGCCCCAAATTCTCTTGGCCCCCTATCTTGCAGTTGCCACGATTAATCTGGGCGTCGCCTGGATCTTCTGGCGCGGTCTGCGCGAGGGTGCGGAGCCTGTTCTGCTGCAGGTGATCCGGATGATGCGCCGCGGGCCGGAGATGACCGCCGAGTTCCGCCACTTCGTGCGAGGGCAATGCAGGCTCTGGTGCGCACTTTCCGCGGTGACGGCGCTGGCCGGGCTTGCGGCCATGTTGGTCCCCGATATGCGGAGCGTGCTCGGACCCGCGATCCTGTTCCTGCTGGCAGGGCAGTTCCTTTGGTTCATCCTCTCGCATCACTACGCGAGCTTTCGCTATGGCCGGGCGGAAACCTGGGGCCATACATTGCGGACCCTCTCGCAACCGGCCATATGGGCCGATTTGAAACTGTGACAGCTCCGTTTTGTATCGGAAAACGGCCCGATGAGACGCGCTCGCGGGCAGGCTTCGCAGCGGATGTTGCGGCGCTGCGGCCCAAGATCGCCGGGCCGAGCCGGGTCTGCAACCTGCTCGAGGATCGCTATCGCTTTATGGTCGGGCTGGCGGCGGCGGTTCTGAACGGGCAGCGGATGATCCTGCCCTCGGCCAAGGCACCCGGCGCGATCCGCCTGGCCCTGGGTGAACCCGAGGATGTGTGTCTGCTCGGGTCTCCGGGCGTGCCGGGCCTTGCCGAGAGAGTGCTGAATTCGGTGCCCGATGGTTCTGAAGCTGGTGCTGAGGACATCTCTGACGCGTTGGCCGAAAGCTCGGGGCGGATCGAGGTCTATACCTCCGGCTCCACCGGTGCGCCGGTCTGTCACCCCAAAGATTGGGTATCCCTGGCCGGAGGCAGTGCGCTCGCCGAGATGCTCTATGGCTTGGCCGGCCTTCCGGACGGGTCGGCAATCCTAGGCACCACGCCGCATCAGCACATGTTCGGGTTGGAAGCTGCGATCTTAGCCGGCCTTGCCCATGGCAGGCCGCTCTATCGGGGCACAGTGTTCTATCCCGAAGATCTCAGCCTCGCCGCACGGACCTGTACCGAGCAGGGCATGGCCGGTTTGGCGCTGGTCACGAGCCCGGCGCATCTGCGTTATCTCGAACCTGTCATCCATGAGACGCCGTCTGTCCGAATGATCCTCTCCGCCACTGCCCCAATGCCGTTGGCGCTGGCCGAGCGGTTGGAGGCGCGCGGCGGCCTGCCGGTCTTTGAGATCTACGGCAGCACCGAGACCGGTTCGCTTGCCTGGCGACGCACCGTCGAGAGGCCGGAATGGCGGCAGATGGACGGCTTCCGGCTCGATCAAACCCTCGAGGGCACCATCGCCAGTGCCCCGCATCTGCCTGAGCCGGTACTTTTGGGCGATCTGGTGGAAGTGGCGGCGGATGGTCGGTTCCTGCTGCTCGGGCGGCTGGGCGACATGATCCATGTCGCAGGCAAGCGGACAAGCCTAGGAGCGCTCAACGCTATCCTGGTCGAAGCGCCTGGCCTTGCAGACGGTGTTGTCCTGCGCGCCCGGACCGGCGGAGATGACCGGCTGAGGATCCTGGCTGTGCGCGACCGGGCGAGCAATCTGTCCGATGACGAAATCCGCGCTGCCCTCAGGCGTCATATGCAGGCGCATGTCGATCCGGTGTTCATTCCCCGGCGGATCGATTTTGTTTCAAGCCTGCCGCGCAGCGCGACCGGTAAAATCACCGACCAAGCCGCCGCTCATCTCAGCGCTGAACTGCGCTGATGCTATAAACATGCAAATTGAGACTGTGCCGCTTGCGACTCTGTAATTATAGCGTCGGCCCGAAACAAATACGAAGAGTCAAGGCATTAACGCTCTGTGTCAGTTGCATTTCACCTAAATTGTGGCCTTGCGACCGCAGCCTGGAATTCTTAGCATAACGTCCGGGTCAGGAAGCTCGAATGCTGCGCTGCGATGCAGCCGTTGAGCGATTGAAGTCGAGAGGTTGCATTATGCGGACCGGTGTCAGCGACGAATGGACGACGATTTTTTGCGGAACGGCGATGATCTCGGTTCTGATCACCGTGTTCCTGTTGGACGATCCGACATGGAAAGCGGCGGCGATCGACACGGTTCTGGATGGCGAGCACGAAGAATGGCCAGTAGATGGGACGATGATCAGCCTCGAACCTTCTGCGGTTCCGGCGACCAGGTTTGCAGAGGCCGGTGAGCCCGTCTGGCAGGCACCTGCGGTGCTGGCCGAACGTCCGTTTATTGACAGCAGCGTCGAGTTGGCCGGAATCTCGCCTTTGCCTGCCAGGGCACTGACGGTGACGCCCTCGACCCTGGCCTTGTCGAGCGTCCCCGTGCAGGACCTCAATCCGATCCTGCCCAGCACGGAAATGCTGGTGGAGCTTGAAACGCAATTGGGCCTGACCGTTGGACAGCGAGCAGTCGTTCAGCGCCGTCTGACCCTGGCTGGCTTCGATCCCCTCGGCGTTGACGGGATCTTTGGGGAAGGCACCCGCGCCGCAATTTCCGAGATGCAACAGGATGAGGGGCTGCCGGAGACCGGTTTTCTCGACGCGGCAAGCCTGCTCGCGCTGACCAGCCGGACCGAAAAACCCTATCAGGCCTGGCGCGCGGCCAAGGCGAAAGCACGTCGAGCGGCCCAGATTGCCTCGGCGGTCGAAGTGCCGCCTCAACGCCCCAGCGCCGGGCCTGAGCGCAAGGGCCGTTGCGCCCGCGATTCCGAGGGTCGGATCATCGGTTATCAGGGGTTCCTCTGCGATCTCAGCGGGTTGGGCGAAAACCTTCTGAAGCTGCGCCCCGGGCCGGTGGACGAGGATGGCCCGCGGCTGGCCGACGCACGTCCGCAGCGCGACCGGTGAGCTGATCTAGGCCGAGCGCTTAGCGAAGGCGGTCAGCACGCCCGCAGCAATCAGGAAACTGCCCCCGATCCTCTGTGCCCAAAGCAGCACGCTCGGCCTTTGAAACCGGGCGCGCATTTCTGATGCCATCACAACCCAGAGAAGGGTGTTGAGGGCCGCCAGTGTCAAGAACGTCGCCTCGAGCACCACGAATTGCATCAACGCGGGAGCCTCTGGGTCGATGAATTGCGGCACGAAGGCGATGAAGAAGACGATGCCTTTGGGATTGAGCGCGGTCACGACATAGCTGCTGAAGAACATGTCGCGGAGTGCGCCCTTGCGGCGTTCCGTCGTCAGCGCAGCGGGCGCGCTGCGCCAGAGGCCGATGCCGAGCCAGACCAAATATGCAGCGCCTACCAGTTTAAGCAGAGTGAAAAGGGTCGCTGAGGTCGCCAGGATCGCTCCGGCGCCGAGCAGCGACAGGGTCATGGCGGTGAAATCTCCTAGGGTGACCCCCGGAACCGTCGCCCAGCCCGATCGGCGGCCATGGCCGAGTGCGTAGGAGACCACAAGCATCACGGTAGGCCCCGGTATTGCCAGCAGCGCGGCGCTGGCAAGGGCGAAGGCCAGCCAGACTTCAATGGTCATTGATCCCCCAAAGCGCCGTGCGGCCCGGGTCGGGCCGCGACCCAGTCGTTTGGCTCCGGGCCCTTGGGCCCGGAGCTATGCCTCAATCAAGGATGGAAATCTCGACGCGGCGGTTCTTTGCCTTGTTCTCGCGCGTGTCGTTGGGGGCGACGGGCTGCGTCTCTCCCTTGCCGTCGATCAGCGAGGCGATCTCAAACGTGTCGCCGAAAGCTGCCACCGATTGCGCCCGGCGCAGCGACAGCGCGAGATTGTAAGGCTCGGTCCCGTCGGAATCGGTATGGCCGATCACCGAGATCCGCGATTTTCCAACCTTGTTCATCAGCTCGAAAAACTCGGTCAGCTTTTCCACCGCTTCCGGTTTGAGTTCGGATGAATCGACGTCGAACAGCGCATCGGCGGCCAGAGTGAGCGAGGTTGGCGCTGGGGCCTGACCCTCGCAGACCGGTGCGCCGGATGGAGCCAGCCGGGATGACATATAGCCCTCGAATCCGTCATCAGCGATCCAATGGAAACATCCGTTCGGGTCGCGCCACGTGGTCGCCAGCAGTTGCACGGCAGGGAAACGCTGCACCAGTTGCTGCGCTTCGGGACCGCAGCTTGGCCTGCCATCCGGAAAGCGGATGCTCGAGAGATAGCCCTCGACCCCGCTATCGACGAACCAATGCGCGCAACCATCGGGATCGATCCAGACATCCGAGCTGTCGATGGACGGTGTCGAACCGCAGACCGCGCGTCCGTCGCGGGTCAACCGTTCGGCCATATATCCCTCGGTCCCGTCCGAGAAAATGTTGTGCTCGCAGCCCAGCGGATCAACCCAGATCTTGCCAACCGCATTGACTGGCGGCTCATCGTCGAAAAAGAGGCGCGTGGATTCGTAAGCTTTGCCGGCGGTTTGAGCCGAGGCGCTGCCTGCCAGGGCAATGCCGAAAGCCGCGGCGGTGATGATAATACTGGTTTTCATGATCATCCCTCTCACGCGCAATTCGGTGTGCCATCGGCATTCAGGATCGGCGACATATACCCTTCGACCCCATCATCGATGATCCAGTGTTTACAGCCGTCTTCAGCGACCCAGACCGCAGGGGCGAGTTGAGCTTCGAGCGGATGATTGTCGATCCCCTGATCCACCGTTTGATCGGTCGAACCGCAGGCGGCCAAGAGCGCCAGCGCGCTCACCGCGACTGCGCGGGAACCAATGGCCCTGAAACTCGAATTCCGCATGATCTCTGTCCTCTTTCTTCTCTTTCGAGCCGCTTTTTGGCGGATATCAGCTCGGCGCCTGGCGGCAATTCGGGTCTCTGTCGCCCGAAATAGCGGCATGCTTTCGCAAATCGCTAGCCTCAGTGTCGATTGGGATCAAGGCCAGAGTGTGAAGAAAGAGGTTTAACCGGCTCTTAAGGGGCGATGTTTCGCAAGTATAAGCACCCTTCACAGCCGGAAGGAGATCATAGAGGCCGCCATATCTCTGGGCTTATCCGCCGAAGAATTCCGACCTGGCGCCCAGATAGCCGTCCCATGCGAACCAATAGGCGATATGGCCCGCGACCCGGGGCAGCCGGGAGCCATCGGGGCCGAGGATCGCCTCCTCGGTGACCTGCCAGACCTTGCCACGGTCGAGGATCTCGGTCGCATCGCGCCCTGCAGTGAAGGTCTGGCCCTGGCGCTCATAGGCGCGGACAGTGCGGCCATGGGCCTCTCCGATCAGGACCAGATCCTGCCCTGCCAGAGTGTCGTTCAGAACCCGCCCACCCTCGAACGCGTCGAGCGCCCAGGCCTTGGCCCCACCGAAACGGCGGATGCCGAAGACATAGTCCTTCTGGCGCAGACGCGTCTGGTCGGTATTGGTGGGGAACATCAGATCGGGTGAGGCAAAGTACTCATTGTAGACCACGCCCGACCCATAATCGCGGCGGAACCCTGTCTTCAAGGTGATCACCTTCGTCTCCGGGTTCATCGCCCGCCAATCGGCCCAGGTAGCAATGGCGATGGGGCGCTGGCGGAGCTCGATCCCGCTCTCGGTCAAAGGTCCGATCACCGGCTTCCCGGTAAACTGGTTCCAGAGCGTATGGGTGCCCCGGTCAAACATCAGCTTGTTCGAGCGATAGAGAAATCCCGAGGAGCCGAAGGAAAACGGCTCTGCCCCGTCGCGCCCGGTCTCGAACAAAATGCCCGAGCCGCAAAGCGTGCAATAGGCCATGGCCAAGGGCACTCCGCCGATCACATCGTTGAACATCTCGTGCCAGCCCATGATGCGCAGCGGATAGGCGCGCGCATCGCCATTGATCGCGACGCCAAACACCAGATCGGTATCTACCAGATACTTCGCGTCCTCGTGGCCGGCGGGCACAAGGATTGGATTGTCGAGGCTCGGGATACCGTCCTTGCGCACGCCGCCCCAGGTCACTTCTTCGAAGCGGATCCTCGTGCGCTCGGGCGCCAGGTATTCAGGCCGCAGGAACACATCGAAATACGGATCGATCGAGAGATAGACATCGCGCTTCATCTCGATCAGCGCGGGATGGGGCTGGATCTCGGGATGCCGCTCCTGCCAGAGCATCCAATCATGCCAATCGTCGGCCGACTCGTTTCCGGTGATCCGTTGGAGCAGACTATTGATCGGCCCCGAAGGGTTGCGCGAGAAGCGCAGCGCAAAGATCAAGGGTGAGATCAGATCCTCTCCACCCCTTTGCTTCAACAGTGCCATCGCCGCTTCGAACCGGCTGCGCGAGGTGATCAGAAGATCCATCAGAGCCACACCCGTCTCGGCCTCGCTCGCCGCCCGTCCGGGCAGGGGCAGTGCGGCGAGAAGAGGAGCGGACAGCCCTGCAAGCGTATGGCGCCGAGTGAGAGATCCTGTCGCGTGACGGCTCATCGAATGCCCTCCCATTAGCCTGTGGTTGTCATGATGATGCCAAGCGCAGCGATGACATACGAATCACATGGCCGGGAGCCGCATATTCCCCTACGCAGCCCTCACCCACTCCCGGTCGAACAGCGGCGGCTGTGATCGGACTGATTGAGGCTAGAAGTGACTTGAGTATCGCAAGATTGCGAGACCTCGCCATGGCACATCCCCCTCCTCGCATCGATCCAGAGTGATTAACACTACATGCTGATATGCAAGATCCGGCAGAGCGTCGAAGTCGCCTCCCCCGAAAGCTTTTCGAAGGTTCTGTGGCATCCTCAGACGGCAGGAGCGCTTTGGGTATTGGGACGCTCTAGCGGCAAACAATGCTCTGTTCGCTGTAGAGATGGCGCGCCACTCGCACTCACCCGTCGCAGCAAGGTGCCTAAGCCAGCCAAGAACCCGCATCGGCGGTAAGCCATCGCTGGCAGTGCTGGGCACCGTTTGCGCTGCTTCGCCCATCTCTCGTCGACATCGGCGAGCGCGGCTCCGCGAAAATGGCCTTCATCCCAACCCAATCCGCCAAGTTAGCTTAGCGATCCATTCCAACATTGGCCCGGCCAGAGTGCCGCAAGCCGCAGGTTGCGCGGGGTGTCGGGCTGGTCGCAAATCAACCCGATAACTGCATAATCTTCTGCGAAGAGGATCGGGACAATCACGGCAAACACCCTGCATTCCGGTGGAGCTCCCGTCCGCCGGTGGGCGGGTGGGGGTGGGCGGGGGCTTTGCCGGGATGCAGGGGCTATCCCTGACCGTCTCTCCAAGCCTGATAGCGGGCCTTTGTCGCTTCGTTCATAGGATAGAGGCCGGGCAGCTCCGCGCCCGCTTCAAGAACCTGCTCCATGATCCAGCCTTCCATCCGTTCCTGCTCCGGCGCCGTCTCCAGAACATGGCCCAGCAGCGAGGCAGGGATTAGCACCGCGCCATCCTGATCGGCCACGACCACATCGTCGGGAAACACCGCCACACCGCCGCAAGCCACCGGCTGCTGCCAATCGACGAAGGTCATGTCGGCGATCGAGGGCGGAGCCGCCACGCCCTGGCACCAGACCGGAAGGCCAGTGCGGTGGACACCCTCGGCATCGCGCATCACACCGTCGGTGACCAACGCGGCTACGCCGCGCCTGGCCATCCGTGCGCAAAGAATGTCGCCGAAGACGCCCGCATCGGTCCCACCCATCGCGTCGATCACTGCGACCACGCCTTCGGGCATCGCCTCGATTGCCGCGCGTGTGGATTTCGGGCTGGTCCAGCTTTCAGGTGTCGCAAGATCCTCGCGTGCCGGTATAAAGCGCAGCGTGAATGCTGGGCCGACTGTCCGCTCCTGACCCGACGCGAAAGGCCGCGTGCCGCGCATCCAGACGTTGCGCAGTCCCTTCTTCAAAAGGATCGTCGTAATCGTCGCCGTTGTTACGGATTTCAGCGTGGCGATGGCGGTGGCGTCGAGCGGCATCTGTCCCTCCCTCATTCTCTCTAGTCTGCCCCAAGGCATGCGGGTGTGTGCCCGAGGCACTCCTTATCCGCTTGCCGTAGCTTTGTCAGGCGCTTGACAGGTGGAACGCATGGGCCGAGCGTCGGACCATGGCGGATTGGATCCTCGGAGCGCTCGACTGGATCGGGGGCAGAGCGCGCTGGCTCCTGGCGCTCGGAGTGCTGGTCGCGTTTTTCCTGCCAGGACTGAGTGCTCTCTTGCGGCCCTGGCTGGCGCCAATCGTGGCGCTGGTCTTTTGCGTTGCGGTGGTGCGGATCGATCTAGGCGATATGCTGAGGCGGCTGCGTCGGCCGGGGCATCTGGGAATCTTGGTACTCTGGTCGCTCGGCTTGATGGTGCTGACCCCGATACTGCTTTGGGGCATCGGTACGGGGCTGGGCCTGCCAGGACCCCATATCGCGGCGATGGTATACACTGGAGTGGCGCCACCGATCACCTCGGCGGCAGCACTTTGCCTGCTGATCGGTCTCGACGCGGTCTTCGCGTTGGAGCTGACCCTGGTCGCGACGGTGCTCACCCCAGTGATCGGCCCGCCGATGGCGAATTTGCTTCTGGGCACGGCCATCCCGATCACAGCTTGGGATTTGGCGTTGCGCACCGGTGCAATCATCCTGAGCGGCGGGATCGCCGGGTTTGCGCTGACCCGCCTGATCGGGGAACAGCGGATTGCCGCCCATGCAGGGGCCTTTGACGGTCTCTCGGCCATCGTCATGTGGCTGGTGGTGGTCGCTGTGCTCGATCAAGCGGGCGGCATGGTTCTGGCCCGACCGATCGAAGCGATAGGGATCCTCGCTTTGGCGCTTGCGGTGAATTTCGGCCTGCAGACCGCCACGGGTCTTGGCTTGGCACGGCTCCGCCCCGGCGAGGCGGGAGCTGCCGGATTGACCATGGGCAACCGAACGGTCGCCCTCTATTTCGCCGCCCTTCCGTTCGAGCCGGTCTTCGCGCTCTTCGTCGCCTTCTACCAGATCCCGATGCTGTTCACGCCCCTGATCACGGGCCCGATATTGCGCCGTAGCCAAACGGAATGATCGATGGACGCCCCTCTTTGCCCGCTGTAAAGGATCGCTCGACTAGGTGAGTGTGAGCCGAGCGGGCCGAAATGGACGCATCGAGCTGAGTTTGGAGCGGGAATTTGACCGGATGATTTCGCGGGGTCTTGCGAGCATATTTGGCGGCATCGCGGTGCTGGGTTTGATTACTGTACTCGTGCTTGCCGCGAGCGATCGGACCCTGGGCGAGATTGGGGCCATGGAGCGTTTCGCCCCGCTGGCCGATCCCGCCCGGTCCAGCATGATCCTTTTGGCTGCGGGCTTTGGCCTCGCGGTTTTAGCTTCCCTGCCTTTTGTCGCGCTCCTCCGGCTCTGGCCGGGAAGCGGTGTCGCCCGGTTGATCCTGGTGCCGCTGCACTGGCTCTATGCGCTGCCATGGGCGGCTTTGGCGGTATCGGCGCTGGATAAGACACTGCCGGACTGGGCAGGGCCATGGCAGGCTCTGCTGGGGGCGCAGGCGATGCCCGCCCTGGTGTTGGGTCTGGCGCTTCTGCCAGTGCTGGTCACCGGAGCGGCGGGGCATGGCGCCTCGCCAGTGGAGCGGACCGGTCTTCTCATGCTGCCTCTCATTCTGATCGAGCAAGTGTTCAGCCTGCCGGGTCTGTCAAAACAGATTCTGGATACTGTGGAGCCCTTGCAGGTTTTGGCGGCTATCATCGTGCTCGGTATCATCGCATCGGCGCTTTCGCTGAGCGCCGCGCTGATCTGCGCTGCCTTTCGGTCTGCACCGGAATGGAAGATGGCATGATCTCGCATTTCCTTTTCGCTCTTCTCTGGAGCGGGTTCGCAGCCTTCGCGATCCTCTTCGCCGGGATCAATCTGGGCCTGCGCTGCCTGCCCGCGGGACGTGCCTTTCTGGCCGAGGCGCGGGCGGGCGGGCGGATCTTTGCACCGCTCGGTTGGTCGAACCCAGGACCGGTCAAATGGATCGCAGCGCTTAGTACCGCTGCGGCGATTGCAGGTGGGGCGTTGACATGGACCGTGCTGCGCGGTGGGTTCGGATGAGCGGGACGCTCAAACTTTCCTGGGGCGCGGTTTTGCTCGTCCTTCTGGCCGTTTTCGCCTTCGCTACGCCATGGCTGGAGCTGACAGCGGAGGGCGTGCCTGGCCTCCCTCCCAGCTTCCTGCCTGGAGGGGATGGGTCCCATCCGCTCGGAACCGATGCGGCGGGGCGCGACATGGCGTTGCGCTTGGCTTCCGCGCTTGGTGTAACTTTCCTGATCCTGGCGGCGGCGATCGCCGGACAGATCCTTGTGGGGCTTGGAATGGTGCTCTTCGGCGCTGCGCTTTCCCCTTTGGGATGGGCATTTGGCGGGCTGGCCCGCGGACTGCATCTCCTGTCGCTCCCCTTCGCAGCACTCGCATTCCTGGCGCTTCTTGCCGGTCTCGACCTTCTGCCCCAGGAGCTTTGGCTCCGGATCGCTGTCGTGACAGGGGCGCTCATCCTAGCCGGCTGGCCGCGTTGCGCGATGGCGGTCTGGGCAAAGCTAGCGCATGTGGTCGAGGCGCCGCATATCCGCGCGGCGCGCGAGATCGCCATGCCCGCACCCCGGATCTGGCTGCGCCATATGCTTCCGGGCACCGAACAAGCATTGCTCAGTGCATTGCCCTTGGTAGCTGTTGAGACCGCAATGGCCTCATTGGCGCTTGGCTTTCTCGGCCTAGGCTCCACAGCGGAGCTGTCCTGTCTTGGCACGATAATGGCGGAATTTGTCGCGGAGCCGGACGGTGCGCCGGGCATGCCCTTTTCCCTTGCAGCGCTGACTGGACTTTTCCTGCTTCTTGGCCTGATCCTGACCGGCCGCGAGAATGGGGCAACGCGATGAGCCTGCTCACCATCCGCGATCTCTCTTCTGAGCCGGGCGATTATGGCGAGGCTGGGCTGAACGGTCTCGACCTCACCCTTGAACCGGGCGGCCGTCTTGCCTTGATCGGCGAGCATGGCTCCGGCCTCCTCAGCCTCCCCGCGCTCTTGCAGGGAACACCAGAGGCAGGCAAGCGGATCACCTCGGGCGAGATCCGGTTCGAGAGCCAGGAGACCGGGCCCGCCACTCCCGCGAAAATCAACCGACAAGGCCTGCGCGGCCTGACCTGCCTCCCCCGTGATCTAGGTGCCGGGTTCGATCCACAGCGCCGGATCGGGCCGCAGATGGTGCTCGCGATCCGCCGCCGGTGCCGCATGTCGGCCAGGGATGCCGAGCGCACGGCGTTAAATCTGCTTGACCGCTATGGTGTCGCCAACCCGGCCCATGTCTGCGAGCGCAGGCCCGAGCAGCTCGATCCGGCCGAGATTTGGCGCGCGGGTCTCGCAATCGCCCTGGCCAGCGAGCCCATTCTGCTGATCGCTGCTCCCTTCACCGGACTTGACACCGTGCGCCTTGCATCGATCTGGGCGCTGATCGGGCGGCAGTGCATGGATCACGGCACCGCGCTCTTGTTGCTGACACCAAATCTCGCTGAGGCGGCAGAGATGGCAGAGCTGGGGGCTGTGCTCTATGCCGGACGGGTAATCGAGGAGGGCGCTGTCCGCGATCTGATCGACCACCCGCGGCATCCCTACACCGCCGCCCTGGCCGCAGCCATGCCCGAACGTGCTCGGCTCGGGCAAAGCCTGCCAGAGCTGCCGGGCAGCGCACCGAATGGCCAGACCCTACCGCGAGGCTGCGCCTTCCATCCGCGCTGCGCCTCAGCCCTGGCCGGGTGTTACCTCGAAATGCCGGAGATGACCCGCGAACAGAGCCACCGCTATGCCTGTTTCTGGCCGCAAGGCCAGGAATGAGCAGCCTACGTTTAAAGGATCTGTCGCTCGGCCCGCGCGCATGGCTGCGCAGGGCTCAGACCGAAATCTCCGGTGTTTCCTTGGAGATGAAGCCGGGCGAGATCGTTGCCCTGACAGGGCAGATCCAACCGGCCGCTCGGCATCTCGCCGCACTTCTTAGCGGGCAAAACGCGCCTCTGGGCGGGCGGGCTGAGTTCGACGGGGTGGACCTTGGCCGCGCGCGCCGCACAAATTGGCGCCGCTTGCGCTGGAGGATCGCGATCTGGCGCGGGGCGGCAGAGGCACCGTTCAGTCCGCGCCTACCCGCGATGGCCGGCCTGACGGAGCAGATCGACACGCTGCTCCCCCGTCTCGACCCGCGCCTGCGCGATGCGCAGATCCTTTCGGCACTGCAGCGCGCCGGATTGGACCCTGACTTGGCGCTGCGTCAGATATCGTCGCTGACATCGCTGGAGCGCGTCGAAATGAGCCTTGCCCGGGCTCTGGTCACGGTGCCGGAGGTTCTGTTGGCGATCGACCCGATCGCAGGGCTCGATCCGCTCGACCGGGCGCGGACCCTCAATCGCCTGCGAGCGCTGGCAGGCGAGGGGGTTGGGATCATGTTTCTTACCGAGGACATCCAGGCCGCGGCTCAGATCGCGTTGCGGATGGGCGTGCTCCATGCTGGGCGGATGGTGGAGTATGGGATGGCCGAGGATATCGCGCTTATGCCACGCCACCCCTATACGCAGCTTCTGCTGAATACTTCGGCCGATCCTTTGGGCGGCAATTGGCGCCATCCGCGCCGCCCGGGGCCCTTGCCCTCCGCCGAGCCGGTGATCCTGCGGCCCCTCCGCGATCCGCCGCCAAAGCTTGAGGACACCCCACACGAGACTCCTCCGGCAATGGAAAGCGACCTAGAGAACACGGGCGCATCCGGTCCTGAGACCTAACGAAGAGACATGACGCAAAGATCCGGCGATGCGGTGTTCCCACCGCATCGCCTTGCAGTCCAGGTCAGAGCGTGAAATCGCTCGCCGCCAGGGCGACCAGACCGGTCAGCTCGATCTCGAAATCCGACTGCGTGTCGCCGTCGAAGTCCGCCTGGATGATCGTGTTGCCGTTCTCGATTGCCACGCGCAATTCGCCGCCGGTGCCCGAGAACGCCGTCCCTCCGATGAAATCGAAGGCTTGGTTCCCGCCCCGGGTCGAATCCGCATCCAGCCGCCCGATCTCGATCCGGTCGGTGCCGACCTGTTTGAAATCGGTGATGATATCGCGATTGCCCGCGCCGACCCCGCTGTCATTCTCGGTGAAGTAAATGAAGCGGCCATTGCCGTCGCCACCGGTCATCACATCCGCGCCCGAATTGCCATAGAGCACATCGGTCGATGCTCCACCGATCAAGGTGTCGTCCCCGCCACGTCCGAACAGCCGGTCGACCGACCCGCCGCCTGAGAGGATATTGTCCTCGTTATCGCCGCGAAGCGTATCGTTGAAGTTGGTGCCCTCCATATTCTCGATATCGGTGTAAGTATCCCCCACCGCGTCGCCGACCGCGACCGAGGAGGTGGCGAGATCCGCCTGCACCCGGGCCGTGGCAGTGGCGTAGGAGGCGGTGTCGCTCCCGGCCCCGCCATCGAGGCTGTCGGCCCCGGCTCCCCCGATCAGCGTGTCATTGCCGCCTAGGCCGGAGAGCGTGTCATTCCCGCCCCGACCGTCAAGCAGATCGTCGCCCTCGGTCCCCTCGAGAGTATTCGGGTCGGCATTGCCGATCAAAAGCGGGGCAAAGTCCTGCGTCTCTCGCGCCGTGGCGATCAACTGATTGCCCTG
>JBCDKL010000032.1:0-16979 GCA_038746695.1 Pseudomonadota bacterium | reverse complement strand
GATGAAGAGGTTCAGGACGGCGAAGGCGGTCATGATGATGAAGGGCACGAAGAAGGCCCAGGCCCATGGGAACTGCTCCATCACCGGGCGCACGATCCCCATCGACCAGCTTTCCAGGGTCATGATCTGGAACAGCGAATAAAGCGATGCGCCCAGCGTGCCGAACCACTGCGGGAAGGCATCACCGAACCAGAGCGTCGCCATGATCCCGAAGATGTAGAACATCACGCCCAAGAGCAGCACCACCGCCCCCATGCCAGGCAGCGCATCGAGCAGCGCCTTGACCACCTCGCGCATCTGAGGGATCGCCGACATCACCCGCAGCGCCCGGATCACCCGCATCCCGCGCAGCACCGAGAGCGTGTCCGATTGCGGCATCAACGAGATGACCACGATCACCAGATCGAAGATGTTCCAGGCGCTGGCGAAGAACCGCATGCGATAGGCATAGAGTTTCAGCACCATCTCGATCACGAATATCACAATGATGATCCGATCGAAGAAGCTGAGGATCCAGCGCGATTCCTCCGGCAGGTCGGCACTGGTCGAGATGCCCAGCAGGATCCCGTTGAGTACGATCACGCCCAGGATGAAATTGCGGGTGTCGCCGCGCTCCATCAAAGCCCGCACCCGGCCGCGCCTGGTGGAAGTATCGAACGTGTCGGCCTCGGCGGCCTCTTCGCTGCTGATCTGGCGAAAGGCCGAGACGATGCGCAACGCCCGGGCCAGCCGGATCGCCCGCAGGATCGACATATTGCCGGCGGCGGGGACCATGGCGACGACAACGATCACCAGATCGAAGATATTCCAGGCCGAGCGGAAGAAGCTCCACTGATAGGCGACGATCTTCAGGATCATCTCGGCGATGAACACGATCAGCGAAAGCTTGTGCACCGCATGCAGGATCGAGCCGAACTCGGCGGTGATCGCCTCGGACGTGCCGAGGATGAGCACGATCACATTCACGACGATGGCCGCAATGATGATGTTCGAGAACGACTCGTTCTCGACCAATTGGCGCAGACGGGTATTGCCCTCGGGCGGCTGTTCGGTCTCAACAGCCATGGCGATGCCTCCCAGGCCGGGGATGAGGGACGGGGGCGGTCATTTCAGCGCCTTCTCGAGCTTGGCGTAATCCTTGCGCAGCGCGGTCAGGGCCGCCTGCACCGCCTTGGCCGCCCGGTCATGGCCCGAGGTGTTGGCGATCTTCGCGGCCTTGGCCTTGGCAAGCTTGACGTTCAGCTTGCGCGTTTTCGTGTCGAGCGCGATATCGTCCATATCCACTTCGAAGGCGCGCAGATCGGCGGTGAAATCCTTGAAGCTCTTACCGTAACCCTCGATCGCCTTGCCGAACGCGTCGAGCTCGGGCGCTGTGTTCTTGTTCTTGCGGATATCGGCGGCGGTCTTTTCGAGGAATTTGATCGCAGCTTCGGCATCCTCGGCCCCGTCGTCATAGGCTTTGCGGGCCTCGTCCAGCACCTTGATGCAGGTGGTAAACGAAGTTTCAATCTTCTTGTCGTCGTCCTCGTGCTTCTCCAAATCCTTGGCCAGGATCGTCATCGCCTTGGACGCCTTGCCGCCCGGGCCTGAGAACAGCTTGCCGAGATCGACCTCGCCCAGCTTCTTCAGCGAGGCTTTGCCGTCGCGCAGCCCCTTCTTGTTGTCGCCCCTGTTGGAGGCCAGCTCATCCAGCGCGACCCCGCATTTATCCATGATCTTCTTGCCGATCTGATCATAGTATTTCGGCAGGCTGCGCTCGGCCTCCTTTTGCGCCTTGGGACCGGCTTTCTGAATTTTGGTCTGAATCTCAGCGACCCGTGCCGCCAACAGTTTCAGCTCCCAGCGCACCAGCGCCTTCATTGCCGAAGCCAGCTTGCGCTCGTCCCATTTGCGCGGGTCGAGCTCGAGCTTCGAGGAATAGGTGAAGTCCTTGAACTTCTTCTTGAAGGCCGGGATTCCGTTCAGAAACGCCACATGGCGGCGATCCATCTCGGACATCGAGGAGACGTCGAGCTTCGCAGTCATTAGCTTCTTTCCGGTCACAGGCATGGGTCTGATCCTTTCTGGGTCGCGTTATGCGCTCAGAAGACCTGGGCGGCACCAGGCGCCGGATGGGCCGGGCCCCGAAGCAGCGCCGCTGCAAGATCCCCCTTCGCCTGTATGAGTGCCCCCTGGATGCCGAAAGGTTCAGTGGCAGGCCGGGATATCCTCTTGCTGCGACCACGGGATTTAGCTGGATGATGCATATCTCGCTCCTCGCTCAGTTGAAGGCGTAGGTGAATTCGTCATCGGCCACATCGATGGCGACCTTGGTGATCTCTCCGCCCTCCATCAGCCGGGTCAGAAACTCGGCCGAGATCGCGGGCAGCATGGAATTGGTCAGGATCGCGTCGATCATCCGTCCGCCGCTTTCCAGCTCCTGACAGCGCGAGACGATGGTGTCGACCACGGCATCGGAATAGGTCAGCGGAACCGAATGGGTCTCCTGCACCCGCTTCACGATGCGCCCGAGCTGCAGCTTGGTGATCGCGGCGATCATCTCGGGGCTGAGCGGGTAATAGGGGATGGTCACGATCCGCCCCAGCAGGGCGGCGGGGAACACTTTCAGCAACGGATCGCGCAGCGCCTTGGCGATACCTTCGGGTTCGGGCATCAGCTCGGGATCGGCGCAGAGATCCATAATCACCTCCGAGCCGACATTCGAGGTCAGCAGGATCAGCGTGTTGCGGAAATCGATCATCCGCCCCTCGCCATCCTCCATCACGCCCTTGTCGAAGACCTGAAAGAAGATCTCGTGCACATCCGGGTGGGCCTTTTCGACCTCGTCCAGCAGAACCACCGAATAGGGTTTGCGCCGGACCGCCTCGGTCAGCACGCCGCCTTCGCCATAGCCGACATAGCCGGGAGGGGCACCTTTCAGGCTGCTGACCGTATGCGCCTCCTGATATTCGCTCATATTGATGGTGACGACATTCTGTTCGCCGCCATAGAGCACTTCGGCCAGGGCCAGCGCGGTCTCGGTCTTGCCGACCCCGGAAGTGCCCGCCAGCATGAAGACGCCGATCGGTTTCGAGGGATTGTCGAGCCCCGCACGCGAGGTTTGCACGCGCTTGGCGATCATCTCCATCGCATGGTCCTGGCCGATGACCCGCTGCGAGAGGTGATCGGCGAGATTGAGCACCGTGTTGATCTCGTCTTTCATCATCCGGCCGACCGGAATACCAGTCCAATCGCCGACCACGGTGCCGACCGCCTGAGCATCGACAATCGGCAGGATCAGCGGGGTCTCGCCCTGCAGCTCGGTCAGTTCGGCATTCTTGGCGGCCAGCTCAGACAGAGCCGCCTCGCGCTCGGCCCCTTCAAGGGGTGCGCCTGGCGGGGCCTCGGCCGCCTCCGGCCCATCGACCGCGCCTCCGCCTTCGCGCAGCTTCGCGCGCAGGGCCAGAATCTCCTCGACCACCTTCTTCTCGGCATCCCAACGAGCGGTCAACCCGGTCAGCCGCTCCTCTTCCTCGGCCAGCAGGGCCTGCGCATTGCTGCGGCGGTCCTCGACCCGATAGCCGGCGGTCTCGTCGCGCTCGATGATCTCCAATTCGGTCTTCAGCGCATCGATCCGGCGCTGGCAGTCATCCACCTCGGCGGGGACCGCATGCTGGCTGATCGCCACCCGGGCGCAGGTCGTGTCGAGCACGCTCACCGATTTATCGGGCAATTGCCGCGCCGGGATATAGCGGGCCGAAAGCGTCACCGCCGCCTCCAACCCCTCGTCCAGCACCTGGACCTTATGGTGGTTCTCCAGCATCGAGGCGATGCCGCGCATCATCATGATCGCCTTTTTCTCATCCGGCTCGTCGACCTGGACGACTTGGAAGCGGCGGGTCAGCGCGGGGTCTTTCTCGATATGCTTCTTGTACTCTGCCCAGGTGGTGGCTCCGATCGTGCGCAAAGTGCCGCGCGCCAGGGCCGGTTTCAGCAGATTGGCCGCATCGCCGGTGCCCGCGGCCCCTCCCGCACCGACCAGCGTATGGGTCTCGTCGACGAACATGATGATCGGCACCGGGCTCGCCTGCACCTCTTCGATCACCTGGCGCAGCCGGTTCTCGAATTCGCCCTTCATCGAGGCCCCGGCCTGCAGCAGCCCGACATCCAGGCTGAGCAGCCGTGCCTCATGCAGCGCGGGCGGCACGTCGCCCCGCGCGATGCGCAGCGCGAAACCCTCGACCACCGCGGTTTTGCCCACACCCGCCTCGCCGGTGAGGATCGGGTTGTTCTGGCGACGGCGCATCAGCACATCGACGACCTGGCGGATCTCCTCATCGCGGCCGACGATCGGGTCGATCTCGCCTTCGCGGGCCTTTTCGGTCAGATCGGTGCAGAATTGCGCCAGCGCCTCGCCGCCGCCCATCTGCGGGGCCAGAGCGTCGGAGCTCTCGCCCGGCTGCGCGCCGCCGAGAGCTGTGCCATCGGTCGCTTTCAGCCCATCTTCGGGAGAGCCACCAACCACCTCGTCAAAATGATCGCCCAGATCATCGGGTTTGACCTTGCCGAACTCGGCCGAGATCGCGATCAGCACATTACGAAGGCCCGGGGTCTTCAGAATGCCCAGCACCAGATGCCCGGTCCGGACCTGGTTCGAGTTCAGCATCAGCGAGGCATAGGTCCAGGCCCGCTCGACGCTTTCCTCCAGATGCGCAGAAAGATCGGTGATCGCGGACGCCCCGCGCGGCAGCGCGTCCAGTGCCCGGGTCATCTCGGAGGCGACCTTGCCGGGATCCATCTCGTAATGCTGGATGATGCGGTGGATATCGCTGTCCTGGCCCTGCAGGATCTGATGGAACCAATGCACCAGCTCTACATAAGGGTTGCCGCGCAGCTTGCAGAACGTGGCGGCGCTGTCGATCGCCTGGAAACCCAGCTTGTTGAGTTTACCGAAGAGCGCGACGCGGCTGATCTCGGACATGGTTTCTCCCCCTTCTCAGAGCGCCAGCCGTTCGGGCGGCATTAAATTCAAGTCAGCGGCGGGCGCAGGTGGGCGCGCGCCGATCCAGGTGGTATGGCCCAGGCTGCCGAATTCGCCGAGGCGCGTGTCCGGCACCTCGTCTTCTTCGAGCACCAGGTTCAGCTCCCATTCCAGCGTGTCGCCGGCATAGTTCCGGATGATCGCGGCCAGCCGCTTCAGGCTTTCTCCGCCGGGCAGGAGGCGGTGGTAATCCTCCAGGTTCAAAGGCCCGATCCGCACCCGGAACTTGGCCTCGCGCGACCAGACCTTCTCGCCCAGGCTGGTCGCATGGCCGAGCGAGGCAGAGCCCAGGCCCCAGCGGTCATGCGGTTCCAGATGCAGCCACGAGCCGACGAAGCTCTCGATCTCGACCTCGGCCTTGAAGAAGCGCGAGATCACCGCCAGAAGCCCCGCCTCGCTGCGCGGGGCGGCGGCCAGAAGGCCCGCGAAATGGCGCTTGGCGAGGTCGGGCATCGCGTCGCGATCCTCCATCCCCCGGCCGGTATAGCCCGAGAGAGCGGCGACTTTATCGCCGAACGGATCATCGCCCGGCCGGTCGAAACTGGGGGCGGGCTGCCCCGCCGCCCAAGCCCGGTAGAACAGCGACAACATCCGGTGGTGGAACATATCGGCGAACCCGCCGATGGTCGGATCGCGATGGTTGCGCTGACGGTCGCGGGCATATTCGGTCAGATGCAGGGGCAGCGCGCCATTGGGGCCAAAGAGGCCGAAGAAACGCTGACGGAGATGGGCACGCCCGGTCTCCTCGTCGACCTCGAACCCCGAGATCGTCGAGGGCGCAAAGGCCATATCCACATCCTGGCCCAACCGGACCGGGTCCTCGGCCGGGCGGCGGGAGCGGCCCAGACGCGGGCGGTCGGCATGCACCGCCTCGATGAGGCGGAGCGCCTGAAAAATATGGTGGCGATGCGGGTCCTGGCTGAGCGCCGCGAGGCGCGTCAGATCACGACCCTCCGCCCGCTCCTCGCTGGCCATCTCGCGATGTCCCCTCTTTCCTGGGAGTGAATGACAGTTTCGGTGAAGCTGTTCAGCGCCACATATTTGGCGAAGAACGCCTCGAGCACGGCGCCCAGAAGATAGCAGCCGGTGCCCTCGAAGAAGCTTTCGTCGAAGCCGACGCGCAGCTCGACCCCGCGCACGGCGGTCGAGAGCACCTGCTCGGCCATGCGGCGCACGATCGGGCGCGACGAGACCGAGACCAGCCCCTCCATCTGTTTCTCGAGCGCCAGGTCGCCCAAAGGCGCATAAAGCCCGATCAGTTCGCGCAGCGCCTCGGCCCCCTGGCCGCGGTCGCCATCGGCGATCGAGAGATAATTGAGGCTGAGATGGCTGACCAGCCGCCAGGCGGTCTGACCCTGGGCCAGGCTGGGGCGCGGGCGGCTCGGCGGGATCAGGGCACGGATCTCGGCCACAGGGCCGCCTTCCGGCAGGGTGAAATCGCTCTCGCCACCGCCGACCGCGATCAGCATCGGCAGGTCGCGATTGGTGCAGATCGCATCGACCTGAAGCTGTTTGATCTCGCCGGGATAGGGCGCCTGCGAACGGTCGCACAGGCTGAGATAGGCCTCGGAGCCCAGATAGGAGGTCCTGACCCCTTTCAGCCGCTGACGTTCCGAGCGTTGCCGCATCCGGCGGCGCAGCGCGTAATAGGCCGGATGGTTCTCGCCCGCAGGGGTGAAATCATCGGCCGAGAAGAACGGGCGGAACGGAACGTCGTCCTCGCCCTCGCCGGCGATGCCGACCACATCGGTGATCTGATGGATCTCGTAATCCAGCGGGGCGGTGCGGTCGACGGTCACGAGATGGTCGATTTCGCGGCCCGAGATCTGCACCCGGTCGCAGCGCTTCGGGAAGAGGTTGATCGCGGGCATGGCGTAGAGCTCGAAACTGCCCGTGGTCAGGGATTTGAACGCCGGATCGCCCTCGGACAGCAGGATGTAGAGATCCATCTCCTGGCCCACCACCCGCTTGACCGCCGGTTGTAGCCCCGCGAGATCGACGAAGAAGAATCGCTGCGGCATCGCGAAATATTCCTGCAGCAGACGATAGCCTTCGAAGGATTGGCCCGGCGTCGGCAGCAGCGCTTCATCGGCCTCGAATCCGCGCGCGCGGATCTCGGACCCCAAGGGTTCGACCCAATCGGCCCGGCGGTCGGTCGAGCGGCCCGCCAGCCCGACGCCACGATTGACCAGCGCCTCATAGAGCCGCCAGGGCTCACCCGCCCCTCCAGAGAGAAACACCGTCAGCTTGTCGAGCGGCAACTCGGACATTGGGTCCTCGTCCAGCCGCTTAAGGCGCAGCCGGATCGCCGCGCGCGCCGAGCTCGCCCCCGCAACCCCGGCGGCCACAAGCTCGCCGCGGCCTTCGATATATTCCGCCTCGACCAGCTCGATTGGCCAAAGCGTGGTGTCCTGAGACGCGGTGAAGACGCAAGCCGTCTGCTCGCCTTCCAGAACGCGCGAGCGCAAGACCGGGCCGCGGGGCAGCGTGAAACCGTCCTCCAGCCCGCCCTGCGCCGCATCAGGCACCAGCCTTGCGACCATCATCGAGGGCGTCGGCGCCAGGTAATGCGGATAGACGATCTCGAGCAGGTTTTGGGTGAATTGCGGAAATTGCAGATCCAGTTCCAACTGCACCCGGGCCGAAAGAAAGGCGAACCCTTCCAGCAGGCGCTCGACATAGGGGTCCAACACTTCGAGCTGTTCGATCCCCAGCCGGGCAGCGATCTTTGGATATAGCTCGGAGAACTCCGCTCCCATCTCGCGGATGAAGACCAGTTCGTCCTCGTAATGCCGCAGAAGCCGGGTATCCATCGGCCTAGCCCTGCCGGCTTATGCTGACTTCGCCGGTGGTGATGTCGAGAGCCGTGCGCAGATAGAGATCGATCGGCACCGGCTGGGCCCAGAGATCGCCGCGGATATCGAACGAGATCACCGCGCCCGCGCCGATATTCTCCTGACGCATCTCGACATCCAGCGAGCCGGGCAGGATCCGCGGCTCGAAGGCTTCGACCGCGCGGCGGATCGCCTGGCGGATCTCGACCGCGCGGTTCACCGTTGCGATCCGGCCCGAGACATCGGTCACGCCGAAATTCACCACCGAGCTTGCGACCTGAGGGAAATCGTCGAGATCGTGCTCGCTTTCCAGATTGGTGGTGTTCAAGAGCCAGGCGAGATCGCGCTGGATGATCTCGCGCAGGCGGGCAATGTCGATCGCGCGGGCCGATGCGGCCTCGACTTTGCTGTCGGGCGCATCGTCGGTCAGCCGGTCGAGCAACGAGGGTTGCAGCCGTTCGGCCAGCATCCGGTCAGCCATCGGAGGAGCCCTCGGCTGATGGTGTCTCGCCGGGCGTGCCTTCGGCCGCATCTTTCGGCGCACCTTCAGGCAGTTCCACGACCGGCGGCTCGCCGATCACAATCTCGCGGATATCCATCAGGGCGTAATCGTCCTGATCGGTGGCCAGAAGCCGCTGGCCCAGGCCCTCGGTCACGCTGTCGCCCTCGCCCAGCCAATCGGTGCTGCGGGCGAGCTTCTGGGCATCGTCGCCCTTGGCCGTGGTCCCGGCATAGCGGGTGGGGATTAACGCCACCGCGTCGCCGCCATTCGCCCAGGTCACGGTCGCAGGCGTCCATACCCGGTCGCGCAGATCGCTGGGGGGGTCGAACTCCAACCGGTGAACCGCGGTGAAGGGCGCCCAGAAATAGCGGCCATTGACCACCAGTTCCAGAACCGGGCCGAGCCGTGGGTCGGCATCGGCGATCCATTCGAAATCGGTGCCGTTCACGCTGCCCGCACTGGCAGGCGCGACCTCGAACGCCTTGCCGCGGAGATCTTCGGCGGCGGCGAGGTTGCCGCCCGCCTGCATCTTCACCGCCTCGATCATCCAGGCGAGCCAGTCTTCGGGCTCGCCGAAGATCAGGGGCGCCTTCTCACCAGCGAAGACCTTCTCGCGATAGACCTCGCAGATGATCGCCTCTCGATACATCTGCGCCATCGTGTTGGCGGCGGCATCCAACGTGCCGGAGGATTTCAATTGCTGGATCGCGCGGGTCCAATCGCCCATCACGGAGAGCAGCTGAAAGAGAAAGATCCTGAGCTTCGCATCCGACGGGTCCTTGCGCACCCGATCCTGCAAAGCGGCCAAGGCCCCTGCCAGATCACCCTTTTTCAACAGCTCTTCGGCCTGCATCGTCCCACACCTGTCACGAGAGAAAAAGAGCCGGGCGCAGCGCGTCGCCGCGCCCGGGAAGTTCGTTAAGACCAGCGATCAGACGTCGTACACGGCGCTGTTCAACACGCGGCTCCACTTGGCCTCGCCTTGGCCGCCCGAGGCTTTCTTCATCTTGCCGTCCGAGCCTTGCTCGAAGTACTCGATCTTCATCGCGCCGTACTGGAAGATGACCGTCTCTTCGCAGACATCGTCTCCATCCGAGCCGGACCAAGAGATGTCCTGGACCATCACCAGCTTGAAGCTGAACTTCAGGAAGGTGGCACCCGAGGCGTCCGCGGAACCGCCCGACCGGCGCAACTCGACAATCGATTCCTTGAAGTGATTGCCGGTGCAGAGAGTGTGGAACAGGCCGCACGAACCGGTGTCGGTTTTCTTGGTGACCGTGAACTCCTTGAACGAGGCCTTACCGGCGCCGCCGCCGCTCGAGATCGAGCCGATATTGATGTTGTTTTCGGCCCCGAACTCGAACGAGAGCAGCTCGAACGCTTTGTTCTTGGCCATCGCTTTGTCTTGGGTCTCGCCAACGACCAGGCTTTGGCTCGGGAAGTAGAGGAATGCGTCGAAGGACATGGGGGAGTCTCCTTTTCAGTAAGTCGGTGTTTACTCGTCTTCGGGGGGGAGCCGGGGCGGACCATTCCCCCCCGGTTTGTGCCTTAACCAGCCTTCTGTGATGGCAGTTTCGACACGAGCCTGAGAGACACGGACAGCCCCTCAAGCTGATAGTGTGGGCGAAGGAAGAACTTCGAGCTGTAGTAGCCCGGGTTTCCTTCGACCTCTTCAACTTGGACCTCGGCCGCCGCCAGCGGTTGGCGGGCCTTCACCTCTTCCGGTGAGGTATCGGCATTGAAGTCCACATAGTTGTTGATCCAGTTCTGCAGCCAGTCCTGCATGTCCTGGCGTTCCTTGAACGATCCGACTTTATCGCGGACGATGCATTTCAGATAATGGGCGAAACGGCAGGTCGCGAAGAGATAGGGCAACCGGGCCGCGAGATTGGCGTTGGCCGTCGCGTCCGGATCGTCATATTCGGCGGGTTTCTGCAGCGACTGAGCGCCGATAAAGGCCGCCATGTCCGAGTTCTTGCGGTGGATCAGCGGCATCATGCCGTTTTTCGCCAGTTCCGCCTCGCGCCGGTCCGAGATCGCGATCTCGGTCGGGCATTTCATGTCGACCCCGCCATCGTCGGTCGGGAAGTTATGGGTCGGCAGATTGTCCACCGTGCCGCCCGATTCCACACCGCGGATCCGGGTGCACCAGCCATATTCCTTGAATGAGCGAGTGATGTTGCGGGCCATGCCATAGGCGGCGTTGACCCAGCAATACTTGCCGCTATCCGCGCCTTCCGTGTCCTCCTCGAAGGCGAACTCCTCGACCGGGTCGGTCTTGTCGCCATAGGGATAGCGGCCCAGGAAGCGCGGCATGGCGAGGCCGAGATAGCGACTGTCCTCGCTTTCGCGCAGCGACCGCCATGAGGCATATTCCGGGGTCTGGAAGATCTTGGTCAGATCGCGCGGATTGGCCAGCTCGCTCCAACTGTCCATCTGGAACAGGGTCGGGTTGGCGCCGGTGATGAAGGGCGCGTGTGATGCAGCGGCGACCTTGGACATCTCGCCCAGCAGCTCGACATCCGGCGGGCTGTGATCGAAGTGATAATCGCCGACCAGGGCGCCATAGGGCTCGCCGCCGAACTGGCCATACTCTTCCTCGTACATCTTCTTGAAGATCGGCGACTGGTCCCAGGCGGTGCCTTTGAACTTGCGCATCGTCTTCGAGAGATCTTTTTTCGAGATGTTCAAGACGCGGATCTTCAGCATCTCGTCGGTCTCGGTGTTGTTCACCAGGAAGTGCAGGCCGCGCCAGGCGCTCTCCAGCTTTTGAAAATCCTGGTGATGCAGGATCAGATTGACCTGCTCGGTCAGCTTCTTGTCGATTTCAGAGATGATGCTCTCGATCGAGCGCAGGGCATCGTCGGATACCAGCGCTTCGTTCTGCAGCACCTGTTCGGCCAGCGTCTTCACCGCTTCCTCGACCGCGCTGCGGGCTTGGTCGGATTTCGGGCGGAATTCCTTTTGCAACAGGTTGGCGAACTCGGACGAGCCGAAAATCGTCTCGGTCGCGCCCTCGGCGGCTTCGGCGGCTTGATTGGTGGTCTCGGTCATCTGTTATTCCTCGGTCTCGGATTTCGCGGAGGGTGCCGAGGCCAGGGCCTTCAGCAGGGTGGGGTCCTTGATGATCTGCGCCATCAGGTTTTCCGCTCCGGTCTTTCCGTCCATGTATGTGGTCAAATTCGCGAGTTGGGTTCTGGCCTCGAGCAATTTTCTCAAAGGCTCGACCTTCTTGGCGATCGCCGCCGGGGAAAAGTCGTCCATGCTCTCGAACGTGATGTCGACCGAGAGGTTGCCCTCATTGGTCAGCGTGTTCGGCACCGAGAAGGCCGCCCGCGGTTTCATCGACTTCATACGATCGTCGAAATTATCCACATCGATTTCGAGGAATTTCCGGTCCGCGACCGGCGGCAAAGGCTCCTCGGACTTTCCCGACAGATCAGACATCACGCCCATGACGAAGGGCAGTTGCACCTTCTTCTCGGCCCCATAGAGCTCGACATCATATTCGATCTGAACTCTCGGCGCCCGATTGCGCGCGATGAATTTCTGACTGCTACCCGACATGACAGGGGTCCTCCTGGCTGATTGGGCGTCCCTTGCAAGACACAGTTTCGCCCGGTTCTTTCATATGCACAACACGAGTTATTCGATATCTTCATCCAGTCCGCCGATTAATACGACGTTGTCCACGCCGCCCGGGGCCATATCCTTCATAATCGTATAGAAGTCCGCCGACACCAGACGCCGCGCCCGGTTCAACAGAAGCGGCACCGGGCTGGATGGTTCGCTGCGTTTATAGTAGTCGACGATCCGGTCGATCGCGGCGAGCACATCGTTGGGATTGTTGATCGCACCGCTGCCCCCGCCGCCGCCGACCGGACGGCTGCCTGCGGCGGTGCCGCCCGCGGCCTCGGCCTCGGCCATCCCCTCGGGCTCCTCCGGCTCTTCCGCCCCGGCATAGCTGGCCAGCTTGCGCGAGATGTCATAGGCCATCTTCTTCAGGGGATCGAGATCCGGGCCCATCGAGCCGACCTTGTCGTCGAACACCGCCGCAATCGCCTTGATATGTTCGGTGACCTCGGTCGAGGCGGTCTTGATCGCCTCCATCGCCTCCTCGTCGCTGTCCTGGAACGCGGCCGAGATCGTCTGCTGATCCGGCACCGTCTCCATATCCGACGGTGGAGGGATCTCGCCCTCGGCCACTTCGATATCGCGCAGCGAGAACCGTCCGAAGGCGCGGCTTTCGGTCAGAGGGGCCAGGCGCAGGGCGCGCAGCACGGTATCGCCATCGGTCAGACCCAAGACGGCATTGACCCGCATGGTCGGATCGTCGTCGTCATCGGGGTCGAGCTGCGGATGCACGCTGTCCCAAAACTCTTCCAGACTGCCGCGGATATAGCGCAAGACCTCCTCGAACGCCGGCATCCCCTCCTGGCGCAAAGCGGCATTGGCGAGGATCACGGCGACCCGAAGATCCTTGGTCCGGCTTAACAGTTCCTTGGCAAGACGGGTTACTTCGACGAAATCCTGATCCTCAGCCGGGATCACGGAATCGCCGATCACCCGTTCCTCGCCCGGCTGGTTGGCGACCTCCAGCGCCATGAAATCGGGATCGTATTCGAGATCCTCGCCCGAAGGCGCATCCTCGCCGAAACTCTGCAAGAGCGTGTCAGTGTCGATCATCTATCCCCACTTTCTGCGGGCCCCAGCTTCTGCGGGCCGGTCGTCTACTGGCCGGGTGTGCCGGAAAGAGCATCAAAGGGCGGCGCGGCGGCCGGTGCAAGCCCCCGGCGTAGCTGAAGGATGCCCCCGGACATGCTGCCGGGCCGCGCCCTCTGGCGGCGGCCTGCCCCCAATCGAGTCTTGCCCAATCGTTTCCCGCCCAATCACGTCGGGCCCATCCGAGTTTGGCCCTTCCACGTTTGGTCCATCCGATCCTGGCCCGGCACTGGCGGCAGCCATGCGCTCCCGCATTCCGCCACCCGCACCGTTTCGTCCATTCATCTTTTGGGCGAGCGTGACATGCGAAGATCCGCTTGACAACTGAAAGCCAAAGATTGGGGGCGTTTGGCGCCTAAGTCTCGCTTTCCTTCCGATGGATGGCAGGCGCGCCCATCCCTTCGCCCCTCGCATCCCGGATTTCGTCCGCAATTTCTTCTGCAATCGCGGGCATCCCCTCGAACAGTCCGGGCGAGAGATCCTCCCAAAACGCGCAGATCGCGCTGGCATTCAGGGCCGAGGCCCAGCCATGGCGGGTGAAATCCTCGCGGTCGAGCGGGTCTTTCAGCCCGGCCAGGAACAGCCGCCGGTCGGCGTCGCGCTGGGTCGGGGTGCGGGCCTCGGCGATCTCGCGCACCCGGGCGAGCCTGGCCGCCCGCGCCCTGCCCCGCCGTGCGAGACCCGCCTCGCGCACCGCCTCGGCCGCATCGGCCGCCCGGCTGACCGCCACCGCCTGCTCGGCCGAAGCGGAGATCGGCGCCGGTGCCACCTCGCCCGCTGCCCGCTCCTCATACCCTTCGCGGATCGCCGCCGAGAGATAGCGCACCGGGCTGACCACCCCATCCTGCGCCTCGACATAGGCGAGCTTGCCCGCGACATAGGCCTCGCCATGTTCGGCGATCCATTGCCGCGCCAGCCGGTCGCTGACCCCCAGATCCAGCAACCTGGCATAGACCGGACGGCCCCGCACCCCATCCTCGTCCCCGATATCGAACATCGCCAATTGCGGGTTCTCGCGGATCAGAAACCGGATCTCGGCCACCGCCCTGCCCTGCTTGCGGGTCTCGGCCGTCACCTGGATGTTCGAGGTCTTGTTCACCTCGGCCACCGCCGGTTTGATGATCTTCGCGTTGAGATGCTTGAAGCTCTCGTAATAGGCGCTGCCATCCACCCCCATCAGTCGGCGGAACAGCTCCAGTGGCCACCAGCCGGTCGAGCCGGTGCGCACGAAACGATAGCAATTCTCGTAAAGCGCCAGCGCATGGCCCGAGGTGAAGCGGCGCTGGATGTTGAGATTGATCAGCGCGAAGACCTTCGGGTCATGCAGCTTCTCGGCTAGAGCTGGGGAATAGGCGTATTCGCACACGCCACCCTTCAGCTTGGCAAAGGACAAGAGCGCGGAGACCCCCCATTCCTGCCGCCCCTCGGCATCCAGCATATCCCATTCCGCCAGGGTCTCGGCCAGCGAGCGCAAGCTGGCCTTCAACGTCTCCATATCGTTCGAGTTGTACCCGATCATCAGGCAGAGCGTGCGCGCATCGATCCGGTGCACGGGCTTTGTGACCAGATCGTCATAGGCATTCAGCAGCAGCACATTCGAGAGTTTCCGCTGCAGCAGCGTCAGCTTGCCCGAGACATGGATCGCCGCAACATTCTTCTTGACCGAGGGCCGGCGCAACGGGCCCGACAGCCGCGCCCGCGGGATATCTTCCAAATCGCTCACCACAGCCGCTCGACGCCATAAAGATCGAACAGCGTCTCGTTCGAAATCAGGGTCAGCCCCTGGCTGAGGGCCTGGGCGATCAACATCCGGTCGAACGGGTCGCGATGATGCGGCGGCAGCCTGCCCGACAAAGCCGCCTGCCCCACCGACAGAGACAGCGGCTGGAACCCCGCCCGGTCGACAAAACCGGGAAAGTCATCGATTGCCGTCTGCATCTCGTCGAGCTTTCCCTGCCGGTGCTTGGTGGTCACTTCCCAGGCCGTGGCCGCGCTGACGAACACCCCACCCTGCCCTGACTGGATCGCGGTGCGGACCGGAAGGGGCATGCGCTCGTTGCCGGTGACCCACCAGATCAGCGCATGGGTATCGAGCAAAAGCGCCACTAGTCGAAGCCATACTCCGTCATCTCCTCATCGGTCAGGGGCGCGAAGGCGCTGTCCGGCGGGCAGGGAAACATGCCTTTCATCGAGCCGAATTGGCGTTGCGGCGGCGCCTCGACCGGGATCAGCTTGACCACCGGTTTGCCGTCGCGAGCGATGGTGACCTCGCCGCCTTTCTCGACCTCGGCGATCAGGCGCGAGAGATGGGTCTTCGCCTCGTGGATATTGACCGTGCTCATGCCTGCCTCTCATGGCGTGTTGGGTTTTCGGCGAGCGCCTTGCTGGCCACCATCGGTTCGGGCGCCCCTGGTGCGCCGCACTGCCGTGTAAGCCCTGCCTGTTTTCCCAGCTTGTTTCTCGTCACCTCGTTCGCGCCTGTTTTGGCTGTCTTTTGCCTGCGTGGAGGACGTAGGTCGCGCGTGCCCTGCCCGCTCCGCCAGCCTCTTGCATGGCGGTTAGCTAAGCACCTTAGCTAACCTACCGCCCGAGCCTGGACAAGTATCCGCCAAAAGGCACCCGCAGGCAAGGGAGGGCCGGGCACCTTCGATTTTGGGCTTGTGGCGGGCTGTCTCGTGGCCACGAGATATGGGAGGGCACCTTTGGGCTTGCGTCCCGCAAACGGGTGCCTATGGCCAAAAGGGTCTCCTGTAAACGGGTGCTTTTAGGTGCCTGAAAGCGTGAAGCAGGGCAGAGACAGCACCTATTCTGCCGCTTCGGGCGCATGGGAGCGCGGTTTATCCTGTCCCCGCAGCCGGGTCCGACTCGCCCCGCGAATCGGCACCTGCGCTCCCGCATCCGGGTACCATTGATCCCGTATCCGGGTGCCTTTCAGCCCGCAGATGGGTGCTATTGCACCGGAAAGCCTCGACAAATCAGCGATTTACCGGACCTAAAGACTCTAAAGACAATAAAGATTCTCTAAAATTTGTCGTGTCCTTCTGTATATTGGGGAGGGAGACTGCTTTGCCAGACCCGGCTGCATATTCGAGATCGCAGCGGATTCACATTGCCTGTGAAATATGCGATGTTTCGCGGAACATCCCGCATCTCTGGCACATGGAAGCGATCCCAAGAGTGAGCAGCAAGCCCGATCCCGCCCCGCCGCCCTATGCCAATCTCGATCCGGCCCGCTCGGCCAAGAAAATCGGCCAGCCGGTCGACACGGCCCGATTCGCCAAGGCGGCGAGCTTTGCTGCGAAAGGGCGTGAGGATCTGGCCCGGCGCGGCTATGCGCCCGACGGTAAGAAACGGTTAAGGAAGTTCTCGACCTGGGAGGTCTGCCGCTATCTTCTGCCGGTCGCTGCCGCCCATCTACGCCGGGTGCTCCGCCAGAACCCGCATCTGCCCCAGGGCGAGGGCCAGGGTGGGACCAAATGGTTCACGCTCGAGGAGGTGATTTCGCTGCGGAACCACTTCTCCGAGGAGGGCAATGCCCGCAAGCAATATCTTCCCTATCGCCCCCCTGCCCTACCCGCCAAAATCGCCGCTGTGGCCAATTTCAAGGGTGGCGTGGGCAAGACCTCGACCGCGGCGCATCTGGCCATGTCGGCGGCGCTGGACGGCTATCGGGTCCTGGTAATCGATCTCGACAGCCAGGGCTCGATGACCTCAATCCTGGGCGGCACGGTCGAGGATGAATGGCAGACGATCTTCCCGCTTCTGGCTCGCGATTTCGCCCGCCACCGGGCCGCCGAGAACCAGGTGCGCGAGGCCGCCGGCACGCCCCCCCTGGCCTTCGACGAGACCCTGACCGAGGCGCTGACCGTCTCGGGCGCCGATGTCATTCAGCCGACCCATT
>JBCDKL010000031.1:0-16991 GCA_038746695.1 Pseudomonadota bacterium | reverse complement strand
GGCCAGTGAGATAGGCCAGCGGGCCAGCTCCTCCACAGTGAGGTGATCGAAGCTCTCGCCCAGGAAAAGTCCAAGCAGAACAATGAAATACTGCCGCAGCCAGGTCGGCACGTTGACCGGCGCCCCTGCCAGCGAGGCCGCCATGGTCAGGAACAAAGCCCCCAGCATCCAGGCCAGCGGCACATGCGCCCAATCGGCCAAGGCACCGCCTATGGCCCCGACAAGAAGCCCCAGTGCGATGCCACGCAGCGAGGCGCGCGACAACCGCTCGGCCCAAGGCGGGCTGACGCTCATGCGTCAGTCATCGGGGTCATCAACTCCACTTCCTCTCCATCGCGGATGGCGGTGTAGAAGCAGCTCCGCCGATGGGTGTGGCAGGCAGGTCCGATTTGCTCGACCAGCACCAGCAAGCAATCGCGGTCGCAATCGACGCGCAGATCGATCAGCCGCTGCGTATGGCCCGAAGTCGCCCCCTTGCGCCACAGCGCCTGGCGAGAGCGTGACCAATAGGTGACCTGTCCAGTCGAGAGCGTCTCGGCAAGGCTCTCGGCATTCATCCAGGCCATCATCAACACATCGCCGGTCTCATGGCACTGCGCGATCGCCGGGATCAGGCCGCGCTGATCGAAACGAAGAGTTTCGATGGAGAAGGACGGATATGCCATGGGATAGAGCCTCGGATTGCGAACGCCCTTTTATACAGGGCACTGCGGCGCTATCTAGGCGCTTCGGGGCGCAATCGGTCCCGGCAGGACAAGGGGAGGTTCAGATGAGCGCCGTCACACAAGATCTTATGAAGCTTTACTCGCAAAAGATCCTCGAGCTTGCCGGGAACATCAGCCGCACCGGGCGGTTGCAGACACCGGGTGGGAGCGCGATGAAACGCTCGCCGCTCTGCGGGTCGACGATAACTGTGGATTTGGTTCTCGATGGCGGTAAGGTCAGCGATTTCGCCCAGGATGTGAAGGCCTGCGCCCTCGGGCAAAGCTCCGCCGCCGTGCTCGCGGCCCATGTGATCGGGCGCGACCGGGCCGAGTTGCAGAAGGGCCATGACGACCTCCGTGCCCTGATTAAGGCGGACGGGCCCGCACCCGGGGCACCTTTCGAGGATCTCGAAAACCTCCGCCCCGCGCGAGACTACAAAAACCGTCATGCCTCGATCATGCTCGCTTGGGAGGCGGTTCTGGAAGCCTATGACAGCGCCCTCGTTGAGGCGTAGATCCGTCGCCGCCCTCCTGTGGCAATCCCGTAAGATCAGCGCGTTGTAAAACTCATTCGCCAAGCGGAAAATATATTATATTTCAGAGTGTTAAAATAATCACCTCACAACGAGAGGCCAAAACACGTGCGAAATTGAACGCTCTCCCAGCAGTCTTGTAGTGTTCCACATTCACAACCGAACGCGTCTCTGGGCACCGTAGCGGCTATACCAGCCCTCTGCTTGTGCCCCGCTCCCCCTCGCGGCGATCTGTCCATTGCCGCCGCTCCTGCCCCCGTGCTAGGCGCCCGCGCGAACCCTATCTGGCAGGAGCTCCCAATGAATCTCGACGCAATCCCGGCAGGCAAGAACCCGCCCTCCGACATCAATGTGGTGATCGAGATCACCGGTGGTGCGGGGGGCGGTGCGCCCGTGAAGTATGAAATCGACAAGGACAGCGGCGCTGTCTTCGTTGACCGCATCGTCAACACGCCGATGTTCTACCCGTGCAATTACGGCTTCGTGCCCAACACGCTTCATGACGATGGCGATCCGACCGATGTGCTGGTGCTCTGCGATTTCGACCTCGCACCCGGCGTCGTCATCCGCTGCCGCCCCGTGGGCGTTCTGAAGATGGAGGATGACGGCGGCATGGATGACAAGCTGATCGCCGTCCCGGTCGAGAAGGTCGACCCGTTCCAGGCTGGCATCCAGGATCTCGAGGACATCCCCGCCAAAACCCGCGAGCGGATCAAACACTTCTTCGAGCATTACAAGGACCTCGAAGCCGGCAAATGGGTCAAGGTGATCGGCTGGGGCAACAAGGCCGAGGCCGAAACCATCTTGCAGAAATCCGTCGACGCCATCGCCAAGTGATCCGCAAGACGCCCGGGTGCCGCCCGCCCGCTCCGGGGTGGGTGGGGAGGTGCCGGGCTGAATGCGCGCATGAGGGCGCATGGGAGGAGCGGGCGATCCGGCCCCTCTTCTACCCAGCTCTCCGCACCGCAAATCCCCCTTGCCTCCCCGCCCGGCCCCGCGTAGCACCCCGGGTCGGAGGGTGACCCGATGATCTATCCCAGCGCCCAATCCTATCTCGACGCCCCGCAAAAGGCCGTGGCGCTGTTTGGCATGTCCGGGCTCGGCAAAACCTGCACTGCGAAGATGCTCCGCGCCGAGGCGGAATGGTTCCACTATTCCGTCGATTTTCGCATCGGCACCCGATATATGGGCGAGTATATCGTCGATAATTTCAAGCGCGAGGCGATGCTGAATCCGTTCCTGCGCCAACTTCTGCGATCGGACTCGATCTATATCGCCTCGAACATTACCTTTGAGAATCTCGCCCCGCTCTCGACCTATCTCGGCAAACCGGGAGATCCCGACCGGGGCGGGATCCCGTTCGACGAGTACATCCGCCGCCAGCGCCAACATCGCAAGGCCGAGATTGCCGCCCTACACGATACAGCCCTCTTCATCGCCAAGGCGCGCGACATCTACGGCTACCGCCATTTCCTCTGCGATACTGGCGGCTCGATCTGCGAGGTGGTGGACCCGGCCGACCCGCAGGATCCAGTGCTCAGCCAGCTCGCCAATCAAGTGCTTCTGGTCCAGATCCGCGGCACTCCCCAGCAGGAAGAAGCCCTGGTCGCCCGCTTCCGCCATGCGCCAAAGCCAATGTACTACCCGGAAGATGTGCTCCGCGGCTTCTGGACGGATTACCTCGCCGAGACCAACGCCACCGAAACTGGAGTCGACCCAGATGGCTTCATCACCTGGGGGTTCCGCCGCCTGCTCCAGCACCGGCTGCCGCGATATGATTTGATGGCCCGCAATTGGGGCGTGACGGTCGAGGCCGAGGAGATCGAGGCGGTGAAGAGCCCGGACGATTTCGACGCTCTGATCGCCGACGCCATCACCCGGAAACAGAACGCCGCATGAGCGATCCGGCCTTTGCCCCGGATGCCAAGGGCCTGACCCAGGCGCTGGAACTGATGCGCAATCCGGCCCACGGCCCGCTGACCCTGCCCGAAAAGCTGCCGGAGCAAGGGATCGGCGAACGGGCCGCACTGAACGCCCTGGCGCCCGGCATCCTGGGCGGGGCGGCGGACCTGGCCTCGCCTCATGCAATGGCCCATATGGACCCGCCAACTCCCTGGATTACCTGGGCAATCGCCCAGTGGAATGCCAAACTGAACCAGAACCTGCTGCATCCCGCCACCGCGCCCGTGGCGGCAAAGGCGGAGCAGCTTGTGCTCGACTGGCTTTGCCCCGCTTTCGGCATGGAAGGCGGGCATATGGTACCGGGCGCGACGCTGGCCAATCTCACGGCACTTTGGGCTGCGAGAGAAGTCAGGGGCATCGATCAGGTCGTAGCCTCCGCAGCCGCCCATCTCTCGATCCGCAAATCAGCCCATATCCTGGGCCTCGACTACAGGGAGGTGCCGGTTGACGCGGCCGGAGCCCTCGACGGCGCCGCCCTGCCCGATCTCAGCCGCGCCTGCCTGGTGCTGACCGCTGGCACCACCGCCGCAGGCGCGATCGATCCGCTCGAGCTTCGCGGTGCCTGGACCCATATCGATGCCGCCTGGGCAGGCCCTTTGCGGCTCACCAGATATGCCGACCGGCTGGCTGGGATCGAGACCGCAGACAGCGTCGCGGTCTCAGCCCATAAGTGGCTGTTTCAGCCGAAGGAATCCGCTCTGATCCTGTTCCGCGAGGCCGAGCAGGCGCATGCCGCGCTCAGCTTCGGTGGTGCCTATCTGGCGCAGCCCAATATCGGGGTGCTGGGCTCACATGGCGCCATGGCGGTGCCGTTGCTGGCCACGCTGCTGGCCTGGGGCCGTGCTGGCATTGCGGCCCGGATCGAGGCCACTATGGAGATGTCGGAGCGGCTGGCCGATTGGATCGCCCGCCGCCCCGATCTTGTCCTCTTCGCCCCGAACCGCACCGGCGTGGTGCTCTGGCGGTCAACTTCGCGCCCGACCGCCGAGATCCTGGCGGCCCTGCCCCCGGGCCTCGCTTCGACCTCCCGAGTAGACGGCACCGACTGGCTCCGCAACGTGGCCGCCAATCCCAACGCGGATATGGACGTGATCCTGGGCGCGCTGGAGGCAGCGCTCTGAGGTTTATTCGGCCTTGATCGCTTCCATTTCGACGACGATCTCAACCTCGTCACCGACGATCCCACCCAGCGCGTAGGTCATCCCGAACTCCGAGCGTTTAACCAACCCGCGCGCCGAGATCCCCATGGTTTCCTTCTTGTGGCCAAAGGGATAGTCGCCGATCTTGTTCAGTGTCACGTCTAGTGTGACCGGCTTTGTGACCCCCAGAAGCGTCAGTTCCCCGGTCACTGTGCCGGTGTTCTCGCCGGTCACGGCACCGCCGGTGGCGGTAAAGGTCATCTCGGGATGCTCGCCGACATCCAGAAAGTCGGCATTCTTCACATGGCCGTCGCGAGCGGCGTGATGGGTGTTCACGCTGGCGGTCGGAACGCTTACGGAAAGGTCGGTCAGCGTCTGCGTCTCGTCATCGAAGACAAAACTGCCGGTCACCTCGGTGAATTGTCCCCAAGTCTTGGCATAGCCGATATGGCTGACCCAGAAGCCCAGCACGGTATGGCTCGGATCGATCTCATATTTCGCAGGGGCGGCGGCGGCGGCGCCTGCCAGCAGGCTCAGGCCGGCGGCGGCGGAAATCAAACGGGTTGTGAACATGGCATCCTCCTGTGATGTCTTGTCATCTTGAGGTAGACACGCCCTCAGATTGTGCAAGCGCAGCACCGTGAAATTTTGCGCGACTGGACAGTGCCGAGACGTCCTCCTCGCCGAGGGAGGTTGAGAGCCCGCCTCGGATCGGGTTGCGAGAGGGTCGTGGAGAGAGACCAGACCCCCTCCCACACACAGCACAACCCAAAGGTGTCGGCCATCCAGCCACACCGCTTGCACCCCTGCCCGCGAGGGTCTATGCACCGGGTCCGCCTCCTTAGGAGCCTGAGATGCCGATAAAAATCCCCTCCGACCTGCCCGCCCATGACGTGCTCAAACGCGAAGGGGTGATGGTGATGGCCGAGGCGGATGCGGTGCGCCAAGACATCAGACCATTGCAGATCGCGCTGCTCAACCTGATGCCCAAGAAGGTTCAAACCGAGACGCAGATCGCCCGGCTCATCGGCGCCACGCCGCTGCAGATCGAGCTGTCGCTGGTCCGGATGACCGACCACCACTCCAAAAACACCGCGCAAGAGCATATGGAGGCCTTCTACCTCCCCTTCGCCGAGATCCGCGAGAGACGGTTCGACGGGTTCATTATCACCGGAGCTCCAATCGAGCTTTTAGATTTTGAATCAGTGGATTACTGGTCAGAGCTAATCCAGATATTCGATTGGACGCAATCCCATGTCCACGGCACGCTGGCGATCTGCTGGGGCGCGCAGGCCATCCTGAACCATTTCCACGGCGTCCCAAAGCATGCCCTGCCCGAAAAGGCGTTCGGATGCTTCCGCCACCGGGTGCGGGCGCCCGCCTCGCCCTATCTCCGCGGCTTTTCCGACCATTTCGTCGTGCCGGTCAGCCGCTGGACCGAGACACGGGCCGCAGACCTGCCGGAAAGCGTCGAAATCCTGGTCGAGAGCCGCGAGACCGGGATCTGTATGGTTGAGGATCATGCCCACAGAACCTTATGTATTTTCAACCATTTGGAATACGATTCTGACACTTTGAAAGAAGAGTATGATCGGGATGTCGCGAAGGGCGATCCGATCTCCGTGCCCAATAACTACTACCCCAAGAACGACCCCGCCCAGACGCCGGAGAACCGCTGGCGCAGCCATGCCCATCTCCTGTTCGGCAATTGGGTCAATCAGATCTACCAGACCACCCCCTATGACTTCGCGCAGATCGGCCGGTGAGACACGCGACTTTACGCGACATCGCACGCGACAGGTCACGTGACAAAATTGACAAACGGGTAGGTGACAAAATTGACATTAAAGTCAGTTAACCGCGATCTATGGTGACAAATGGGCCATGCGGAGTGGCCCGTATGCGCGTCGCAGAATTCACTGGAGGACCGTGTCCTGGCCAAATTCGTGAAAGCCCCGGAGCCCGAGCAAAGCACCTCCACCGCCAGCAGCGCCGCCGATTTCATGGGCGGTGGAGACATGTTTGCCCTGTTCGGCCTGGGCCTGCTCGCGCTGATCGGCTTTGGGATCTATTGCAGCCTGGACAGGGACGGGGACGAGGATGACGGCTGGGACCGGTTCGACGGAGATGGCGGCGGAGAGTGACGGGCGGATCTTGGCCGCTTGGTGACCACGCGCCCTTGCGCGGGATGGTCTCCCGGACCAGGAGCGATAGCCAATCTTGAGCCGGTCACGCGCCTGCCCGTGGGGTGGCACCCCAACCCTCGATGCTCTGCGCTTTATGGCGGTAATCTACCTGTCCTAGTCCTGCGTCTCACGAAGGTGACAACGCGCCAGTCCGCCGGGATGGGCAAGCGCGCGACCGGCGCCTTCGGCTCGATTCTGGTCGAAGTTACGTTGCCGGCGCTAGGCCCTTGCGGACCTGGTTTTCAGCCAGACCGGACATCCGGGTCAGATCCGCAGTCGCCGCATTTGGCGCCTAGTGTGCCACGGCGGCGGCCACGCTTTCGTCGATCATCCGGCCTTCGGTGAAGCGGTCGAGGCCGAACGGGCCTGCCACCGGGTCCTCGCCCTTGGCGATCAGGCCAGCCGTCGCCCAGCCCGAGCCGGGGATTGCCTTGAAACCGCCCGTCCCCCAGCCGCAATTGATGAAGCAGCCCTCGACCGGGGTTTTGCCGATCACGGGCGAGCGGTCGCCGGTCATGTCCACGATCCCGCCCCATTGGCGCAGCATCTTCAACCGCGAGATCATCGGGAAGGTCTCTGTCAGCGCGCGTACCGTCTCCTCGATATGCTGGAAGCTGCCGCGCTGGGTGTAATTGTTGAACCCATCGGCCCCGCCGCCGATCACCATCTCGCCCTTGTCGGACTGGCTCATATAGCCATGCACCGTGTTGGCCATGACCACGATATCCATGCAGGGTTTGATCGGTTCGGAGACCAGCGCCTGGAGCGCCACGCTCTCGACCGGCATCCGGAACCCCGCCATTTCGGCCAGCACACCGGTATGGCCCGCGACGACGATGCCCAGCTTCTCGCATTTGATCGGGCCCTTGGGGGTCTGCACCCCCATCACCTTGCCGTTCGAGACATCGATGCCGGTGACTTCGCATTGCTGGATGATGTCGACCCCCATGGCCGAGGCGGCACGGGCATAGCCCCAGGCCACCGCGTCATGGCGCGCCGTGCCGCCGCGCGGCTGCCAGAGCCCGCCCAGCACCGGATAGCGCGGACCGTCGATATTGATGATCGGGCAATGCTCTTTGACCTTGTCGGGTCCTACCAGCTCGGTCTCGATCCCGGCGAGGCGGTTGGCATGGGCCGTGCGTTTCATCGCCCGCAATTCATGCTCGGTCTGGCAGAGCATCATCACGCCGCGCGGGCTGAACATGATATTGAAGTTGAGCGCCTGGCTCAGATCCTCATAGAGCCCGCGTGAGAGCTCGTAGATCGCGGCCGAGGCGGGCTGCAGATAGTTCGAGCGGATGATCGTCGTGTTGCGCCCGGTATTGCCGCCGCCGAGCCAGCCTTTCTCGATCACCGCCACATTGGTGATGCCATGGTTCTTGGCGAGGTAATAGGCGGTGGCCAGGCCATGCCCGCCGCCACCCACGATCACCACATCGTATTTGCCCTTGGGTTCGGGATTGCCCCAGGCGCGCTCCCACCCGCTGTGATAGCGCAGCGCCTCGCGGGCGACGGCAAATTCGGAATAGCGTTGCATGGCGGCTCTCCTCCCGCGGCCCGGGCGACAGTCCCGGCCGGCCACTTACAGAGTGGACCGATACGCCGCCGCTGGCAAGAAGACGCGGCAATTCGCGTCTTCTCAGAGGCCACCCCCGACATCGCCACCCGCATCGCCGCCGGGATTGCCTTCGGGACCGTCATCCGGCGTGCCGTCCGGTTTGGGATCAGGAGCGCCATGGGGGTGGTGACCACGGCCGGTGCCTGTCTTCCGCCCCCGCTCGTCACCTGCCGGACTGCCCTTCTGAACCGCCGGTCGGGCGCCGGGCCTGGCGCTGGGTGCTCCTCCGCTCCGGCCCAGGACCCGGGCGGTCTGTTCGCCCGCGGCTTCGGCCTGGCTGTAGAGGATGAACACTCGCTGGGTCTGGTTCATCTCCAGCATCAGCAGATCCACCATGGTCATCAGGGCCATCAGCTTATGCGAGGGGCCGTGCCGGTCGTAGAGCGCCTCGATCGAGCGCATGATCGCGGTTTTGATCGCCCACATCACAGTGGTTTGCGGCAGGCCGAGATAGAGGAAGAACAGCGCGTTATCTTCCAGCGTGTCATAGTACTCATGGGTGAAGCGCGCGCCCATCAGACTGTCGATATGCTGGGAATAGAGCTGGCGGAACATGGCCAGTTCTGCCTCGCCCATCCGCTCCGCCGCCGCAGGATCGGTCAAGAGCGACAGCACGATCCGCTCCGGCCAGGCTTCGATCTGGTCATGCATCTGCCGGCGGATCAACGCAAAGCGGCTGGAGAATTCCGGGCCGAGCTGCAGGGCGCCATGGGTCCGCTCGATCATCCCCTCGGGCCGGATCAGCGGTTTGTAATGGTCGCGGAAGCTTTGAAAACGCTGCACCGGCACCTCTCTCACTGGCGATGACGGGCAAGATCGGCGAAAATGCTTTGCGAAACATTGCTGCACTATTGCCGGGGCCTCGCATGCGGGCCGGGAGTTCGGCGCGCGCTTGCGACAACGCGGCCCCCGCATGGGATTGCCCGTGGAGGCTGGGTTGACTAGGTTTTCGAGCTGCGAAGCGACAGGGAGAGCGCGATGCTCTGGTTCATAGCCATCGCCGGGGGCACGGCCTTGATCACCGGGATCTTGCTGGTCGTGCCGATGCTGCGCGGTGGCAGCACGGCCCCGGCCCGGGCGGCCTTCGATGCAGCGCTCTATCGCGATCAATTGGCCGAGATCGACCGCGATCTCGACCGGGGCACGATCTCGGCGGCCGAGGCCGAGGGTGCGAAGGCCGAGATCTCGCGCCGCCTGCTCCATGCCGCGGGCGAGGCGGAGGCTGCGGGCGGGGTCGGGACCGGGCCGCGCATGACGTCTGGCATGGTGGCGGGTCTGTCGGTCCTGGCGGTGCCGCTGGCTGCGGCCGCGCTCTATCTGATCAATGGCGCGCCCGGGGCGCCCGATATGCCCTATGCCGCCCGCCCCGATCCGCAGATGGCCGCGGCCCAGGCCACCCAGCTTGGCGGCGCGGGCGGGCGGCCCAGCCAGGCCCAGGCCGAGGCGTCCACGCCCGAGCAGCCCCCGGCCGAGACCGATCCCGAATATGCCCGCCTGATCGAGCGGCTGGAGCAGCGGCTCGAGGGCATGCCCGAGGATGTGGCGGGGCTGCGCCTCCTGGCCCAGGGCTATATGCGGCTCGAGCGTCATCGCGAGGCGCGCGCGATCCTTCAGCGCCTGACCGGCCTGCTCGGCCCCGGCTCGGATGCCGAGCTTTATGCCACCCTGGCCGAGGCGATGGTCCTGGCCGCCGGCGGCTATGTCTCGCCCGAGGCGGAACAGGCGCTCGGCCAGGCCTTGGAGCGCGATCCGGACAATCAGATCGCGCGGTTCTATGCCGGGCTGTCGCTGGCCCAGAACTCGATGATCGGCGAGGCGATCGAGGTTTGGGAGCGGCTGAAGCGCGACGCACCACCCGATGCGCCCTGGATGCCCTGGCTCGACGATATGCTGGCGCGGGCCACCGAACTGCGCGACCGTGGCCGCCCGCCCGAAGGCCCGACCGAAGAGCAGATCGCCGCCGCCGAGGCGATGACCGAGGACGAGCGCAACCAGGCGATCAACACCATGGTCCAGGGGCTGGAAGACCGGCTGCTGACTGAGGGCGGCACGCCCGCGAAATGGAACCAATTGATCAATTCCTACATGTTCCTCGACCGGCAGGAGGATGCGCAGCGCATCGCCGGGATCGCCCGTGGGCGGTTGAGCGGTTCGGCCCGGGCGACAGTCGAGGCCGAGATCGCGCGTCTTGGCCTGGATGGCGGCGATCCGGGCGGGCTGGCCGCCGCACCTGCCCCCGCGCCCAATCCCACGCCCGGTCCGACCCAGGAGGATATCGCCGCCGCCTCCGAGATGACCGCCGATCAGCGTCAGGAGATGATCCGCGCCATGGTCGACAATCTGGCGGACCGGCTAGAAACCGAGGGGGGGTCGGCCGAAGAATGGTACCGGCTGATGAACTCCAATGTGGTGCTGGGCGAGATGGACCGCGCCCGGGAGGTCTATGCCAAATCGCAGACCGCGCTGAAGGGCCAGGATGCGGGCTTTGTCCGGGAGCAGGCGCTGATCCTGGGCGTGATCGAGGAATGACCGCGCGCCCGGCCGAGGATATGGCCGCCTTCGCCGCGTTCCCGGGGGCTCTGATGGGGCTCGATCTCGGGAGCAAGACCATCGGAGTCGCGGTCTCGGACGGGCTGCGGCTGACCGCGACCGGTCTCGAGACGATCAAGCGGCGCAAATTCACCCTCGACGCCGCCCGCCTGGCCGAGATCGCGGCGGACCGCGCGATTGCCGGGATCGTTCTGGGGCTGCCGAGGAATATGGATGGATCGGAGGGGCCGCGCTGTCAGGCGACGCGCGCCTTCGCCCGAAATCTCGCCTCCCCCCTGCCCCTGCCTCTGGCCTTCTGGGACGAGCGGCTTTCCACGGTCGCCGCGGAGCGGGCACTGCTCGAGGCGGATTCGTCACGAAAACGCCGCGCGGAAGTGATCGATAAACTGGCGGCTGCCTATATCCTGCAAGGAGCGCTGGATCGGCTGGCGCAGATCGCACGGGCATAGGACGCGATGAGCGAGCAAGACAGCAACAGGGGCGCGGGCAAAGCCGGAGGCGCCGACGATCCGGCCGCCACCGACAAGGTCTGGCGGCGCCAGGAGATCGAAAGCCCCTGCATCAAGACCTGTGTCCTCCACCCCGAGGAGCGGATCTGCATCGGCTGCTACCGCACGGGTGAGGAGATCGCGACCTGGTCGAAGCTGAGCCCCGAGGCGCGCCGCGATCTGATGGCCGAACTGCCCTCACGCGCCGCCCGTCTGACCACCCGCCGGGGCGGCCGCGCCGCCCGCCGCAGGGGCTGACCGGGGCTGCCTGCCCGCCAACGGCACCTGGCCTCGCGAAACCCAAGATTGTGTTTCCGCCCCGGATGTCATAATTTCCAGGGTGTTACCTGGGCAGTCCGGTGTGAGGGAGGTCTGTCAGGTGGGAAGCCAAGGGGGCTCTGAGGAGTTGTTATGATTTTCTGGCCTGTTTTTGTCCTGGGCCTCTTCGCCATTGCCACCTTGCTCGCCGGCCAACCCAGCCTTGAGATGTTCGCAGCCGGAGACCCGGCGCTCCGGGTCTATGCGATCGTGTTGACCACCGGCCTAATCGCCGGCTGGGCGCTGAGGTCGCTGTTCAATGGCGGGCGGCGTGGGCTCGGCTATGCCAGCCTCTGGATCCTCTGCTTCGGGCTTGTCGGCACGGGTCTCACGCAACAAGCCAAACTCGGCTGGCTGGTCCAGCGCATCCAGGGCGAGTTCGTGCCCTCGATGGCGCTGTCCAGCGGTTCGGGCGAGGTCGAGCTTCGCCGCGCCTGGGACGGGCATTACCGCGCCGATGCCAAGGTGAACGGGCGGCCGATCCGGCTTTTGGTCGATACTGGAGCCTCGATGGTGCTGATCCCCTATGAAGAGGCCGCGCGGCTCGGGGTCGATCTTAAGGCGCTCGACTATTCAATGCCGGTGACCACCGCAAATGGCCGCTCGACCGTGGCGCCGGTGCGGCTGGCGAAGATGGAGATCGGCGAGATCCAGGTGCTCCAGGTCAATGCCGCCGTGGCCCAGCCCGGCGCGCTGAAGACCGGGCTTCTGGGGATGAGCTTCCTCGACCATCTGAGCGAGACCTCGTTCCAGCGCGACCGGCTGGTCCTGCGCCAGAAACAGATGGGCGTCTCTTCATCGACCCGCTGGCTGTCGGCCCCGGCCGACGAATGAGAGCATTTGCAACCTGAGCCCAGGCTCCGGGAGCAGCAGCGGTCTGGAGACTTCAAGCGGCAGCAACGCGAGGGGGCTGCCCCCTACGACCTTACGAAACTTGAGCATACGCAATCAGAAACCAAACGGTCCGGCCCTGTTCGACAGGCCGATGAGGGTGAGCCGATCGCGTTGATATCAAGGGTGACCCCCTTCGCAAGCTTGGACAATCACCGCCGTGATTTGGTTTGCGTAGACGCGCAAATAACGCCTTTCTCAACCGCAGGCTGGCAGTACCGACCCGCATCCCCTTGGTAAGACTGACACCGCAGGTGGCGGTGAACCCGGGAGGCTGGATCCCGTCGAGGTCCCGGACCGAATGCGAGCCTCCGCAAAATGCCTGCAGACCGTCAGGGCCGCTCCAGCCACCACCCCGGGGACGCACCAGGAAAAGGGTCGGGCCGGAAATAGGCGATGATCCGTGGCGCCCAGCCACCGCCCACGCCCCAGGGCGCCACTCCATGAAGGGCCAGACGATGCACCAGATAGGCCTCGCCCGGCTTGGCATGCACCGGCACCCGGGGACAGCGCTGGAAAATCTCGCGCCTTGTCTCGGCATAGAACTCGGTCACATCCTCGGCTTCCCAGTCATCCGGCGCCACATCGCGCAGGCGCAGCCGGAACGCGGCGCGGACGATCTCGTGCGAACCCTCCCAGACAACCATCGGCGATGCGTCCGGCGGGGTCTCGGTCAGCGGGATCCCAAGGACAAAGCCGTGAAACTCACCCAGATAGCGGCGCCGCTTCTCGGTGCGCAGCACCCCGTCAACATGGGCCGCATCGCGGTTCAGGCGAAAGCGGAAATTCGCCTCGCTCTCACTGTCATCGGGCTGGGGATAGCCGGGCAGCATGATCGAGATCTGCGCCCGGTCGAGCGTCAGGCTGTCCCGCTCGACCAAGCGGCAGGCGGCGCGATAAGCCCGGCCCTGCAAGGGCGGCACGCGCCAGGGGACCGAGCCGTCGGGCTCGTTCGGGAAGGCATTGACCCCGGCATACCAGGTGCCGCCGCATCGCAGCCAGGCGGCGCGTTCATTCGGGTCCGAGAGCAGCTCCTCGGCCACCGGGCGCGCGGCGGTCGCCCAATTGGCAAGCTCCGGGTCGAGCTGGAATTTCATCCAGCCCTTTTCGGCCAGCGCCTCCAGCGCCTTCATTCCGCGGCGGCCTCGGCTGGGAGAACCTGCGCCAAGGCGCGCTCGACCAGTTCTGGCCCCGCACCGGGCCGGTGCGCGCCTTCCGAGAGCACCCTTCGCCAGGCCCGCGCGCCCGGGCGGCCGTTGAACGCACCCAGCATATGCCGGGTGATCTGGCCGAGCTTCACGCCTCGGCAAAGCTGATCCTCGATATAACCGAACATCGCACGCACCGCCGTCTCCGCCGCGACCGGGGCCTGGGCTTGGCCGGTGATCAGCGCATCCGCCCCACCCAGAATGCCCGCCGGGTCGTGATAGGTCGCCCTGCCGATCATCACCCCGTCGAAATGCTCCAGATGCGCCCGCGCCTGATCGAGGCTGGCAATCCCCCCGTTCAGCGCGATCGAAATCTCCGGCCGCGCAGCACGCACCCGGCGAACCAGATCGTAATCGAGCGGCGGCACCGTCCGGTTCTCCTTCGGCGAGAGCCCGTCGAGCCAGGCCTTGCGGGCATGCACCGCGAAATGGCTTACGCCCGCCTCAGCGACCCGGTCGATGAACGCGGGCAAGGCAGTCTCCGGCGCCTGCTCATCCACGCCGATGCGACATTTCACGGTGATCTGAGGCCCGCCGGACGCGGCCGAGATCATTGCCGCAACACACTCGGCCACCAAATCGGGATCGCGCATGAGGCAGGCGCCAAACGCCCCCGATTGCACGCGATCCGACGGACATCCGACATTGAGATTGATGTCCGAGAATCCGAAAGGCAGCGCCATCTCGACCGCCCGGGCCAGCATCTCAGGCTCGGACCCGCCGAGTTGGAGCGCCAGGGGATTCTCCTCGCAATCATGCGCATAAAGCCAGTCCGCCCCGCCCAGAACCACACCCGACGCGGTCACCATCTCAGTGTAAAGCAGCGCCTGACGCGAAAACCGCCGATGAAACATCCGGCAATGCCGATCCGTCCACTCCATCATCGGCGCGACGCTCAAACGGCGATTCGGACATCTCATTGTTTTTTCTGACATATCAACAATCGCGAGCTTCAAACTTCATGCCTGAGTCATACTGATCCTGAACTATTGCCGCCCTTCTTTCATCTTGTATGAGCCGAGGCATACTTAACTCTCCCGGAGTGATACTGGGTAAGTTACGCAAAAAAGAGACTTAGGAGTGGGCGGGTCTCATACACCGCTCAGATTGTCCGGCGCAAGTTTGGCTACAATGAAACGGGATCTCTTGCCTGCCGAAAGAAGGCAGAACGCTGATTGCGATTCACTGTTTGCGGCGACCCGTGCACTTACCACGTCGCGAGGAGCCCCGCCCTTTAAGAAAATAGTGTGATCGATTGCCGAGAGCAAAGTGTTCCTTGCCAAGTCTTCACGGATGCTCCCGACGCTGAGATACGCCAGCACCGCCCGCGCATCCTTCATGTCGATGTCGAGCGGTTCCAACATCATCTCGATGGCACGGATCTAAGCGAGGCGGAAAAGGCAGAATACCTCCACATCATCTGGTCGATCCTCCTGGAGTTCATGGATCTCGGATATGGCGTCCACCCGCCGCAACAAAGCTGTGGACAAGAGCCAGGCGTTGAAACGCAGAGCAGCGCTGCCACCTCCGATCTGTTACCTTTAGGCGATCAGCAACAGCCCAATCCTAACAAGACCGGGGACAATCCGGCAGAAAGCGAGGAGTCATGACCATTCCAATTACAACCCCATCTCCCAAAAAGGCGATCATCTACTGCCGCGTCTCAAGCAAGAAACAATCTTTGGAAGGGGCGGGGCTCGATAGCCAGGAGCATCGATGCCGCCAATACGCCGAAGCGCAGGGGTATGACGTTGAGATGGTCTTCCCTGACGATGCCTCCGGGGCTGGTGACTTCATGAACCGTCCAGGGATGGTTGCGCTTCTGGCCTACCTCGCCGCCAAGCCGGAGACCGAATATGTGATCGTCTTCGATGACCTCAAACGCTTTGCGCGGGATGTCGAATTCCATATGAAGCTGCGCAGGACGCTTCATTCCCACGACGCATCCATCGAGTGCTTGAATTACAAGTTCGAGGAGACGCCTGAAGGTCGTTTTGCGGAGACGATTTTCGCGGCCCAAGGCGAATTGGAGCGTGAGCAAAATCGTCGCCAAGTGTTGCAAAAGATGAAGGCGCGGGTGGAGCAGGGGTATGCGATTTTCCATGCACCGCGCGGATATCGATATGTCTCGGAGCGCGGAAACGGGCGTGTGTTGGTTCCTAGCGAACCTGCCGCGTCGGTGATCACAGAAGCCCTAGAGGGATACGCATCGGGTCGTTTCCAAACGCAAGCCGAGGTGCAGCGTTTCTTGGAGGCTCAACCCGGATACCCCAAATCTAAATCCGGAAAAGTGCCATCCGAGACGGTGAAGCGTCTCCTGACCCAGCCAATCTATGCGGGCTATGTCGAGGCGCCGGATTGGGGCGTTTCTCGCAGTGCAGCCAAGCATGAGGCCCTGATCAGCAAGGGCATGTTTGATCGCATCCAAGAGCGTCTCCAGGGACGGGCTAAAGCTCCGGCCCGCAAGAACATAAGCGACGCCTTCGCGCTCAACGGCTTCGTTGTCTGTGCGAATTGTGAGAAGCCGCTTCGCTCCAGCCAATCGCGAGGCCAAGCAGGCAAGCTCTACCCCTACTATGCCTGTCACACGAAGGGCTGTGTGAGCTACGGAAAATCGATCCGCCGTGATGATCTCGAAGGCGAGTTTGAAGAGGTGCTGAAAAAGCTACGCCCTTCCAAAAACCTGATCGCGCTCATTCGAGATCTGTGCGCCCATGTCTGGGAGCTTCGGCGCACACACGCCACGGAGTTCCGAAATGCGCTTCATCGCGAAGTTGTAAAGATTGAACGCCAGATTGAAGGTTTCCTCGACAAGATCGCGGATGCCAGCTCAGATACAGCCGTCACAGCCTATGAGCGCCGGATCGAAACGCTGGAAAAAGCGAAGCTGAAAACGCAAGGACAGCTGGAATCGGCCTGTCAGCCGCAGGGGGCCAAAGCCGATATCATAGAACCAGCCCTGCAATTCTTCTCAAACCCTTGGAAACTTTGGGCTTCTGGTCGACAGGATTTGCGTAGAATGGTCCTCAGATTGGCATTTGAAGAGCCAATCGCCTATTGCCGGAGAAGCGGACATAGAACCCCAAAAACCACCTTACCCTTCAATATGTTAGGTGGGCTTTCGGGTCTCGAATGTATGGATGGTGGGCGTGACTGGGATTGAACCAGTGACCCCTTCGATGTCAACGAAGTGCTCTCCCACTGAGCTACACGCCCATCCTGTAATGGCCTGTCCGTATAGTCCGGGCGTTTGGGGCGGGCAAGCTCGAAATAGAAATGCGCAATTTGTCGAAGAATTTGAGGTGCCATCTTACGCCAATCGGGCTAGTTACCTTACCATGCAGGAAAGGATCGCTCATAAAGTGGTCGAGCCGGCGGCGCTGGCGAGTTGTGC
>JBCDKL010000030.1:0-17066 GCA_038746695.1 Pseudomonadota bacterium | reverse complement strand
TTGGCAGCAATGGGCAGGTCGAAACCGATCGAGACCAGGTTCTCCTGCCGCAGGATCTCCTGGGCCTTGGCGTCCAGCCGGCGCTGGTCCTGCTCGGAGACGATGCCGATATCGCTGACCCGGCAGGCGCCTTCGAACGGATCTGCCGCTGCCCCGGTGCCAGAGAACGCTGCCGCGCAGATACCCAGAATGATGCCAGCCCGCCTGAACGACATCGCATGCCCCTCCTGTCTCGTCTCGATGCGAGAAGGAGTCTACCGTGGGGGGTAATGGCTCACAGCTGGCCAGAACGACAGGTTAGTCCTCGGGGGCTGCCACCGTGTCTGCCCTAGACTCAAGGGCGGCTTCGCGTCCTTGCGGTCCAAGGCATCTAGGGCCAAGCAATACTGCGTTTGGCTAGTCGCTCGACATCCAATCCAAGATCCGAGCTGGCGAGCGGCCCGGCCCAAACCCTGGCAGCGAGAGACGCTAGCGCCCCTCCTCGAGTGTTTTGGAGGCAGATCCGTTGGCAATCTGACGCAGGACCGGCGGGTCGATCAGTGTGATCGTCTCGCGGTCATGGGCGCCGGAGCGGATCAGCCCGGCTTCAAGCAGGCGTCTGAGCGCGCGGCTCACGGTCTCCGGCTTCATCCCGGTATAGGCGGCGATGTCCTTGCGCAGGATCGGCAGGATGATATCCGTCGCTTCGCCCAGCCGTGCCTCGGGCCAGCGGCGCAGCTCGAACAGAACGGCCACGATCCGCTCGAGCGGGGTCTTCACCGCCAGATCGTTGATATGATCGCGCAGCCGTCCGGTCTGATCCTCAACCCGCCGCCGATAGGCCGCGAGCACATCAGCATGATGCCGCGCGCAAGCCTCGAAATCGGCCACCGACAGGACCAGCATCGAGCCATAGCCCAGCCCCACGAGACGACCCTGCGGACGGCGCTCACGCCGGCAAAGATCGATCAGATCGCCAGAATGGAAAAGCTCGACCAAGCAGCGCCGCCCATTCCCGACCATGTATTCGATCGCCGCCGTTCCGGAGATCATCAGGCCGAAATCGATCTCGATGGTCTCGCCCGCGGCGAAATCCAGAAGCTGCGCCTCGCTGAGGATCTCTGCCCGGCTTTCCGGTGAGAGATCGGTCCAGAACTCGGTCATCTCCACCAGGGGCGGCACCTTAGGTACGCGTTCGGTCACATCGGTCATCCGAGCCTCCCTTTTCAACCGGGGCAGCGTCGGGTGCGCTGCACTGCACACTGCGTGGCAGGCCAGGCGCGGCTTATCCTTGACCTCGATCAATCCGGACGCATTCGGAAAATTCTTTCGCCCATTGATTGCGATCAAGGACGAATCAAACCCGCTGTCACAGGCTGGGCGCAACAAGGGAAGTCACTCAGTCCAGGAGAGGACCATGACAGTACCGCGTGCAGCGCTCCTCGCGCTTTTCTTTGGTTTGTCCTCGGCGGCGATCGCCGATCCCCTGCCGAAGATCGACGTCAAGCCGGAGCTGGCCGAACTCGGCAAGCGCATGTTCTATGATACGCGGCTCTCGGGCGACACCACGCTGTCCTGCGCCTCGTGCCACCAGCCGGACAAGGCGTTCACCGATGGCGAGGCGCTCTCGGCCGCCTACACGGGGGCTGCGCATTTCCGCAATACGCCCACTCTGGCCAATGTCGGACATCGCGCGGCCTGGATGCATGACGGGCGGCTCGGAACCAATCTCAACGATGTCGCCCGGGAGATGATAACCGAGACCTATCTGATGAATATGGACATGCGCATCATGCAGGAGCGCATGAAGCAAGATCCGGTCTATGTCGCCATGTTCCAGGCGGCGGGCATGTCCGAGCCCTCGAATGGCGGCGCGCGCAATGCGTTGCAGGCGTTCATGCAGACAATCGCCTCGCGCGGCGCACCGATAGATACTGGCGAGATGACGGCGGCCGCCCTGCGTGGCCAGGGGCTGTTCGAGGGCAAGGCGGGCTGTGCGGCCTGCCATTCCGGCGACCGCTACACCGACGATCGACCCTATAATACCGGCGTACTCGACAATCCCGAGATCTGGGCCGATCCCGAGCGGCATTCCGCCTTTGTCACCTATGCCAAGTTCATGGGGGTGGAGAACTACATGAACCTCCGCCGCGATCTCGGCGCCTATGTCCGGACACATCAGGCGGGGACTGAGCGGACCTTCCTGACACCGACCCTTCGCGAGCTGACCTGGACCGCGCCCTATATGCATAACGGCACAATGGCGACCCTCGAAGACGTGGTCGATTTCTACAATGCCGGCGGCGGCAACGATCCGCAGAAAGATCCGCGCCTGCAACCGCTTGGGCTCGTACCTTCCGAAAAAGCCGATCTGATCGCGTTTCTCGAGGCGTTGTCGGGCGAGAGCTTCGACATCGATGCGTACGTCTGGCGGTCGGACGACTTCGACTATGCCCTGATCGAAGACTGGCGCAACGTCAAGAATTGAGGGGAGAAACCCATGCGCGTCGCGAGCTTTCTGCTAGCCACGATCCTCACCCTACCGGCACTGGCCGACGCGCCGAGGCCCGAGGGGCTCGCCCCGCTCGGCCCACCGCCGATCCCTGCCGACAATCCGATGACGCCCGAGAAAATCGCACTCGGCAAATCGTTGTTTTTCGACCCGATCCTCAGCGGCAATTACGGGATGTCCTGCGCCGATTGCCACCTGCCCGAAGCAGGCTGGGCAGTGCAGGACAAGATCAGCTTCGGCTATCCAGGCACCACCCACTGGCGCAACAGCCAGACCATCGTGAACTCTGCTTACTACCAGAAACTCTTCTGGGCCGGGTCGTCGAAATCGCTTGAGGCGCAGGCCCGCTCGGCCGCGCACGGCGGGGTCGCGGGCAATGGCGAGGACGATATGATGGAGGCCCGGCTCGCCTTTGTGCCGGAATACCGCACGCAGTTCCGGCAGGTGTTCGGCGATGACTGGCCCAACATACGCCACGCCTATATGGCGCTGGCCGCATTCCAACGCACTATCGTGCAGACCGACACGCCGTTCGACGCGTATATGCGCGGTCAAGACAATGCCCTGACCGATGGTCAGAAACGGGGCCTGGAGCTGTTTGCCGGGAAAGCCGGCTGCATCGCCTGCCATAACGGTCCTCTGCTCAGCGACGAGGCCTATCACAATATCGGCGTCCCAGCATATGACGGCTGGGAGAGCGACCCGTTGGCCCAGATCACCTTCCGTTTCGAGATCTTCGCCAAAGGTGCGACGCAGACGATGTATCGCGAGATCAAGGACGATCCCGGCCTCTATTTCCGCGCCAAGCACAAACCGCATATGGGTAAGTTCCGCACGCCCAGCCTGCGCTATACCAAATACACCTTTCCCTACATGCATAACGGCATGCTCGAGACCCTCCGCGATGTGGTGGAGTTCTACAATGCAGGCGGCGGTGAGAACGAGTTCTCGGCGACGAAAAGCGAACGCATTCAACCACTTGGACTCAGCGATGCAGAGATCAGCGACATCGTGGCCTTTCTCGAGAGCCTCTCAGGAGAAGAGATCCTGATCGAAGCGCCTGAGATCCCGGAAATGCAGCCCCTCCCAGTCGTGCAAAACTGAGCGAGGCCGAGCATGAGCCCAAGAGTGCCGAGTATCAGGACCCAAGCGGCCGCTACTCTTCTGGCCGCCGCCCTGACCGGTTTGGGCGGGGACGCGGCGGCCAGCGGAGACAAGACGCCGCCTGTTGTTCGCATCGTTCACCAGATCACCGACAATATGGCCGGGGTCGCCTCGAAGATGTTCCGCTTCGAGCCGGATATCCTGGCGATCTCGCCCGGTGAGAGCGTGACCTTCTTGAACTCGGTTCGAAGCCACACTGTGCTGACCCAGACCGGGCTGTGGCCCGAAGGAACGGCACCGATCTCGATCCGCGGCAAGACCGAAGCCACCGTGACCTTCGAGGCGCCCGGCCTCTATGGGATCACCTGCGCCCGGCATAGGCGCTACGGCATGACCATGCTTATCGCCGTGGGCGAGGCGGGGCTGACCCAGGCCGCAGCACTCGACCCGGGCGGCCTCCCCGCCTCCGATCTCGCCAAAGCCGCCTTCCGACGACAAGCCGCCGCCCTTCGGGCCCCAGCCAACTGACGAGGACAAATCGATGCGCATGCCAGACCCTCAGATCGCCGCCGCCGTAAATGGCAGGAACGGAGAGGCCAAGGCCGCAGGCACCCGGCCATGCCTCATGAACCGCCGCCAATTTCTGCTGACCGGCGGGATCGCCACCACTGTGGTGATGGTCGGTGTGCCCGGCCTGCCCGAGGCATCGACCCCGGCCGCCGTCTCGACTTATCCCAGGAAACTCATCGCCAAGCTTTCGGATCTGGCGGTCGATGAGCCCTTGGATTTTGAATACCCAGACGAGGGACTCTATGCCGAGTCGATCCTGGTCAAACTTGGGCGCAAGGCTGGCGGCGGGCTTGGTCCCGACAAGGATGTCGTGGCCTTCAACTATACCTGCACTCATCAGGGCGGGCCGCTTCAGGGCACCTATCAGGCCGCCGACAAAGCGCTCGGCCCCTGCCCTTTGCATCTGACCACCTTCGATCTGACGCGCCATGGGATTTTCATCTCGGGCCAAGCCTATCAGTCGCTGCCGCAAGTGCTGCTCGAACTGGAGGGCGACGATATCTACGCCGTCGGCATGTTCGGCCTGATCTATGGCCGCTTTGACAATCTTCAGGGATAAGGAGCGACCCCATGGCCACCCCCTATTATGTGCCGGAAGAAAGCGTCCCGCTGCCCCCACCGGATGCGGAAGTGATTTCGACTGCCTGCGACTACTGCATCGTCGCATGCGGCTACAAAGTCTATCGCTGGCCCGTGCGCGGCGGAAAAGTGGGCGGGCCCGAGGCGGCCGAGAACGCGTTCGGCGAGAGCTTTCCCGTCGACCCTCTCGGCGCCTGGATCGCCCCCAACCAGCACAATATCGTGCTGCATAACGGCGAGCCGCATCACGTGGTGATCATCCCGGACAAGGACACCGAATTCGTCAATCCGCTCGGCAATTCCTCGATCCGCGGCGGGGCACTGGCCAAGAAAGTCTATAATCCGCAGAGCCCGACTCGCGACCGGCTGACCAGCCCGATGGTGCGCATGTTCGGCGTGCTGATGCCGGTGACGTGGGATTTCGCACTGGATATCGCGGCGGAGGTTGGCAATTACGTCCTGGAGAAGCATGGGACCAATGCCTACGGCGTAAAGACATTCTCCTACGGCTATATGGAGAATACCTACGCCATCACGAAATACGCGCTGCGCAACATCTCGACGGCGAACTTCACCTTCCATGACACTCCGTCGGACGTGACCTCGACCCCAGGGTTCCGGGATGCGGGCTTCGACAATTTCGGGCCCTCCTATGAGGATTGGCGCGATGCCGAATGCCTGCTGATGTGCGGCACCGATCCCTACGAGTCGAAGACAATCCTGTTCACCGACTGGATTATGCCCGGCATCTACAATGGGCAGAAGGCGATCTTCCTATTGCCGCGGCGCACCGCCGGGGTTGCCTTCGCCGAGAAGAATGGCGGCATGCTGATCGACATCCAACCGGGAACCGACCTGCCCGTGGTGCTGGCGATCGCCCGGGTCATCGTCGAGAACGGATGGGAGGACAAGGAGTGGATCCAGAACTGGGTCAACTCGAAATGGGAAAGCTCCTCGGGCTTCGGCCAAGGCACGCGCAACACACCCTGGCAATGGCGCACCACGTGGGGAAAGTTCCAGACCGACGGGTTCGAGGATTGGAAGGAATGGCTGCTGTCGCAAGACTATGCAGTGCCGGAGAAGGCTGCCGAGATCGCGCAGATCGATGTCCAGAAGATCTACACCGCCGCCGAATGGATGGCGAAGCCGAAGGCGGATGGGAGCAGGCCAAAAACCTCGATCATGATCGAGAAAGGCTTCTACTGGTCCAATAATACCGGCAACACAAACGCGATTTCCTCGCTGGGGATCATCGTCGGCGCAGGCGGGCGGCCCGGCCAGGTGATCGGCCGGGCGGGCGGGCACCAGAGGGGCGGGCTGCGCGGCGGCAAGTATCCGCGCAACAAGAGCCCCGAAAAACTCCCCGGCCGCCGCCGCAGGGCACTGGATACCGACCGCTATCTGATGAGCGGGCATACCAGGCTCGCCCATGTCATCGGTACGACTTGGGTGCAGGCGATGTGCGGCTCGCAATCGCTCCAGTCCAAGTTCGACGAACTGACAACCCGCAATCCTCATCAGGTGACCAGCTTCACCAAGGAAGACATCGTCGAGACGCTGAAACAGCGGGTGGATAGCGGCGGCATGGTGGTCTGGAACCAGGATATCTATCTGGTCGACCCGATCGGCGCGCGATATGCCGATATCATCTTCCCCGCCTCGGGCTGGGGCGAGGAGACCTTCACGCGGGCCAATGGCGAACGCCGCATCCGGCTTTATCCTAAGTTCTACGACGCGCCGGGCGAGGCAAAGCCGGATTGGTGGATCATCGCCCAACTGGCCAAGAAAATGGGGTTCGAGGGGTTCGACTGGGAGGACTCGAACGAGGTGCTCGAGGAAGGCTCGCGCTTCTCGCGCGGCAGCCGCAAAGACTTCCACATGGTCAAAGTGGCGGCCCATCGTGAGGGCAAGACGCTCCACCAGAAGCTTGGCGAGTTCGGCACCAACGGCATTCAGGGCCCGGTCCTGATGCTGGCCGATGGCACGCTGGAGGAGACCAAACGCCTCCACGACGTCAACCGCGTGCTGCCACCGGAGGGCCCGGTAGGCGGCACGGTCTTTGGCAAGAAGCTCACCCATTTCAACAGCCAGACCGGTAAGTGCAATCTGCAAAAGGCGCCTTGGTCGCTGTTCTCCAGCTATTGGGAATGGCTGAAACCGCGCGAGGGCGAGATTTGGATGACCTCGGGCCGGATCAACGAGCGCTGGCAATCGGGCTATGACGACCGCCGCCGGCCCTATATCGTGCAGCGCTGGCCCGAGAACTGGATCGAGCTGCACCCGGAAGACGCCGCGGCTTTCGGGGTCGAGAGCGGCGATTATGCGCTGCTCTTCTCCGACCGGATTCCGGTGCAGAAGGACACGATCATCGGAATCGAGGGCGACGATTTCGACTTCGCCAGCCTGTTGCGGAACGGTCATATCGAACTGACGCGCGCCTCGATCACCGCCGTCGTTATCGTGACCCCGGCAGTGAAGAAGGGCGTGGGGTATATGGATTTCCTCCACACTTCACAGCCCGCGAACGCGCTTTCCGGGCGGGTCGTCGATTGGATCAGCGGCAACTACAACTACAAGATGGGCGTGGGTCAGGTGCAGCGTCTAGGCGAGAGCCCCTACAAGCACAGCTTCCGCTCAATGTCCTTCGCCCGTCGCGACATCGCCTGAGCGGCCATGGCGATGCTTGCCGAGGCCGCAGGTATGGGAGAGAGAGATCACCATGCCCTGTCGCTCGTCACCAGGCATCTGCGAGGTGGCGACCCCGTAATCCGTGCAGCCGCGGCCCGGGCGCTCGGCAGTTTCGATATGCCCGAGGCAGCCGGGGCGCTTGCCGCCGCTTTGCTGGATGAGGATCCGGACGTGCGGGCCGACGCCATGGCTGCCCTCACCGGCTGCGCCACCCCGCGTGAGCGAGCGGCAATACTGTCATCGTTGCGCGGTGACCCGGTCGCCGAGGTGAAAACCGCTGCCATCCAGGTGTTGGCCCGTCTCGGAGGGGACGAGGCGCGTGAGCTCGTGCTGCGCCTCGTCTCGGATCGTGCTGAGGACGAGATCACCTGGGACGATACCGAAAGCGTCTGGGACGACTGGCTCGACATCCAGCTCGCGGCGATCGAAGCGCTCGGAGCTATGCAAGTGGTCGAGGCGATCCCGGTCTTCCTCGCCGCCCGCCAGGACGAGTTTGGCCAGGATCTCGATGGGCCGGTCTTCGCAGCCTTGGCCGGGATGGGGACCGAAGGTTTGACCGCGTTACTTGCGCTGGCCCGAGATACCTCGCCGAAAACCTCCGCCCGGGCTTTGCAGGCCTTAGGAAAAGCGGCGCCAGGCACGCTGGAACCCATGGCCGAGGCTTTGGTCCGGGAGGATAATGAGCAGATTCGCTTGATCGGCCTTTCGGCCCTGCCGCCCGACAGCCCCGATATCGAGCGGTTGGTCTTGGAGGATCCAGCGGTTGAGGTCCGTTCGGCGGCCCTAAGAACGCATGGCGAATCCCGGCCCGATCTGATCGCCAAGGCGCTCGGCGATCCCAGCGAGCGCGTCGTCGGCACCGCCCTCGAACTGCTCTTGAGCGGCCCGATCACAGCCGGGCTGCCCGATCTGACCGCCAATCTCGAAGCCTGGGCGAGCCGTGGCTCGGGAGTTCTGCTCCGCCCCGCGATCAAGCTTCTCGCGCGGCTGTCGCCCGGGCGCGCGGCCCCGCTGCTCGGCAGGATCGCGCAGGGGAAAACCCAAGATCTCACCGATAGGATCGCAGCAATCGCGCTCATCCCGGGCACTGACGCGTTCGACGCGGAGAACCTGGCGCCCCTGCCGACGCTCCTGGAAGCGCCGGAGCGGCAGATCCGCCTCGCTGCCCTCACGTCCCTGGCGCAGCTTCTCTCGCATCATAGCGCCGGGATCAGGGTCCTGACCGCGACATTGCTCGCCACTGTCATAGCCGGCGAAGTCACGCCCGAAGCCGCAGCGGCGGAGAAATCGACCTCCGAGCCGGATCTTGCGGCACCCAAAGGCGACCCAGTAACGCCAGGCCGGATCAGCATCACGCCGGAGGGCGAGATCATCCAAGGGCCCGAACTCGATGAAAAGCAGGGGGCGGACAACGTGATCCCGGTTGCTTTCCCAAGATCGACACTCGACGCGCTGCAAGACCCGGCAGTCACGCGAGAAGCGGATAAAGGGGCGATCCGCCCGCGCCATCGACGGCGGGTTGCTGTCACAGGATGCGAGAACCATGGCACCGATTTGCGGATCAGCGCGTTAAATGTTTTGCCCGAGACCAAGGACGAGAAAATCGATCAGGCAGTCATCGCGGCCCTGGATGGAGCACTGGTCGAAATCACCGCAGCGGCCCTTCGGGCGATAAGGCGCCGGGGTCTGTTGGCGGAAACGACGATTGCCGAGACGGTGAAGCCGCTCCTGGTCTCCCCCGATCTAGCAATCAAGCTCGCCGCAGTCGAAGCCTGCGCAGACATGCCAAGCACCCGCGCGTGGCTTGTGGACTACGTGACCGACCCCAATCCGAATATCCGTGCTCAAGCGCTTTCGGCCCTGATCCCGGCGATGCCCGATCTTGGCCAAAGCGCCCTAGACGACCCGTCGAGCTTCGTCAGACAGACCGCGGCGCGCGAACTGTTAGCGTCTGGTCAGATCGCAATGCCGACACTTATTCGACGGTTGATAAAAGGCGGGACGCTCGAGCCATTAAAAGCCATCGGCGCGGATCCCGCCGCGGTCCGCCGGGCGCTTCTGGATCTCGTCGGCGAGGTGGAAGATGACAGAGCGGCACTGTGCCGGGCTTTAGATGGGCTAGCCTATTATTCAGCGCATCGAGGCTGAGCAGCATCTATTTTCCTGTTCCACCTGAGACCCGCCTACTTGTCTACCCTGGCATATCTCCCATACTTCACCGCGTGACGCTTTCCGCCGAGATCGAAAATATGATGCCAGGTTTCGTGCGAACGATACCTGCCACTGCAATGCTCAAGTCTCGCGGGCTGGCCACCGACCGAAATTGATATTGGGTTTGTTAACCCACGGTTTCGACAGGCTTTTGGATGTCGATGCAGACAGTATCTCGCTGTCGATGCCCACTCTCAGCACCTCCGTGGAGATGCTTGCCCGATCCTTCGAGCGCAAGACGTTCGTGTCGGGCCGCTCGGTGACCTTCGATCTGTTTGACGATCCCGAGAGGGATCGGGTGACACCAATCAGTCTTCGTGACATCACGCACCCGTTCCGCACCACGGTCAACGAGGTAAAGTTCCTTTCGAGCACGAGGCGGCTTATTCATTCGCCGGTCGCGCGATTGGAGTGGTTTCTGGACAGGCTCTTGGTTGGTAGCAATCAGGTCATCGCCCGTGTCGTGACGTACAGTGCCGGTGTCCCGGCACCTGCAGAAAGGTCTGACCGCTTTTTCCGGGAGGCATGATCGATGGCCAGGAGCTTTGTCCCCTTCGAAGCGCTTTGGGAGATGAAGATCGATGTCCCCTACTCGTTCCTCGTCAGGGATGGCGCCTTCGCCTGGAGCTGCGGCCAACTAGCAATGGATCGAAATTCGTCGGTGATCGCACCCTTTGACCTAGAAGCACAGAGCGATTGCGTCTGTTCTTACATCGAAGAGCTCCTTTCGCGTGCGCGCCTTTCCCCATCGGCGCTGCGGCGGCTCTATCTCTATGTGGCCCCGACCAATCCGTCCGCCCTCGACCTGATGCTGTCGCTATTCCGGACAAGGTTCGGGGGGCAGGTTCTGTTGGACCCGATCCCGGTGCCGCATTTCTACTATGATGGTGTGATGCTGGAGGTCGATATGTTCTGTGCCGAGGGAACGGTCGACACCCAGAAGCAGATCTCCGGCGGTCTCTGCGTCGAGACCGTCACGGCCGCAGGGATGACTTGGATGCGTGTCGAGGCCCCGATCGAGGCGCTGCCCGGGGCATTGCGGGATCTAGAAGCCATCCTGCCGACCCATGGACATCTCTTGTCGGAGCAATGGCTGGCGCCGTCAGCGGAGGCCCGCGCGGCATCAGAACTCCTGGCGCAGAACCGGTCCCTCTATGTCGCTGATAGCCTTGTTCTTAAAGGTGTGAAGAATCGTATTATCAGCGGCTTGCTCACACTTTTTGATACGCCAAGCGAAACCTGTATGCCGCAGGTCACCCGGCATGGCGATGTCGATCTCATGGTTCGCCGCGCCGGTCCTTTTGCATGGTTACAAGCCAAGTCGGGCGGCGCTGATGGTGCTCTCGTCGATCAGACTGAGCAACTGATGTCAGTTTTGTCGCGGGCGCTCGCCGGGATGAACATGGATTTCCAGAGTGTTGTTAAATCGACGACACATTACGTTGGCGATGCCAGCGCCGCCGATCTGCATGAGAATATGGCTGTGCGGAACCGCTGCTACACGAAACCGGGTCCTGCATCGACCGGTGTGCCGGTCCTCGGGTTTAGCGATCCCAAGACCAAGATCGTCGTCGATTTGCTTGCGCTGCCGATCTCGGACTAGGGGCCGCCCGGCGTGACTAGCGCAGTACGCGTTCAGGTGATCATATCCGGGCGACGACGACCAGTGCGGGCCGAAGTACCTGCCAGCGCATCCATCGCCGCAGCCACCGGCGATAGGATCTCAGCGGCGTCGCAATCCAATCTCTGCGTTTCGAAAGCCTCGAGATAGACGCGCAGCGTCGCCCCGGACGTGCCGGTGCCAGAGAGCCGCAGCACGCCACGCGCACCCTCGGCAAATCCGATGCGCAGGCCCTGTGCCATCGCGACGTCACCCGTGACGGGATCGGTATAGTCGAACCTATCAGCCTCGGCGACGGTCAGGCCGCCCGCGCTTTGGCCAGGCAGGTCGGGCAGTCGCGCGGTCAGATCCGCCATCAAAGCCTCAGCCACCGATGTCTCCAGACCCTCGTAATCATGGCGCATGTAGTAGTCACGACCGAACCTTGCCCAATGATCGGTCATTATCTCAGCGACCGAGAGGCGCCGTTCCGCGAGGATGTTGAGCCAGAGGAGCACGGCCCAGAGCCCGTCTTTCTCTCGCAGATGGGTCGAGCCGGTGCCAGCGCTTTCCTCGCCGCAAAGGGTCACCCGATCCGCATCCAAGAGCGAGCCGAAGAACTTCCACCCGGTCGGCGTCTCGTGCCCCTCGACGCCCAGCGCAGCAGCCACCCGCGAGGCCGCGCGCGAGGTCGGCATCGACCAGGCGATACCCGACAGACCCTTGCTATAGCCGGGCGCCAGATGTGCATTTGCGGCAAGAATTGCCAGACTGTCCGATGGCGTCACGAAACAGCCGCGGCCGACGATCATGTTCCGGTCACCATCGCCGTCCGAGGCGGCGCCGAAATCCGGTGCATCGGGACCCAGCATCAGCGTCATCAGCTCATGGGCATGGACCGGGTTCGGATCGGGATGGAGACCGCCGAAATCCTCGCGTGGTTCGGCCCTGACCACCGACCCCATTGGCGCACCGAGCGCTTCCTCGAGAAGATGCCTGGCATAGGGCCCGGTCACCGCATGCATTGCGTCGAAGCGCATCCGGAATCCGCTCGCGAACAGCGCCCGGATCGCGTCGAAATCGAACAGAGTCTGCATAAGCGCTGCATAGGTCTCGACCGGGTCGATCACCTCGACCGCCATGCCGGCCAGCGGCACTTCTCCGATTGTATCGATCGCAGGCGCTTCCTCAGACATGATGCGATACTGAGAAATTTTGGCAGTCGCTTCATGGATGGCTCCGGTCACCCGCTCAGGCGCCGGACCGCCGTTCGAGATGTTGTACTTGATCCCAAAATCCGCCTCGGGCCCGCCGGGGTTATGGCTGGCTGAGAGGATCAACCCGCCATCTGTGCCCCGCGCCCGGATCACGGCGGACACGGCGGGGGTCGAGAGGATCCCACCACGGCCAACGATCACCCGAGCGGCTCCATTGGCCGCCGACATGCGCAAGATGATCGCAATGGCCTCGCGATTGAAGAACCGCCCGTCACCGCCAAGCACCAAGGTCTTGCCTTGGGCATCGATCACATCGAACACCGATTGCACGAAATTCTCCAGATAGCCCGGCTGGCGGAACACAGCGGTTTTGGCGCGCAGACCAGACGTGCCCGGCTTCTGCCCAGCGATTGCCTCGGTTGGAATGGTTTCGACTGCCATCTCGTGACCCCTCGCTCGATGCCCCCCGGCGGGCGCCTCTTAGCACCTCACGCGATGCCCCGCCTCCCCCGCCGATCTGCGCCCTTCCGTCACGGGTCAGACCTAGCAAGGCTGAAAACGGCGGAAATGGGTGGGAGGATGGGCGCCTTCGCCCTATGCTTGCGCACATGACGGATGGTGCGAATACCGAGGGAGCGATCTCCGACCTTTTCGTGGTCGGCGGCGGGATCAATGGCTGCGGCATCGCCCGTGACGCGGCTGGGCGCGGTCTCAGCGTGACTTTGGCCGAAATGGCGGATCTCGCTCAGGCGACCTCGTCCTCCTCGACCAAATTGTTCCATGGCGGGCTGCGTTATCTTGAGTTCTTCGAGTTCCGCCTGGTGCGCGAATCGCTGATCGAGCGCGAGGTCTTACTCGGCGCCATGCCGCATATCGCCTGGCCGATGCGCTTCGTACTGCCCTATCATCGGGATATGCGCTTCGAGGGAGATACACCTACGGGGCGGCTGCTCTCGACCTTTATGCCCTGGATGAAGGGGCGCAGGCCCGCTTGGCTGATCCGGCTTGGGCTCTTTCTTTACGACACTCTCGGTGGGCGAAAGATCCTGCCCGGCACCAGCAGCCTGGACCTGACCCGCGATCCTGCGGGCGTGCCCCTACAGGAACGCTTCCTCCGAGCGTTCGAATACTCGGATTGCTGGGTCGAAGACAGTCGCCTGGTCGCACTCAATGCCCGCGACGCAGCCGAGCGGGGGGCGGAGATCCTGACCCGCACCAAACTTATCAGGGCCGAACGCGATAAGGACCATTGGCGTCTGATACTGGAAGATCAGGAAACCGGCGCTCAAATGACCCGCCGGGCCCGAATGCTCGTCAATGCCGGCGGCCCCTGGGTCGAGGACGTGATCCGCAGCAAGGCCAGGGTCAACAGCCCTGCAAAGGTGCGCCTGGTCCGCGGCAGCCATATCGTGACCCGCAAACTCTTCGATCACGAAAAGGCTTATTTCTTTCAGGGCGAGGACGGCCGGATCATTTTTGCGATCCCCTACGAGACCGATTTTACACTGATTGGCACCACCGATGCCGAACACACGGATCCAGGGGCGGAGGTACAGTGCACCGAGGAAGAGCGCGATTATCTGCTGGCCTTCGCCTCTCGCTATTTCGAACGGGCCGTGACGGTGGAGGATATCGTGTGGACCTATGCCGGATTGCGCCCGCTCTATGACGATGGCGCGAAGTCGGCGACCGCAGCAACCCGCGATTATGTGCTCAACTTGGACCAGAACGGCGGAGCGCCGATGTTGAATGTCTTCGGCGGCAAGATTACCACCTATCGCAAACTGGCCGAACATGCGCTTGAGAAGATCGTGCCGTTCTTCCCCTCCGCCCACCCGGCCTGGACCGCAGGCGCTCAGCTGCCCGGCGGCGATTTCCCGGTGGATGGCGTCGAGGATCTGGTGGTGGCTCTGAGTGCTGCGCACCCGTTTCTAACCCGCCGCTGGGCATTGCGTTTGATCCGCGCCTATGGCTCGCAGGCGGCGGAAATGCTGGCAGGCTGTGAGAGCACGGAAGATCTCGGCCCAAGCTTCGGCGCCAGCCTGACGGCCCGCGAGACGGCCTGGCTGATGGACCACGAATTCGCCAGAACCGCCGAGGACATCCTCTGGCGCCGCACCAAACTCGGTCTGCGCCTCAGCGCCGAAGAGACCGCAGTGCTCGATGCCTGGATGTCCGCGCGGAGAAGCGGTGCTACCGCGGCATCTGCTGCGGAGTAGCGCGCAAGATCGCGAACCACTCCAAAGCGACCTCATGACGGAGGGGTTGGATAATCGGTGCTCGCCCGAAGCTAAAGCGCCGAGTCGTTCAACTATCGGGCAGGCCGGGAAGGCTGCCCCATTGACAGGTCCGCCGCTGCCGCGCCGAATGCCTCACAAAAGAAGGGAGGCGCGCCATGACCCATATCCTCGCCATCGACCAGGGCACTACTTCGAGCCGGGCAATCCTGTTCGATGCTCAGATGCAGGTGACTGCCGTCGCGCAGCAGGAATTCACCCAACATTACCCCGCCTCAGGCTGGGTCGAGCATGACGCGGAGGATCTCTGGACAAGCACATTGGCCACTTGTCGCGAAGCCATCGCCAAGGCAGGGGTCGACGCGGCGTCGATCGCAGCAATCGGCATCACCAACCAGCGCGAAACCACCCTGGTCTGGGAGCGCGCCACCGGCCGCCCCGTCCATAACGCCATTGTCTGGCAGGATAGGCGCACAGCAGATCACTGCGCATCACTGCGCGCAGAAGGCCATGAGGATCTGATCCGCGGCACGACCGGCTTGCTGCTTGATCCATACTTCTCGGGCACCAAACTCGCTTGGATCTTGGACCAGATCGATGCCGGTCGGGCACGCGCCAGGCGGGGAGAGCTGTTGTTCGGCACGGTCGATACCTGGCTGATCTGGCGCCTGACCGGCGGCCAAATGCATGCAACCGACGCAACCAATGCCGCCCGAACGCTGCTCTACGACATCCATCGCGGTCAGTGGAGTGCCGAGATCTGCGCTCTGCTCGACATCCCCCAGGAGATGTTGCCCGAGGTCAAAGACAGCGCGGCCGATTTCGGAGAGACCGTTCCAAGCCTGTTGGGCCGGGCCATTCCGATCCTCGGCGTCGCGGGCGATCAGCAGGCCGCCACTGTCGGCCAAGCGTGCTTTCAGCCTGGGATGATGAAGTCGACCTATGGCACCGGCTGTTTCGCGCTGATGAACACAGGGGAGGTTCCGGTGGCTTCCTCGAACCGGCTTTTGACCACCATCGCCTATCAATTGGATGGAAAGGTGACCTATGCGCTGGAAGGCTCGATCTTCGTCGCCGGGGCTGTGGTGCAATGGTTGCGGGATGGATTGCGGATCATCGAGGCCGCCCCCGAGACCCAAGCCCTGGCCGAGGCTGCGGACCCCGCCCAGACCCTGGTCATCGTTCCGGCTTTCACCGGTCTCGGCGCGCCTTATTGGAATGCCGATTGCCGGGGCGCAATCTACGGTCTGACCCGCAACTCCGGTCCGGCGGAACTGTCCCGAGCGGCACTGGAAAGCGTAGGGCTCCAGACCCTCGATCTGATGCAGGCCATGCGCGCGGATTGGAACGGATCAGGAGCTGCCGTGCTCCGGGTCGATGGCGGGATGAGCGCCTCGGACTGGACCATGCAGTTCCTGGCCGACATCCTTGACGCCCCGGTCGATCGGCCTCAGATCCTTGAGACTACGGCGACGGGTGCTGCCTGGTTGGCCGGCATGCGCGCCGGTATCTATCCCGGGCCGGACGCTTTCGCCGAAAGCTGGGCGCTGGAGCGGCGTTTCGAACCGGCGATGGACGCGGCCACCCGAACCGCGAAAACCGCGGCGTGGCAGCGAGCCATATCCGCGACACTCGGTGTCTGAGCCACGAATCCCAGGTCACCGAACGCCCCGGGTCTTGACCCAGGCGGGCCGGAGAGCTTTGTGAGGACTATGACCCATAAGACCAACGACGGCATGCCGGATGTCGCGCTGCTGCACGGATTGGGGCGCAGCCCGGCCTCGATGTGGCTGCTCGCGCGCCGGATCCGCCATGCCGGTTTCGCGGTCCACAGCATCGGCTATCCCTCGACCCGGCAGACCATCGCTGAGGCCGAGGCATTCGTCCGCGACCGGCTGGCCGGGCTGCCGCACCGCCCGCTTTCCTTGGTCGGCCATTCCCTGAGGGGTTTGATCGCGGCGGCGATCCTGCGCGACCCGCGCGGTCTTTGGATCGATCGCGTGGTGCAATTGGGGGCGCCTAACCTCGGATCCCCGATGATCGAACGGCTGGGCTGGCTGTGGCCAGTGCGCAAGCTCTGCGGCCCAACCATCGCCGAGCTGAACCGGCATCCCGCCCCGAGCACCCGGTCGTCCTGGATAGCCGCCATCGCCGGGACAGCGCGCTGGCCGTTCCTCTCGGCCGGATTTCAACGCCCCAATGATGGGATCGTCACGCTGCGTTCCGCGTGGTCCGGCGCGGAGCATCGGGGCCGGGTCCATGTTCTGCACTCGTTTCTGACCATCTCGCCGAGGGCTATTGCAATGACCATCGCCTTCTTGCGCACCGGGCGTTTGGAGGCAGCATGACCTTTCGCATCGCCCCCGATC
>JBCDKL010000029.1:0-17339 GCA_038746695.1 Pseudomonadota bacterium | reverse complement strand
TTGCAACCGGTTCATCCAATAACTGAGCTGTGCGGGCTGTGCTGGATCGCCAGTGTCTAGCACCGACCACGAGGACCAGACCTTGCGCCGTTTCGGCATCAGCGATGCGTCGGAATGCAGAACCGCCCGGTTCTGCGATGTCCGGAAGGCCGAGAGGACTGTGCGTTGATGCTGATCGGCAGAACGCATCAGGGCCAGGGCCTGAGGGGCATGGCAGGCGAGGACGATCTGGTCAAAACGCTCCTCGCCCTCGTCGAACCGAACCCGGCCCGGCGCGACCTCGACCGCGCGGCGGAGCACGATCCGCTCACCGAGACGGGCCTGCACACGGCTCACATATTCGCGTGAACCACCATCGACCGTGCGCCATTTCTGTGCATCTGCAAGGCCAGTCATCAGGTCGTGATTGACGAAGAAACGCACGAAATTTGCAGCGGGAAAATCCATGATATCCGACAGTGGCGTCGACCAGATCGCCCCACCCATCGGCACCAGAAACCGATCGCGGAACCAGGGGCCAAAACCCTCGCGCGCGATGTAGTCGTGCAGGCTGAGGCCGTTCAGCGCCCCGCTTTCCAATTGTCCAGGGGCAGTTTTCATGAACCGGAGCACGTGGCGCAGCATGGTCACATGACGCGGATCCAGCGCCCGCCAGCGCTGGGCGAACAGCTTATCGAGATTGTCGCAAGCATATTCGAACGCACCGCCGCCCATCGAGAAGCCAAAGGACATGTCGGACCATTTGGTCGGTACGTCGAGATGCTCGAACAGCGCGGTCAGATTAGGATAATTCCGGTAGTTATAGACAATGAACCCAGTATCGACCGGCACCACGCGATCGCCGAACCGGGCTTCGACCGTGTTGGCATGGCCGCCGACCCTTTCGGCTTCGAACAAGGTCACATCATGGGTCTCGGCCAGAGCCAGCGCGCAGCCCATGCCCGAGATACCAGCCCCGATGACAGCGACCTTCATGCCACCTTCTCGCGATTGGCGTAGGCGTCGAGCGCTCGTTGCCGACCTTCGGCCAAGCCGATCACCGGTGCCGGGTAGGGTTGATCGGGCCCAAGCCCCCAGGATTTCGGTACCGCTTCGAAGTAACTCAGCGCGTCCTGATGCGGGTTCCGCCGCCCCTCGGCGAGCCAACGATCGCGGTAGTCGCGGTGCTTGTCGAACTTCTCGGCTTGGGTCTCCGGATTGAAGACCCGGAAATAGGGTGTCGCATCCGGGCCAGAGCCTGCTGCCCACTGCCAGCCCATCACATTCGACGCCACGTCCCAATCAATCAGGCAGTCGCGGAACCACGCTTCGCCGATGCGCCAATCGGTCATCAGGTGCTTGGTGAGGAAGCTAGCTGTCAACATTCTCGAACGGTTGTGCATGTAACCGGTAACATAGAGCTCGCGCATCGCAGCGTCGATCACTTCAATGCCACTAATCCCGCGCTTCCAACGCTCTGCGTCCGGGTTTTCACCCTGCCAGGGAAACCGGTCCCATTCGGTGCGCCAGTTGCGGGTTTCGATCTCGGGCGTGTGGTAGAGCAGATGATAGGCGAACTCGCGCCACACCACCTCCTTCAGGAAATGTTCGGCCTCGGGCGCCCCCCGTTGCAACGCGGCATGGCCCGCAAACCAAAGCGTGCGGGCCGAGATCTCGCCATAGGTCAGGTTCTCGGAAAGCCGCGAGGTTGCCGCCTCGCCCAGGAAATCCCGCCGGCTTTGGTAGCGATCGATGCCGCCCTCCAGAAAAGCCTCCAGCCGGGCATGCGCCGACGCTTCGCCGATCTTCGCATGCCGGGCGAGCACTGGTGCACCCCGATGCATCGCAGCGCCAAGATCCCAATCTGCCAAATCATCGCTTTCGGGCCAGGTCTCGGGCGCAGCCAGATCGGTCGGCGCGGGCAGCAGCTCGGGGACGTCGCGACTCTGCACCGATCTCCAAAACGGGGTATAGACGCGATAGATCCCGCCGGTCTTGGTCTCGACCGTCCAGGGCTCGAACAGCAGATGCGCGTTGACCGAGACGACTTCGACCCCGTCCGACTTCAGCGCCGCCTTGATCTCGGTATCCCGTGCAATCGAGCGGCTGTCATAGGCCCGGGACCAGACCACCCGCCGTGCGCCGGTCTCGGCAATCAGCGCGCGCAGAGCCTCCAGTGCCGGGCCCTGGCGCAGCGTCAGCCGCGATCCCTTAGCACGGAGTTGCGTATCGAGATCCGCCAATGATCCGCCAATCCGCCACATCGCAGCCGCCCCGGTCATCTTATCGAACAGCGGATCACGGATAAACACGGGCAGAACCGGGCCGTGGCGCAGCGCCGCCTCCCAACCGGGATGATCGCCTAGGCGCAAATCGCGGCGCAGCCAAAGGAGCGTGGGGCCCCCGGAAGATGTCGTGGTCATGGCCCTGCTCGATCTCTCTAAGGTCTCGCCTCACTACGCTCGGCAGGTCAAGGTAGATCACATTTGTAACAATTTACCTGTCATTAAGCTTTTCACCTTCTTCTGGCGCGGGGCAAAGAATGGTGAGGAATCCACATGAGCATCGTTAAGCTGGACGAGTACCGGGCGGCCCGCGCCTCAGCCGAGCGCGAAGACGATGTGCCCGACTTCGTAACGCCACGTGTGTTCGACGATCTCCCAACCGAGGAAGAGGCTGATCTCGCACTCCAACTCGCCGATGCCCAAGCCCGGATCACCGAATTGGAACTCGTGCTGGTCGAAACGCTCAAGCGCAATGCGCTGAACTGGGCCCGCGCGCAGGAGGCCGAGGCAAAACTCGCCGACCTCACCGGCTGATCCACTCGGCTGAATAAGACAGAATAACCCCTCCTCAATAGACCGAGCTGCCCTGCCCCATACGAAGGCAGTTCCTTCGGCACGCCTACAGACCTCCTTCCACCATCTCGCATTTCCGTCGGATCGGGTCGCCGACAGGCGAGCGTCTGCCCGTGCGCCGCTGCCATGCTGCAAAAAAACTCGGAGGAACCCATGCCCGAAGCTCTCAACCCCGATCAGATCGCATTCTACGCGGCCAATGGCTATCTCATACTGCCAAACCGCGTGCCCGAGGCCGAAATGGACCGCGTCCGCGCCGAAATCGCCAGACTTTGCGAACCGGCAAGCCGGATGACCGTCTCAGACGATTTTCTCGATCTCGAAGACAGTCACAGCCCCGAGACACCAAGGGTTCGCCGCGTGAAGGAACCCAACCGCCAGTCCGAGATCATCGACGATCTGATGCGCTCGGACCATATCCTCGCCCCGGTGCGTGACCTGATCGGTCCGGCGATCCGGCTCCAGACCTCCAAGCTCAACATGAAATCAGCAGGGTTCGGAGCTGCGGTCGAGTGGCATCAGGACTGGGCCTTCTATCCCTATACCAACGACGACGTTCTGGCGGTCGGTCTGATCATCGATGATATGCAGGAAGAAAACGGCCCCTTGCGTGTCTTCCCCGGCAGCCATCTCGGCCCGGTCTATGACCACCATCACGAAGGGTATTTCGCCGGAGCGATGGATCTTGAGGCTTGCGGTCTGGACATGGCCGACTCGGTGCCGCTGATGGGCCCGGCGGGGTCGATATCGATCCACCATGTCCGCTCGGTGCATGGTTCGGCGCTCAACCGGTCGACCCGCGACCGGCGGATCATCTTCTTCGAGCTGATGGCGGCAGATGCCTTCCCGATCGCCGGCTCGCGCTATCAGTTCGAGACAATCGAGGAATTCGACGCCCGCCTTCTCTGCGGCAGCTCGACGCTGGAGCCGCGAGTCACTTCCTGCCCGATCCGGGTGCCATTCCCCGAAGCCCCGACCCAGGGCTCGATCTATGAGGTGCAAAAGGCCATGGGACGGCGGAGCTTCACCCTGGCCGAAGCTCAGACATGACGGGACGGCAAAGCCGCGTGGACAATTTGGCGAGACAGGTGGTGCGGCTCTTGCGATAGTAAGGCTCAATCAGAGAGAGAGCCCGCCATGCCCCCAGACCACTCGCATGTCTTCCCACGCCATACCAAGGCCAATAATCCCACGGTTATGCGGGGCGAAGGCTGCTATCTGATCGATCGGGACGGCAAGCGCTATTTCGACGGATCGGGCGGCGCAGCGGTCTCCTGCCTCGGCCATTCCGACCCGGACGTGACGCAAGCGATCAAAGACCAGATCGACCAGGTCGCTTTCGCCCATACAGGCTTTTTCACCTCGGAACCGGCAGAGGCATTGGCGGATCTCCTGATCGCCCACGCGCCGGAGGATCTCGACCGGGTCTATTTCGTCTCCGGTGGGTCCGAGGCGGTCGAGGCGGCCCTCAAACTCGCCCGGCAGTATTTTGTCGAGACCGGTAAGCCGGATCGCCACCGCATCATCGCCCGGCAGCAGAGCTATCACGGCAACACGCTCGGCACTCTGGCCACCGGCGGCAATGCCTGGCGGCGCGCACAATTCGCCCCGCTCCTGGTCGAGACCAGCCATATCGCTCCTTGCTACGAATATCGCGGACGCGAAGAGGGCGAGAGCGTCGAGGATTTTGGCCTGCGCATCGCCGATGAACTGGAGGCTGAAATCCTCCGCCTCGGGCCTGAGACCGTCATGGCCTTCGTGGCCGAACCCGTGGTCGGCGCGACCTTGGGCGCAGTGCCGCCGGTGCCGGGCTATTTCCAACGGATCAGAGAGATCTGCGACCAGTACGGCGTGCTCCTGATCCTTGACGAGGTGATGTGCGGGATGGGCCGCACCGGTACGCTCTATGCCTGCGAGCAAGACGGGATAGCCCCGGATATCCTCTGCATCGCCAAGGGCCTCGGCGCCGGATATCAGCCGATCGGCGCCACACTCTGCACCGGGGCTATCTACGAGGCGATCGAGCAAGGTTCGGGCTTCTTTCAGCATGGCCACACCTATATCGCCCACCCAACCGCCTGCGCCGCCGCCCTTGCGGTGCTCCGCAAACTTACCGGCGAGACCGGCGCCCGCGTGACCCCGCTCGGCGAGGCGCTCGACACATCCCTTCGAGATGCGTTCGGCCAGCACCCCCATATCGGCGACATCCGCGGCAGGGGATTGTTCCGCGGGCTCGAGATCGTCGAGGACCGGGACAGCAAAACCCCATTTGACCCCGCCCGTTCCATCAACAAAGCCGTCAAGAAGGCTGCCTTCCAGGCTGGACTGATCTGCTATCCGATGGGTGGCACAATCGACGGACGGCGCGGCGATCATGTTCTGCTGGCGCCCCCTTTCATCATGAGCGACGCCCAGATCGGCGAGATTACCGACAAACTCGCCACGACCTTCGACCAAACCCTCTGAAAAGCCCCCGGCATGACGGAGCCGCTGCCCACTGGGGGGTGGGCGGGGGTGGGCGGTGGCTGCGTCATGCCGGGGGCTGTTGACCTTGCCCGCCGGGTCGCTTTAGCTGTCCTCAGCCGCACAACCGCGGAGCCACGGAGGCCCAGTCTCCGCAAGTCAGGGAAAAGGATACGCATCATGAAAACCCTCATTGCCGGCCTTGCCGTGCTCGGCCTGACCGCCGGTGCCGCCGCCGCCCAGCAAAAATTCATCTCGATCGGGACAGGCGGGGTCACTGGTGTCTACTATCCGACCGGTGGCGCGATCTGCCGCCTGGTGAACAAGGACCGTAAGGAGCACGGTATCCGTTGCTCGGCCGAATCCACCGGCGGGTCGATCTACAACATCAACACGATCAAGGCGGGCGAGCTCGAATTCGGCGTGGCCCAGTCTGATTGGCAATACCACGCCTTCAACGGCACTTCGAAATTCGAGGATCAGGGCAAGTTCGAGGATCTGCGCGCGGTCTTCTCGGTCCACCCAGAGCCTGTGACCATCATCGCCCGCGCTGATGCCGGTGTCGCAAATGTCACCGAGCTCAAGGGCAAGCGGGTCAATATCGGCAACCCGGGCTCGGGCACCCGCGGCACCTGGGAGGTGATGGAAGGCGCGCTTGGCTGGGAACGGTCCGATCTGAAACTGGCCGCCGAGATGAAATCGGCCGAGACCGGCCAGGCAGTCTGCGACAACAAGATCGATGCTTATTTCTGGCTGGTCGGCCATCCGTCGGCCTTGACCCAGGAAAGCCTCGCAACCTGTGACGCAGTTCTGGTCAACGCCACCGGCGAGGCCATCGAGAAGCTGGTCGCGGACAATCCCTACTACCGGACCGCTACCATTCCGGCGGGCATGTATGGCGACAATCCCGATATCCAAACCTTTGGCGTGGGCGCCACATTCGTGAGTTCCGCCAAAGTTCCGGACGAAGTGGTCTATACGGTGGTCAAAGCCGTCTTCGAGAACTTCGATCAGTTCAAGGCGCTCCATCCGGCCTTCAATAATCTCAAAGAGGAAGAGATGATCAGGGATGGGCTCTCCGCCCCGCTGCATCCGGGCGCAGTGAAGTACTACAAGGAGCGGGGCTGGATGTAAGCCCGCTCCTCCGCGTTCCCATGGGAGTGCTGGGCCGTTTCGAGAGGATTGCGAAGGCCGGGCTCTGCCCCGGCCCAACTCCTTTCGAGCGGCTGTGTCGCCTGGCCAAAACCAATAGCGGCGCCACGCTCTGGGCCAAACGCGACGATATGCAGGGCCTTGCCTTCGGCGGCAACAAGGCCCGGCAGCTCGAATACTATTTCGGCGAGGCGCTGGATCAGGGCGCTGACACAATCCTGATCACAGGTGCGGTGCAGAGCAATTTCTGCCGCCTCGCCAATGCCTTCGCCGCCAAGCTCGGCATGGAGTGCCATATCCAGCAGGAAGAGCGGGTGGCCAAGGACGACCCGCTCTACCGCCAATCAGGCAATGTTCTGGTCGAGCGGCTTTTAGGCGCCCATCTGCATTCATATCCCCATGGCGAGGACGAGGCCGGAGCCGATCGCCGTCTCGAGGAGATCGCCGCCGGTCTGCGCGCCCGAGGCAGCAAGCCCTATGTGATCCATCTCGCACCTGGACACCCGCCGCTCGGCGCACTTGGCTATATCGACTGCGCTCGCGAAGTACTGGCGGATATCCAAGCGGTCGGGGTCGAGATTGCCCATGTCGCCATCCCCTCGGGCAGCGGAGCTACCCATAGCGGGTTTCTCTTCGGTCTGCGCGCGCTCGGCAGCCGGATCCCGGTCACGGGCTACTGCGTGCGCCGTCCGGCCGCGGCCCAGAAGCCGCGGATCGAGGCGCGCTGTCAGGAAATCGCTGATCTCCTGGATATCCCGAACCCGATCACGCCCCAGGATGTGGTGGTCAATGACCGCTATCTCGCCCCCGGCTATGGCCTGCTGAACGCCCCGACCGCCCGCGCGATCCGCCTGGCGGCGCGGACCGAGGCGCTGATGCTCGACCCGGTCTATTCAGGCAAATGCATGGCCGGGGCGCTGAACCTGGCAGGCACCGCGGCGACGGGCGCGCATGTGCTGTTCATCCATACCGGCGGAACGCCGGCGATCTTCGCCTATGCCAATTCGCTCGAAAAAGAGCTCGATCTCGTGAGGACGCCATGACCGACGCGACGGTCAAACCCACCGGTAAATCCGCTGAAGAACCCGATGTCGATGATATGGTGGCCTCGGTTGACACCGGGGCCCGCAATCCGATCGGCTGGCAGAAGGGGCTGATCCCCGGGCTCTGTCTCGCCTGGGCGTTCTTCCAGCTTTACATCGCGTCGAACCTGCCCTTCTGGATCACCGAGACGACCGGGCTGCGTGTCATCGTCACCAATTCCGACGCGCGGCTGATCCATATGGCCTTTGGCCTGGTTCTCGCGGCACTGGCATTCCCCTTGCTCAAATCGGCGCCGAGAGACCGGATCCCCTGGTACGATTGGGCTCTGGCCGGGCTCGGCATCGTCGTCTGTCTCTACACGGTCGTCCTGCGCGACGAGATCGCCAGCCGAGCGGGGCTGCCGACCTCGATGGATCTGGTCATCTCGATCACTGGCATGGCGGTCCTAGGCATCGCGGTCTACCGCTCGCTCGGTTTGCCGCTCTTGATCGTCGCCTCGGTCTTCGTCCTCTACGTCTTCCACGGAGACGCGCGCTGGCTGCCCGAGGCGATCCAGTGGAAAGGCGCCTCCACCGGCAAGGCGATGTGGCATTATTGGATGCAGAACGAGGGTGTATTCGGCGTGGCTCTCGGCGTCTCCGCCTCGCTGATCTTCCTCTTCGTGATGTTCGGATCGATCCTCGAGAAAGCGGGCGCGGGGAACTATTTCATCAAGATCGCCTTCGCCCTTCTTGGCCATCTGCGCGGCGGGCCGGCCAAAGCTGCCGTGGTGGCGAGCGCGATGTCCGGCCTCTATTCCGGCTCCTCCATCGCCAACACGGTAACAACGGGCACTTTCACCATTCCGCTAATGAAGCGCACCGGGTTCAGTCCGGAAAAAGCGGGGGCGGTCGAGGTGGCGTCCTCGACCAATGGCCAGTTGACACCGCCCGTCATGGGGGCCGCCGCCTTCCTGATCGCCGAGTTCACCGGCGTACAATACACAGACATCATCCGCCACGCCCTGGTGCCCGCCCTGGTCAGCTATATCGCGCTGGTCTATATCGTGCATCTCGAGGCGCTGAAGCTGGATCTCAAGGGCCTCGACAAGCACCCGAAATCTCTGGCGCTGAGCATGAGCCAGAAGCTGATCGGCTTCCTCACCGGCTTCCTGTTCATGGTCGGTCTGGGGGCCGTCGTGTATTTCGGGATCGGCTGGATCAAAGTCGTCGCGCCCGAGAGCGCGTTCTCCATCGTCTGCGCGGGATCGGCAGTCGCCTATCTCTACCTGATCTGGGTCGCCTCGCGCCGCCCGGATCTCGAGGTCGACAAGCCCGACAGCCCGATCACCGAACTGCCCCATGCAGGGGACACGGCGAAGACGGGATATTACTATCTGCTGCCCATCGTCATCCTGATCTGGTGCATCGTGGTCGAGCGTCTGTCGCCCTCGCTCTCCGCCTTCTGGGCCACCATTGCGATGATCCTGGTCACTGTGACCCAACACCCGCTGAAAGCACTGATGCGGGGCGAGGGGTTCGCAGGTTCGATCCAGCGCGGCTTCAACGAGTGGATCGCAGGCATGATCGCTGGCAGCCGCAACATGATCGGCATCGCGGTGGCGACCGGGGCTGCGGGGGTCATTGTCGGCACGGTTTCGCTGACAGGCATGCATCAGGTGATCGCCGATTTCGTCGAATATGTCTCTGGTGGCAATCTGATGATCCTGTTGCTGCTGGTGGCCTTCATGAGCCTGATCCTCGGCATGGGCCTGCCGACCACAGCCAATTACATCGTGGTCAGCTCGCTGATGGCCCCGGTGATCGTGATCCTGGGCGCGAAGTCGGGCCTGGTCGTTCCCCTGGTCGCCGCCCATCTCTTCGTCTTCTATTTCGGGATCTTGGCGGATGACACGCCGCCCGTTGGGCTGGCCGCCTTTGCGGCTGCAGCAATCTCGGGTGGGGATCCGATCAAGACAGGGATCCAGGGCTTTGCCTATGACATTCGCACGGCGTTGCTGCCCTTCCTCTTCATCTTCAATACCGAGCTTCTGCTGATCGATGTCTCGCCGCTGAAAGCTGTCTTTGTTTTCGTCGTGGCGGTCATCGCCATGATGCTGTTCGCCGCCGCGACCCAGGGTTATTTCCTGACCCGCAACCGGATCTACGAAACGGCGGCCCTGCTGCTTGTGGCCTTCACGCTGTTCCGGCCAGGCTACTGGCTCGACCAGGTGCAGCCGCCTTTCGCCGAGGCGCCAGGGGCCGAGATCGTGGCCCTGGCAGGCGCAGTCGGACCGGGGGATGAGCTCCGCCTCTCGGTCGCGGGACCTGATTTCAACGATCCCGACAAAATCATCGAGACCTTGGTGGTCGCCAGCTTTGAGGATGATGCCAGGGACGGTGCGGAACGGCTCGGAGAGCTGGGTCTGGTGCTCGCCCCCGATACAGAAGCGACGCTGGAGGAGCCTATCTTCGGGACCAAGAACGAGGCGCTCGGTACTGTCTTCGACTTCTATGCTGATGACCCGGTGGTAATCAAAACCGTGATGGCCCCGGTCGAGCGTCTGCCCAAAGAAGTCTTTTACATCCCGGCGCTGCTGCTCCTCGGCCTGATCGTTCTGCTGCAACGCGGGCGGCAGACCAAACCCGCTTTCTGACAGCCCGCCTCTGACTCCCAATGGTGCGGATCTAGCTCGTCCGATCTGATTCCACCTTGGTGGAATGTCGTCAGAACCACGAGGTCGTCGCGCTCTAAGCCTCTCTCGCCATGTGGTAAGATAGAGGGCAGGATCATTCCCAAAACGACGCAGGGATAGAGAACAATGACCAAGCTCGGAACGGATCCGCTGATCCACCCCGATTGTGTGATCGAGAAATCGCAGCTCGGTCGCTATACCGAGATCGGCGCTGGCAGCCATCTCCTGAACGTAACCCTGGGAGACTACTCCTACTGCACCCGATTTTGCGATTTCGCCAATGCCGAGATCGGCAAATTCGTCAACATCGCCAATTACGTGCGGATTGGCCCGACCGATCATCCGATGCATCGCGCATCACAGCATCACATGCTCTACCGCTCCGCCGATTACTGGGAGGATGCCGAGCGTGACGAAGCCTTTTTTGCCGCCCGCGCGACGCGCCGTGTCACTATCGGCCATGATACCTGGCTCGGCCATGGCGCAATCATCCGCCCCGATGTGATCATTGGAGATGGCGCGGTGATCGGTGCCAGCGCGGTGGTCACCAAAGACGTAGCCCCCTACACGATCGTCACCGGCATCCCCGCAACCCCGCTCCGCCGCCGTTTTCCGGAGGAGATCGCCCAGCGCATGATCGCGCTGGCCTGGTGGGACTGGGACCACCAAACTCTCCGCGACGCCTTACATGATTTCCGCCAACTCGAAGCAGAGGAGTTTCTCGAAAAACATGGCGGCTAGACCGGCCAGACAGGAACGGCCCGGGTGGGCGGGCAAGCGAGCGCAGCGATGCTTGGAGCCCAGCCGGGCCGCCTCGAGCCGACTTGCTCGCTGCGCAGGGCCTAATCAGCCTCGATCACCAATTGGATCCGCTCACCCACGAACCAGGTCTGACCAAACTCCACTGGCGCGCCTGTCACCGCCCGGTTCAACGATTGCGTCGCCACCAAAGCCGCCCCTTCGCGGCATTGCAGATGGACAGCCTGGCTCGCAGATGCAGCCTCGGCTGTGATCTGCGTCCAACTCCGGATGTAATCCTCCACCCCTTCGCGGCGCAGCGCCTCGGTGATCGAGCGGGTCTCCTCGAGGCTCGCGAGCATACCCGGCATCCCGGTCGCAGGCAGCACGCTGAAGAAGAGGCTCAACGGTGTTTCATCGGACAACCCGATCCCTTCGAAGACATGCACCTGGCTATCGGGCGGCAATTCCAGGAGTTTTGCCTCACGCGCCTCGGCAAAGCGGGTCTCGAGGCGCAGCACCTTCCGCTCGGCACTCTGCCCCAGCCGCGCGAGGTTCTGGCTGAAGCGCGTGCGCCGCCCCAGCCGGTATTCAGTCGGTTTCGCCGTGACATAAACCCCCGATCCCCGGCGCGAATGCGTGAGCCCTGCATCCTGCAAGGATGCCAGCGCCCGGCGCACCGTGTGGCGATTGACGCCGAACCGCGCCGAAAGAGCGGACTCGGTCGGCAGCTTGTCTCCAGGTCGGTAATGGCCGTCGGCGATGTTCGCGCGCAGATGGTCTTCGATCTCGCGCCAGAGCGGGGTTCGGATCATGACATCAAAACTTCACAGTGTGGGCTCTTGCCAGTTCGCTCGTGGTCCGCTAAATTTTGTCTAGTTGTATAAAGAACTCGACAACTTGAAGATATGTAGATATGACAAGACCCGACGCAAGTCCCGAGGCGCGCAAAGCCTGGATCGGCCTGCTGGCCAAGGCTCCACCCGCGAGCTTTGCCGCATTATTGCGCCAGGCGGGACTGAAGCATCAGTTCACATGGCTGCGCCAGCCCGAGATCGGGAGCGTGATGGTTCAGGGCCGCATGGGGGGCAACGGCAGCGCCTTCAATCTGGGGGAGATCACCGTGACCCGCTGCAGCCTCCAGCTCGCATGCGGCACGGTCGGCCATGGCTATGTCCAGGGCCGTGATAAAGCCAAGGCGGAACGGGCCGCGCTCTGCGACGCTCTGCTGCAAACCGACGAAGCCGGCCGGGTGACAGAGGAGATCCTCACGCCATTGGCCTCCGAGATGGCCGAGGCAGCGCGCAGCCGCGCAGCCAAATCCGCAGCGACCAAGGTCGATTTCTTCACAATGGTCAGGGGAGAGGATTGATGCAGGCCGCACCCCCTCACGCAGCACCGGCGACGGCTTTGCAAGGCGGTTTCGCCGATGCGCCAATCGACGCGGCCCGGGCTTTCCGCGCCATCATGGATGCGATGGCCCGGCCCGGGCAGATCCGGAGGGTCACCTGTGCCCAACCGCCAGCACCGTTGTCACCCGCCGCTGGAGCCGTACTCCTGACGCTCTGCGATCCCGGCACGAAGCTCCACCTGACCGCCGCCTGCGACACTGATCAGGTCCGCGCTTGGATTACGTTTCATACCGGCGCCCCGCTCGTTCCTACCGAGGAAGCGGACTTCGCTCTTGGCCCCTGGGAGGCTCTTCTGCCGCTCACCCGTTTTCGGGTGGGAACGTCTGAATATCCTGATCGTTCGGCCACCCTGATCGTCGAATGCACCGATCTGGCCCCCAAAGGCGCCCGTCTCACGGGTCCGGGCATCGCCGGGGAGGCCCGGTTGAACCTGCCCGATCTCGCGGTCTTCCAGGCCAACCGGGCGCGCTTCCCATTGGGTGTCGATTTCCTGTTCACTGCCGGAGACCGCATCGCGGCTCTGCCCCGCAGCACCCAGGTGGAGGCAGGCTGATGTATGTTGCGGTCAAAGGCGGTGAACGGGCGATCGAGAACGCCCATGCCTGGCTGGCCGAACTGCGCCGCGGCGACCCGGCGGTGGCGGAACTCTCGATTGCCCAGATCCGCGAGCAACTCGGCCTGCTTGTGGCGCGGGTGATGGCAGAAGGCTCGCTCTATGATCCGGATCTCGCCGCACTCGCCGTCAAACAGGCCCGTGGGGATCTGATCGAGGCTGTCTTCTTAATCCGCGCCTATCGCACCACTCTGCCCCGCTTTGGCAATTCCCACCCGGTTGAGACTGCGAACATGGCCTGCATCAGGCGGATCTCGGCCACTTTCAAGGACGCGCCCGGCGGGCAGGTCCTGGGCCCGACCTTCGATTACACCCACCGCCTGCTCGATTTCAAACTGCTGGCTGAGGGCGGTACACCCGAGGCCCCCTTGATGGATCCGCTGGCAGGCGAGACGCCCCATATCACCGATTTCCTGGCCCAGGATGGTCTGATTCAGAACGAGACACGGGACGAAAGGCAACCGCCGGACCTGACCCGCGAACCGCTGGAACTGCCCGCAGGGCGAGCTCTGCGCCTCCAAGCGCTGGCCCGGGGCGACGAAGGCTTCCTGCTCGGCCTCGGTTATTCGACCCAGCGCGGCTATGGCCGAAACCACCCTTTTGTGGGCGAGCTGCGCATCGGCATGGTCAGCGTCGAGATGGAGATCCCCGAACTCGGCTTCTCCATCGAGATCGGCGAAATCACCCTGACCGAATGCGAGACGGTCAATCAGTTCACCGGCTCGAAATCCGAACCGGCGCAATTCACACGGGGTTATGGACTTGTGATGGGCCAATCCGAGCGTAAGGCGATCTCGATGGCCCTGGTCGACCGGGCCTTGCGGTGGGAGGAACTGGGCGAAGACTTCACTGGCGCCCCGGCCCAGGACCAGGAATTCGTCCTCTCACACTGCGACAACATCCAAGCGACTGGCTTCGTCGAACACATCAAGCTCCCGCATTACGTCGATTTTCAATCCGAGTTGGAACTCGTCCGAAAACTACGCGCCGAGGCGTTGGCGACAGAGGAGGCTGCCGAATGAGCCTTGTCCAGGATCCCGGCACCCCGCTCATGGGCCGGTCGATGCCGAGGATTGCGCCTTGCAGACTTGGTTTGAGTCCGGACAGAGGAAGTCTTGCTTTGCTTGGTTTGGACCGGACTTCGGTGGCAAGAGTCCCGATAAAGGGCTTGCTCCGCCATGTCTGAGTACAATTTCGCCTATCTCGATGAGCAGACCAAAAGGATGATCCGCCGCGCCCTTCTCAAGGCCGTGGCAATCCCGGGCTACCAAGTACCCTTTGCCAGCCGCGAGATGCCGATGCCCTATGGCTGGGGTACCGGCGGAGTGCAGGTCACGGCCTCGTGCCTGCTGCCGGACGATGTGCTCAAGGTCATCGATCAGGGGGCGGATGATACGACCAATGCGGTCTCGATCCGAAAGTTCTTTCAGAAGACGGCGGATGTGGCGGTGACCGAGGAGACCTCGCAGGCAACCATCATCCAAACTCGACACCGAATCCCTGAAGAGCCGCTGAGCGAGAACCAGATCCTGGTCTATCAGGTGCCGATACCCGAACCTCTGCGCTTTCTCGAACCGCGTGAGACCGAGACCCGCAAGATGCATGCGCTGGAGGATTATGGGCTCATGCATGTGAAGCTCTACGAAGACATCGCCCGGCATGGCCATATCGCGACCGCCTATGCCTATCCGGTGAAGGTCGAGAGCCGCTATGTGATGGATCCCTCGCCGATCCCTAAATTCGACAATCCGAAAATGGAGATGGCCGCCCTACAGCTTTTTGGCGCGGGGCGCGAGCAGCGGATCTATGCCCTGCCGCCCCATACAGAGGTGGTGAGCCTCGATTTCGAGGATCACCCGTTCGAGCGCACTCGCGCCCCTGGGATCTGTGCGCTTTGTGGCGCGAAGGACAGCTATCTCGACGAGATGATCACCGATGATCAGGGCACGCGGATGTTCGTCTGTTCCGACACGGATTACTGCCGCAAACGCCGCGCTGAAGGGTTCCTTGGCCCGATGGGCGCCCCGTCGGAGGACCGAGCCGATGCATGCTGAGGCCGCAGCAAGCGCTCCTGCCTCACCCGTTGCAAAGGAGGCGATGGAGGCGGCTCCCCTGCTCCAAGTGCGCGAGCTCTCGAAGTCCTATGGCAGCCGGATCGGATGTGCCGGTATCGGCTTCGATCTCTTTCCCGGTGAGGTGATGGGGATTGTCGGCGAGTCCGGCTCCGGGAAATCGACATTGCTCAACTGCCTTGCCGGGCAACTCGAGCCGGATGCAGGTCAGGTGATCTTCGACACCAGGCAGGACGGACCGCGCGATACGCTGGAGATGTCCGAGCCCGAGCGGCGGATGCTCTCGCGCACCGATTGGGCCTTCGTGCATCAGAACCCACGGGATGGACTGCGCATGGGTGTCTCGGCTGGCGGGAATGTGGGCGAGCGTCTGATGGCGGTCGGCGCCCGGCATTACGGCAATATCCGGTCCGCGGCGCTGGACTGGCTCGGACGGGTCGAGATCGCGGCGGACCGGATCGACGACCGCCCCTCGGCCTTCTCCGGCGGCATGCAGCAGCGCTTGCAGATCGCCCGCAATCTGGTGACCGGGCCACGGTTGGTCTTCATGGACGAGCCGACCGGCGGATTGGATGTCTCGGTTCAGGCGCGGCTCTTGGATCTGCTGCGCGGACTGGTGCGCGAACTGGGGCTCTCTGCCGTGATCGTGACCCATGATCTGGCGGTGGTCAGGCTTTTGGCCGACCGTCTGATGGTGATGAAGGATGGGCATGTGGTCGAAGCCGGGCTGACGGACCAAGTGCTCGACGATCCTCAACATGCCTATTCGCAATTGCTTGTCAGTTCGGTGCTGCAGGTATGAGGTCGATATGCGCCAAGCGCTTCGCCCGGGGCGCCGGAGACTTGGATCCGAGAGAGGCTGGGAGACCCAAATGATCGCGGTCGAGAACTTGGAGAAAAGCTTCACGTTGCACCATCAGGGCGCGGCGGAAATCCCAGTAATGGCCGGCGCCAGCCTCTCGGTTGCACCGGGCGAATGCGTGGCGCTGACCGGGGTTTCCGGGGCTGGGAAATCAACCCTGCTGCGGATGATCTATGGCAATTACCTCGCCGACTCGGGGCGGATCCTGGTCGACGGGCAGGATGTCGCCGCTGCCGAGCCGCGCCAGATCTTGGAGCTGCGCCGCACCACGCTCGGCTATGTCAGCCAGTTCCTGCGGGTGGTTCCACGGGTGCCGGCCGTTGAGGTGGTGGCAGAGCCTTTGCTGCGGGTCGGCGTCACGCGTGAGATCGCAGCGGCGCGGGCGCAGGATCTGCTCCGCCGCTTGAATATTCCAGAAAAGCTATGGGCGCTCTCGCCTTTGACCTTCTCAGGCGGCGAGCAACAGCGGGTGAACATCGCCCGCGGCTTCGCCCATCCCTACCCTGCCCTGCTGCTGGATGAGCCGACCGCGAGCCTGGACGGGATCAATCGGACCGAAGTTCTGCGGCTTATCGAAGAGGCTAAGGCACGCGGTGCGGCAATTCTCGGGATCTTCCACGACCAAGCAGCGCGGCAAGCGGTCTGCGATCGCGAGGTCGATGTCTCCACTTTCGGACCAGGCGCGCGGAACGGGATTTCCTGAATGATTGGGCGGCTGATCGCAGTTGTTGGGCCATCGGGGGCTGGGAAAGACACGATCCTCTCAGCCGCCCGGCCATACCTGCCCTCAGCGCTGTTTGCCCGCCGCGCGATCACCCGGCCGAGCGCGCCGGAGACAGAGGATTTCGATGCGGTTTCGGAAGCGGCCTTTCTGCAGCGAGAAGCCGAGGGCGGATTTGCGATCACCTGGCAGGCGCATGGGCTCCACTATGGCATCCCGGTCGAGATCGACCGCGCTTTGGACGAGGGACGGATGGTGATCTTCAACGGCTCGCGCAAGGCGCTGCCGGGGGTTCGTCAGCGCTATCCCGATATGGGGGTGGTCGCGATCACAGCCTCGCCCGAAGTGCTGGCCGCGCGTCTGGCGGCACGGGGCCGCGAGAGCGCAGACGAGATCGCGGACAGGCTGGCGCGTGCGGACCTGGCAATGCCTGCCGAGGCGGCCGTGGTCATCAATGACACAACCCCGGCTGACGGGGTGGCGCAGTTTCTGGCTACCCTTAACCGCTCAGCGCAAAGCGGGTGAGGATATGGAAGCGACGCTCTGGACTGTCCTCCTCGCCGAACAGACAGATCTCGCGGATCGGAAGCGGGTCGGCAAGGATCTGGGCGAGCGCGGGGGCAAGCACAGCCTCGGTCGCCGCACATATTGTGGGATCGAGCGGTCCTGTGAGGGTAAGGTGAAAGCGGAACTCCTCAAAAAGATAAGGATACCCCCAGCGGAGCAGATTGGCCTCCTGGGCGGCGGACAG
>JBCDKL010000028.1:0-17632 GCA_038746695.1 Pseudomonadota bacterium | reverse complement strand
GCGATATCGTCGCCGAGACCCATGCCATGGCCGCCGATCAAGGGGTCGGCGTGCTCTGGGCCAGCCATCTGATCGACGAAGTGGCGCCCGATGACGATGTGGTGGTGATCCATCTCGGCAAGGTGCTTGCCTCTGGCAAAGCGGCGGAGGTCGCAGACGGGCAAACCCTGTCGGAGGCGTTCCTCGCGCTGACCGGAGCTAAGAAGGAATGACCGGTTGGACTGCTTGCGCCTGGGGGATCGTCTGGCGCGAAGGGCTGCGTTTCATCCAGCAAAAGGAGCGGTTTCTCTCCGCCCTGGTGCGCCCCCTGGTCTGGCTGTTCATCTTCGCGGCGGGGTTTCGCATGGTGATGGGCCTGCCGCCCGAGCCGCCCTACCCGACCTATATGCAATACGAGGACTACGTGGTGCCCGGGCTCTGCGCCATGATCCAGCTTTTCAACGGAATGCAGTCGAGCCTGTCGATGGTCTATGACCGTGAAACCGGCGCAATGCGTACACTGCTGATCAGCCCTTACCCCCGTTGGTATCTGCTGAGCTGCAAACTGGTCGCCTCAGTCGTAGTCGGACTGTTCCAGGTCTATGCCTTCCTGGCGATTGCTTATCTTTGGGGGGTGGAGCCGCCGGTTCTAGGCTATCTCGCGGTGCTGCCAGCACTGATCCTCAGCGGGTTTCTGCTGGGGGCGATCGGACTGTTTCTCTCCTCGGCCATCAGGCAGTTGGAGAATTTCGCGGGGGTGATGAACTTCGTCATCTTCCCGATGTTCTTCGCATCCTCGGCGCTCTACCCGCTTTGGCGGCTCAACGAGGGGTCGCCGCTGCTCCGCGATATCGCCGCCTTCAACCCGTTCACCCATTGCGTCGAACTGGTCCGCTTTGCGCTCTATCTCCAGGTCAATTGGCTCGCGCTGGCCGTTCTGATCGGTGGCACGACACTGTTCATGGGAGCGGCGATTCTCGCCTATGATCCCTCGAAAGGCATCATCGGGCGCAAGGGAGGGCCGCGATGAGATCAGTTCTCAACCTTGACCACCGGCACGGCTCCACAGCGCCATTGCACGATGCGCCACCCGGGATGGGTCTCGCGCCAACGTGCCAATTCCGCCTGGGCGCCGGTCAGGCACACCATGGGCGAGATCTCCTCATAGATCGGCATTTCGTTCTTCCTGCACTCGGTCGGCGCACCGATCAGGCAGGTGACAAACACAAGGGTCATCATGGGATACGCTCCTCAAAAGATGCGGCCGGTCAGCGGCCTCGACACTCGTCTCCATCCCTTGAGTCGGTTTTGTTGCGGCGCAGCATAGGTGCGTGTTCGTTAACATCGCAAGACCAGAAGCTTCCCAAGTAAGGATAAGAAACTGTTATGATCCGGCCGATTTTCTGCAAATTCTCCGCAATTCTGATGCTTCTTCCGGTGCTGACGCCCGAACGCGCGCAGGCCTTCAACGATCCGAACTGGCCCTGCGCGCAGCGCAAGGTGCTCCAGCTTTCGATCGGTCAGGTCTGGTCCGGCCCCCTGCCCGCGGATGGTGCGGATTGGCGCGCTGACCCGAAGATCGCGGCCTTGGCCCCAATCCTTGCCGCAAGACGAACCTCGATGGAGGAGGCCGAAAGCCGGATTTCCGATTTTGCCACGGGTCAGGGCGCCGATCTGCCTCTGCTCTTCGCCGGAGTGTTTGATCTGATCGAGCGTGATCGCCGCCGCCTGATCGGCGGGATCGAGCGCTATGCCGCCCAGCAAAGGGGCTTGGCCGAGCAGATCGATGTCGCGCAAGCGGCTCTGGTCGAGGCAAAATCCGCCACCGCCGAGGACGATTTCGATGCGCTCGATGCGCTGGAGGAACGAGAAGACAAGCTCCTCTGGGATATCCGGATCTATCAGGACCGGAACAAATCTCTCACCTATGTGTGTGAGAGCCCTGTGATCATTGAAAAACGCGCCTTCGCGCTCGGTCGAATGATCCTGGACGCGATGGAGTGACGCTCACTCCTCCAAGGCTGGGGCGCGGGTCACCTGCTCTAGTGGATAATGCGCGAAGTCCCAGCCATCGGTTCCGTCGGGATACCAAAAGACATTCGTGAAACCGTACTCCGCCATCGCGCGTTTCGCGGCGTTCCAGGACATCCAGCACTCAGCCAGACAAAAGAAAAGAACTGGCCGGTCAGGGTCGCCTTCCGCCGCCTTGTCGAGATAGTGGCGGAAAAAAGTGTCGGTCTCGGCCGCGATGGCTCCGTACCCGACATTGGGCAGCCAGATCGCGCCGGGGATCGAGAGCCGTTTTTTCTCACGCCAAATCGCACCTTCGGGCAGATTCTTCGGCTTTGGTGCTCGGGGGAGGACATCGATGAAGACCACATGCCCGGCCTTCCACAGCGCATAGGCCGCGTCGTCGTCCACCACTGTGGCACCGGAGAGGGTCTCCGGCACCGCGGAGCGATAGGCCTCCATGCGATAGCCTTCGACCTCGCCTGGCATATCCGCCCCGGCAGGCAGGGCAAGGGCGGCGCCGAGAAGGATCGCCGCTCGCACCCTTTGCCTCACTCGCTGGCTGCCTTACCGAACGTATCGACGATTGGCACGCCGAACTCGGTCAGGATCGCGTCGATCTCGGCCTTGTTCCGGCGCAGAAGAGAGTTGAGCTGGCGCTTCCAGACGATCTCTCCCTGCCGCACGCCAAGCGTGACGCGATAGAACATCCGGGGCGCGCCAGTCTCCTTCAGGAGAGGGGTCACAGACAGGTCGACCCCCGCTTGTTGGGCCAGATAGCCGCCGATCGGGCCCCAGATCACCGCGCCCTCGACTTCGCCCTCAACCAGATCCTTGATCATCTTGGCCGGGGTATTGTCATGCCGGCTGTCCACCATGAGGGGATAGGGACGCGCCAAACCGATCAAGCCATAGCGCGCCATATGCGTGGCGGGTGGTGAGCCTGCCACCACCCCCAGCCGTTTGCCCTGTAACAGAGGGTCTGAAAGCTGGTCTACCCCGCCCAGTTCGCCATCGGTCCGGGTAACCAGAGCATAGGCGCTGACATAGTAGTGATTCGTGTTCAGCACCAATTCGTGGCCCTGGGCATAGCCCATGATCACATCACAGCGATTGGCCCGCAGGGTCTGGCGCACGAAACCGATCGCCTGTGGGAACCAGGTATATTGCACCGGACGTTCGAGTTTTGCTGCGAGAAGCTCGGCCAGTTTGTTCTCGAACCCCTCGCCCGCCTTGTTCGAGAAGGGCATATTGGCCGGATCGGCACAGACCCTGAAGGCCGTGTCCGACACCAGATCCGATGTATCGGCACCTGCCCCGTGAGCTGCACCCATGACAAGCGCCGCCGCTGCCAGACCGGCCCGGAGCAGATGTTTCGCCGCGTGCATTCCCCGGAACATCAAGCCGTGACCATGCCCCGCTCTTCCATCTCCTTGCGGACCTTTTTGATCAGGCCACGGGCGGGCAGGTTTTTCTTCACGACCTCGGTCGAGGCCAGATAGCGATCAAGGATCCCGCCCGGATCATCCGGGGTGCCAACTGTGATCACGCCACCCATCCGCGCGCCCCAATGCGGGGTGCATTTATAGACGATGATGCCGACCGTATCGAAAGTGGTGAAATAGTTGTCGCCCAGCTTGGTCTTGATCTTGGGCTGGCCCTCGGGGACCATCTCGTCGATCGTCTCGACATTATGCGAGGCCATATTCTCCCATTCGATCTGATCGCCTGGTTCGATGAACACAAAGACAGGGTCGAATTTCACTCCTCGGGCCAGCACCTTGTGTGAGGTGACCTCGGACGAGGCGCCGGCCAAGCCAGGCGCGCCTGCGAAGCTGCCCAGCGCGCCGAACGCCAGGCTCAATTGGGTTCCCGAGACGATAAAACGCCGACGGTTCATCTTCATGTCCGTTTTCCTCCAGTTCAACCGGTATGAGACGGCCCTTAGCGGAGCCATTCTGTGGCCTACACCTCTGACAGGTTTGAAGAGTTTTCTCAATCGGCTGGGAGTACGCCCGCGGCGAAACCTGAATTTATGAGAAAACGGAAAACCGCGCCCCGGCAAGACCGGAGCGCGGCGAAACCGGGCCAGGGGCATCGCCCAGGCCCGGCGGATCGGATCAGTCCGGAATAGCAAAGACCGTCAGCTGCCCGCCAAGCGCGGTATAGCTGTTCAGCCCGGCATAGCCGCCCACGGCGCCCAGACCGTCATTCGGGTTCACAAGACCGGCCGCGAGACCGATCCCGGCCCAGCCACCGATGCCCGAATAGACCGCGACATACTGCTTGCCGCGATGGCTGTAGGTCATCACGTTGCCGATGATGCCCGACGGGGTCTTGAACTGATAGAGCTTCTCGCCGGTATGGGCGTCCACCGCTTTCAGATAGCCCTCGAGCGTGCCGTAGAACACCACGTCACCGGCAGTGGCCAGAGCACCCGACCAGACCGAGAACTCCTCGGGCAGCGACCATTTGATCTTACCCTCGGTGGCGTCCCAGGCGATGAAGTTGCCCATGCCGCCATGGCTGTCCATCGCCGGATACATCGACAGCGTGGCCCCGACATAGGGCTGGCCTGCGGTGTAAGCGACACGGAACGGCTCATAGTCCATGCAGACGTGGTTGGTCGGCACATAGTGCAGACCGGTCTGCGGCGAGAACGAGGCCGGCTGCTGATCCTTGGTGCCAAGGGCCGCGGGGCAGATCTCGGTCGTGTTGACATCTTCGCCGTTCTGCAGGGTCGAATAGCGGGCTACAACCTCGGGACGGCCATAGGTCTCGCTCTCCGGATCCATATCGACGCCGGTGGTCCAGTTGACGACCGGGTCGAACTTCTCGGCAACCAACAGCTCGCCGGTGATGCGATCCATCGTGTAGGCCAAACCGTTCCGGTCGAAATGCACGAGGAGCTTGCGCATCTCGCCGTCAATTTCCTGATCCGAGAGGATCATTTCATTGACGCCGTCATAATCCCACTCATCATGCGGGGTCATCTGATAGACCCATTTCGCCATCCCGTCATCGGGGTCGCGGGCGAAAATGGTCATCGACCACTTGTTGTCGCCAGGCCGCTGGGCCGGGTTCCAGGTCGAGGGGTTGCCTGTGCCATAGTAGAAGAGATCGGCTTCGGGGTCATACGAGTACCAGCCCCAAGTGGTGCCGCCGCCAATCTTCCACTGATCACCTTCCCAGGTGTTCAACGAGCTGTTGGCGCCGATTGGCTTACCAAGCTCGGTGGTCTTCTCTGGGTCGACCAGGATCTGATCGTCCGGTCCCACGGAATAGGCGCGCCATTCCTGCTCACCGGTCTCCATGTTGTAGGCTGTGACCGAGCCCTGCACGCCGAACTCGCCGCCCGAGATCCCAACGATCACCTTATCCTTCACCGGCAGAACGGTGGCGGTGTTGGTCTCGCCTTTCGACGGATCGCCGTTCACGACGCTCCAGATCACCTTGCCAGTCTTGGCGTTGAGCGCCACGACGGTGGTATCGGCTTGGTGGAGGAACAGCTTGCCATTGGCATAGGCCGGGCCGCGATTGACCGTGTCACAGCACATGACCGGGATCACGTCCGGGTCTTGCTTGGGCTCATACTTCCACAAGATCCGGCCATTTGCGTTCAGATCGAGCGCATAGACCGTGTTCGGGAACGGGGTGTGGACATACATGATGTCGCCGATCACGAGGGGGCCGCCCTCATGGCCGCGCAGCACGCCGGTCGAGAAAGTCCACGCGACTTGCAGGTCGCCAACATTCTCATTGTTGATTTGGCTCAGCCGCGAATAGCGCTGATTGGCGTAGTCGCCGGTCTGCAAGACCCAGTCATTCGGGTTTGACTGCAGCGATAGTACCGAGTCGTTGGCGAGTGCTGCGCCGGACATGAACGTACTGGCCAACAGGCCAAGAACGATACGCTTCATGGTTTCCTCCGCTTTTCTCGGGTCGGGCGAGGCGCGCCCTTCCCAAAAAGCCGGCGAAGCTAAGTCAAGCTTTCCGGCTTGTGTTTGTTCGACAGCGAGTGCTGCCAGGGCCGCCGACATTCTCTTAGTCGTTGAGTGACATCACTGCCTGACCCAAAGGAAGGGTTGCCGATCCTCATAATTCTTTCAAGATCCTCTTAGGGTTTTCTCAGCAGTTTTTTTGAAAAACCTCTCTACCGAGCGGCGAGTTTTAGGCAAAATAGCGCAAAACCATCATTGTGCAGATGCAGCACGCGCCAGTATCGGGCAATATCATTCCCATTCCAGCTCTTTGTAAGCGGCCGTTACGTTCCTTGCGTGGAAAATCTCGAACAGGAGCCAAGGATAATCGCCATTCCGGCCCAGCGTGCGAATCGCTTCAAGCATCGGGGTGCCTGCGGCGACCGCTGCTCGGGTCTCGCGAATGAGCTGATCGAGATAGGCCGCCGTCGGCGCGAAGGCCGGGCCTTGAGCTAGTGCCACCGGTCCATGCCCGGGCACGACGCGGACCACCCCCTCCATGGCCGCGAGATCGCCCAGCAGATCCGCCCATCCCAGCACCGAGCCATCGATCGCAGGCAGATGGCCGACAAAGGAAAGATCCCCGGCGAACAACGTCCCGCTCGCGCGGTCGAGCACGGTCAGGTCGTTATCGGTATGCGCTGTCGGATGCGGCACCAATGCGAGCGCGCGCCCGGGGCCGAGCGAGATCTCCTCGGGCGCCGCGATCCCGCGATCGGGCAGCACGATCGCAGTCTCGGCCATGTGAGGGCCAAGCATCCGGGACATCGCCGCCAGATAGGTCTCGCGCCGCGATTCCAGAGCAGGGCCCATGCGGTGATGCGCCAGAACCTCGCCCTGCCCCGCGAAGGCGGCAGTGCCCAGGCTGTGATCGGGATGCATATGGGTGAGGATGACATAACGCACCGGCAGATCCGTCTCTGCCCGGATTGCCGCCAGTAAAGCAGCCCCCACCGCTGGCGTCGTGCCGGTGTCGATCACCGCTACAGCCTCGGGCCCGATGACAAAGCCGAGATTGGCGAGATCGCCGCCATTCTCCGGCCCCGGTTCACCGTGCTGGCCCTTGTGAACAAAGACCCCGGGCGCAATTTCGGTCACTGTAAAATCCGGCGTCGTACCCGCGGGCACGCAGGGATAGGACTGCACCTCGAAATGCGCGGGGAAGCCTGCTGCCCCAAGCCGGGCCGCCTCGCGGCAGGCGGCCAGAGTTTCGGCCCCGGGCAGCCGTTCGGTCCGGCATTGCGATGGCTCGGCCTCCAGGCAGGCGGTTAGCAGCAGTTCGAACATCGCCCGGGCTCAGAGCCGCTCGGCATGCCAGGCGATATGGTCCTCCATGAAACTCGCAACAAAGAAATAGGAATGGTCATAGCCGGGCTGGATTCGGAACACGCTGGAGGTGCGGGTCTCGGCCAAGGCGGCGCTCAGCGCTTCGGGTTTGAGCAGCTCGATGAACTGGTCCGCCGCACCTACATCGATCAACATATCGTGGTTCCAGCCGGCATTCTTGACCAGCAGGGTCGCATCGCTCATCGCCCAGCTTTCCTCATTGGCCCCAAGATAAGCGGAAAGCTGCTTGCGCCCCCAATCGCTGGCGGTCGGGTGCGAGATCGGCGCGAAGGCCGAGAGCGAGCGGTAGAGGCTGGGGTTCTGCAGAGCGAGGGTGATCGCGCCATGCCCGCCCATGGAATGCCCGGTGATACCCTGCCGGTCGCGGTCGATTGGAAAGTTTGCCGTCACCAGCGCCTGCAATTCCTCGGTGACGTAGGAATACATCTGGAAATGCGGCGCCCAGGGGTCCTCGGTTGCATCGACATAAAACCCGGCCCCCTGGCCGAGATCGTAAGCCTCGTCATCCGCCACGCCCGCGCCGCGCGGCGACGTATCGGGATAGACCACCGCAACACCGTACTCCGCCGCATAGGACTGGGCCATCGCCTTGGTCATCGCGTTCTCATGGGTGCAGGTCAGGCCCGAGAGATACCAGACGCAGGGCACTTTCTGGCTCTCGACCAAAGGCGGCAGATAGACCGCGAAGGTCATCTCGCAATCGGTGGTCTCGGCCTGATGCTTATAGACGCCCTGCACACCCCCGAAACAGGCATTCTCCGACACGGTTTCCATGGGCTTCTCCCTTGCTGGCGATGTTATCGGAACCGCGTGGCGGCGATCCCCGTTTATTCTGGCCGCTGTTCTGGGCTGGATCCGGTGTCTCGACAAGTCGCCCGCGAAGTTTCGAACGGCTGCCGAGTCAGGCCCGCGGCACTGCTTTTGGCGAGTGTCGGATCTTTGCGGATCAATAGCTATACTCTTTGTAGACGCGGGTCAGATCTCCACCCCATTCGCCATGGTATTTGGCCAACAATTCATCGGCGGGGGACTGGCCGCTCTCCACGGTTTCCTGCAAGGCGTTGAGGAAATGGGTCTCGTCTGGGATCATGCCGCCAGCGCCTGGGAGTGCTCGATTTTTCAAGCCGCTTTCGGCGATTGCGAGAACATCGGCCGCCAGCTCCTGCATTCGGCGGTTGCGGATCTTTGCTTCCAGCCCGTGGACCGAGGCGTCGATGCGCAGTTGCTCGCGCTCCTCGGCGGTCCAGTCGCGGCAGAGATCCCAGGCGGCATCCAGCGCCGCTTGGTCGTAGGTCAGGCCCACCCAGAAAGCCGGTAGCGCGCAAAGTCTGCGCCACGGACCGCCATCCGCCCCGCGCATTTCGATGAACTTCTTGATCCGGGCCTCGGGAAAGATCGTCGTCAGGTGATCGGCCCAATCGCTCAAGGTCGGCACTTCGCCCGGCAGAGCAGGCAGCCTGCCCTTCAGGAAATCGCGGAACGACTGCCCCAGCGCGTCTATATAGACCCCGTCTCGATAGACGAAGTACATCGGCACATCGAGCGCATATTGCACCCAGGCCTCGAACCCGAAACCATCGTCGAACACGAACGGCAAAGTTCCCGTACGGTCGGCGTCCAGATCGCGCCAGATCCGCGAGCGCCAGGATTTGTGCCCGTTCGGCTTGCCCTCGAAGAACGGAGAATTCGCGAACAGCGCCGTCGCTACCGGTTGCAGCGCCAGTGCCACACGCAGCTTTTGTACCATGTCCGCCTCTGAGGCGAAGTCTAGGTTCACCTGCACCGTACAGGTGCGGTACATCATCTGTGTGCCGTGGGTGCCGACCTCGCCCATATAGCGGGTCATCAGCTTGTAGCGCCCCTTGGGCATCATATCCATCTGCTGATGGGTCCAAATCGGGGCCGCACCCAGGCCGATAAAGCCGACCCCGATCCGGTCAGCGACCGATTTGACCTCGGCCAAATGGGCGTTCACCTCATCGCAGGTTTCGTGGATGGTTTCGAGCGGTGCGCCGGAAAGCTCCAACTGCCCGCCCGGTTCCAGACTGACATTGGCGCCATCTTTGGTGAGGCCGATGATCTTGCCGCCCTCCTCCAGTGGTGCCCAGCCATAGCGGTCGCGCAGGCCTTCCAGAACCGCCCGGATCGAGCGGTCGCCCTCATAGGGCAGCGGTTTCAGAGTGTCGGTACAATAGCCGAATTTCTCGTGCTCGGTGCCGATCCGCCAGGCATCTTTGGGTTTGCAGCCCGCCGCGAGATAAGCTGCCAGATCCTCATGGTGTTCGATCGGGCCGCCGCCCTGTTGGGGAATGGACATTGGATCGGCCTTCTCTGCTCGCCTGCCTTTCGGCAGCTATCGAAGCCCGGCAGCAGATGCAAGGGGCCCGAATGGATGGCTCATCGACGGTCGCGACCAAGTACCATCCGCCTGTCGTCACGAACCCTGTCGCTGGTCCACCGGATGTTCCGCGCTAACCAACACATGCGGTGACCTATTATCTTGAGCAGGTCTCGCGACCGAGGCTCGCGCGCATGAAGCTTGCGAGCGTCCGGTTCGGATGTCCGAGGCAATGTGAGCTCGTTGGGATGTTCCGTCTGCTCGGCCAGGCTATCAGATCCGCTCTTCAACACCGACCAGTGCGCAATACCAGGATTTCACCTTCCATTTGCGGTGCATCTCCTGCCAGCGGGCGATCCGGGGAGGCGAGGAATACATGCATTGCCCGGCATCGCCGCCATCCAAGGTCAGCCGCAAGCGGTGCTCGCGGCACTCCTGCGGAGCCGAAAGCAGACAGGCGATCACGATCAGTTCCACAATGCCCTCCAACTTGCCATGACCGATGGAATGGATAGGTTTAAACCCGAAGCGGTCAAATCCGCGACGGGAGGAAAGATGAAAAGACTGGCACTCGCCACGGCGATCCTGCTCGGCTTGGCCGGCCCAGGCCATGCCGCCGATCCGGTGCAATTGCTGTTCTACACACCCCATCTGAGCCAGACAGATCCGGGCCTCGAGCTGCGTTATCGCCATATCCGCCAAGGCGCGGTCGCGGCGGTGGTCGGCCCGCCGCTGGACGAGGCGATCCTGCTGCGCCAGGAGAACGCAGCGGGCGAACCGGCGACCGTCGTCACCCTCGATGCCGATGGTGCCGGGCGGCAGTTGGACAATTTCCGCGGCGTGCCGGGCAATCCGATCCTGATGGTGTTCATGGAGACCGTGGTCGGCTCGCTCAGCCGCGCCACCGGGGGCAGCCCGTTCTATCTGCGCAACCGCCTCAAGGAGAGCTTTGCGGCCGGGCAGGTCGAAGAAAGCGGCGCGGGCAAGCTGATCCGGCTCGCACCCTTCGCCGAGGACCAGAACCGCCACCGGATGGGACCCTTCGCAGATCTGGTTATCGAGATGACCCTGGACGAAGCCCGCCCGGGAATGTTTGGCGCTCTGACCGCCAGCGTGCGAGATGAGGCGAATCCTGAGCTTGTGCACTACCTTGAGGAGATGCGCTATGTCACTGCAAACTAGGATTTTTGCGGCGGTGGCTATGGTGGCGGCATCCGCCATGCCACCCATGGGCCTTCCCGCCGCCGCTCAAGAGGTGCCGAACGATTACCCCACCGTGGTGCGGGCTGATTACGTCTTTGCTTGCATGGCCTCGAATGGGCAGACTAGGCAGGCCTTGGAGCAATGCGCCTGCTCAATCGATGTGATCGCCTCGATCCTCCCCTATGAGGCCTATGTGAAGGCCGAGACATTCTTGCGTACCGTTCAGGTGACGGGAGAGAGGGTGGCCGCCTTCAGGGGCTCGGCCCGGCACAAAGCGATGGTCTCAGACCTACGCCGGGCGCAGGCCGAGGCGGACGTGGTCTGTTTCTGAAGCATCTAGCCGCGTTTCTTGCGGATCCGTTCATCGAAGGACGCGGCGTTGACCACGACCCGTTGATGCCGCCCCTCGCCGATCACCTCGGCTGAGTCGCGCGCGATCACCCGGAATTCGAGGCGCCGCCCGTCGACCGCGATCAGCTCGGCCTCGGCGGTCACCTCCATCCCTACCGGGGTGGCGGCGATATGGCTTACATCGAGATGGGTGCCGAGCGATTGCCGCCCCTCGGGCAGCCGCGCCTCGACCGCGTCGAGTGCTGCTTCTTCGATCAGATTGATCATCATCGGCGTCGCGAGCACCGCAATCTTCCCCGATCCGACCCTGGGAGCCGTATCATTGGTGCCGACGACCATCGTCGCGCGGCCTGTTGCGCCCGGTTTGAGATCTTCCATCCCCGCCCCTCTGTCTCTGGTATACCAGAGCAAACTAGGCGCGAAAGGCGGGCGGACCAGCCCGCCAAATCTTCAGCTTGCGATATCCAGCGGGAAATCGCGGATGTATTCGTCTCCCTCGGTGTCATGGGCGCGGACCTTGATCGGGCCGCTGCCCGAGGGGTGGAAATGGAACCGGATCGCCGGATCTTCCGAGATCGAGATCCCACCCTCCATCCGGAACAGCATCTCTCCGCCCTGGCTGACCTCGAGATCGTCGACGAAATAGGCCGGGATAAACAACCGAGTGACCTGGTTCATCTGCAGACCGGAATAGTTCGGATGGCGCACCATCACCTGCGCCTCACGGCGTCCATCGTCCGGGCTGCTTGCGGGCAGGGTCTCAGCCCCGGCCGATGCCAGATCGAACAGCCGCACTTTCATCTTCCCGACATTGGCCAGGGCCGCCTCGGCATCCTTAAGCGAAGGCGCCGAACATCCACCGGAAGCTTTCACGTAATTCGCCACTTGCCAAAGACTGCCATCGTCAAGCTCGGCCACCACGCGCAGATTGGTATAGGCATCGACCCGCACCCGGGTCGACATGCGGATCTCGCGCCCCATCGCCTCGCCCAGCGTGAACGTGGCCGCCACGGGGGCCGGGTTCTCCTCAACAATCAGGGTGAGGCTGTGAACCCGCTTGCCCTCGGGTGGATCAATCGCGATCGAGACCGGAACCACCGCCGCGTCATGGGCGCGATAGGGCGTGTCAAGCGAGATCATCCCCTGACCGTCGGAGATTTCCGTCTCCGCCTCATAGATCATCTCGCGCAGCTCGGCCCAAGTGCCATTCTCAACTTCGCCATTCTTGGCGCCCGAAACCGCCGGACTGGCCAGCGCAATCGCGCAAACCGCCGCCATCAAGGATCGTGTCAGAGCCATGCCATTCCCTCCATGAGTCCGGTCAGGATGTGCGAAATACACCCACTCCGGCGATTGTTCCGCCTTTTCGTCTCACTGTCTAAGAAAACATCAAAGAAATAGCGGCTGTCAAATTTCATTGTCTTGACGCTGACTCAGCGGCACATATTGTCGACGTGATGGCAACAACCTGATGGAGGAAACGATGGCTTGGACCCGTCCGGAAATCGAAGAAACCACCTGCGGCATGGAAATCAACATGTATTTCCCAGCCGAGGATGACGGCGAGCTCTTCTGAGCTCACCGCGGTGATCTTGAGGGCGCGTGAAGGATGACTTTGCGCGCCCTTATTCTTGGTGCAGCCGCCGGGGGCGGCCTGCCTCAGTGGAACTGCAACGGGCCTAACTCGTCACGTTTCTGGCGTGGAGCGCCGTTGACCCCCGCCTCTCAATCCTCGCTGGCGGTCAGTGCCGGAGACGGCTGGGCACTTCTCAATTGCTCTCCGGATATCCGCCAGCAGATCATGGCCACCCCTGCCCTGCATCCGCGCGAGGGGCGGCTTCGCGACACGCCAATCCGCTCTATCCTGCTGACCAATGGCGATATCGATCATATCGCTGGGCTGTTGATATTGCGGGAGAAACAGGCCTACCGCCTGCTCATGACGGCCGAGATCACCAAGGTGATTGCCGAGAACCCGATCTTCAACGCGCTCGACCCGGATTTCGTGACCCGAGAAGTGGTCGCGCTGGAGACCCCGGTCGAGCTGACCCCTGGCCTGAGCGCGACGCTGTTCGCCGTACCGGGCAAGGTGCCATTGTTCATGGAGGGGGATCATGGCGGCGACGCGGTGAAGACCGATCTGATGGGCGAGCAGACCGTGGGCGTCGAACTGACCGCCAGTGGAAAGACCGCCTTCTACATTCCCGGCTGCGCCCGCATGGTTCCAGCCCTGGCCGAGAGGATACGCGGCGCCGAGCTTCTGTTCTTCGATGGCACGGTCTGGACCGATGATGAGATGATTCGCCAAGGCGTCGGCCAGAAGACCGGCGCACGCATGGGTCATATGTATATGAAGGGGCCAGGAGGCTCGATGGAAGCCCTGGCACCTTTAGAGATCGCCCGGAAGATCTATGTCCATATCAACAACACCAATCCGGTCTGGCAAGACGGCCCTGAACGTGCCGAGGTCAAGGCTCAAGGTTGGGAGATCGCCCATGACGGCATGGAGGTGGCGCTGTGACAAGCCCGGACCCAATAACCGCCGACCCGATGACCGACGGATCGATGACAGACGGCCCTATGACGCCGGATCAGTTAGAGGCCGAACTGCGCCATATCGGCGCCACCAGCTATCACCATCTGCACCCGTTCCACAAACGCTTGCATTCCGGCGGGTGCTCGATCGACGAGGTCCGTGCTTGGGCGCTCAACCGATACTGCTATCAGCGGATCATCCCGCATAAGGATGCGATCATCGTCAGCCGGTTGGAGAGCACCGAGCTCCGCCGGATATGGCGCCAGCGGATTATCGATCATGATGGAGAGATCGGTGATGCGCCCGAGGGCGGATTGCGCCGCTGGCTGGCACTGACCGATGGGTTGGGGCTATCGCGGGATTATGTGACATCGATGGAGGGCGCCCTGCCCGCCGTGCGCTTCGCCTGCGATGCCTATCTGGGTTATGTCGCCAAGGGCAACGAGCTTCAGATGATCGCCTCGAGCCTGACCGAGATGTTCAGCCCGATGATCATCGGCCAGCGGGTGTCGGGAATGCTGGCGCATTATGATTTCATCACCCAGGACATCCTGCGCTACTTCAACAATCGCCTCACCGAAGCCCCCCGCGATGCCGATTTCGCGCTGGCTTATGTGAAGGAACACGCGGTGACCGCCGAGACTCAGGCCCAGGCCATCGCGGCGCTGAAGTTCAAGATGGGCATGCTTTGGGCGCAATTGGACGCGATCGAGCATGTCTATGTGAGCGGCAACCCGATGCCCGGCGCCTGGCAGCCTGGCACGGGGCTGCGGGCCGATTGGACCGATAAAGTCGCATGACCGATCTCGCCGACAGCGATGTGCCCTATCTGCCGCGCGGCGTCAGGCTGAAACACTGCAAGGTGCGCCAGGGATGGTATCTGCTGGCACCCGAGCGGGCGGTGAAATTGGATCAGGTCGCCGCCGCGATCCTCGGCACGCTGGACGGTGCACGGAGTTTCACCGCCGTGGTCGACCGGCTCGCCAGCGATTTCAACGCGCCACGGGGTGAAATCGCAAAGGACGCCCGCGAGTTCCTGATCGGCATGATGAACCGCCGGATGGTGGAGGCGAGATGAACGAACAAGTCAAGGCTCTGAAGGGCGAGATGCTCAAAGTGCCGGTGCCGATGGCGATGCTGGCCGAGCTGACCCATCGCTGTCCGCTCAAATGCCCCTATTGCTCGAACCCGTTGGAACTGATCCGCCGCTCTGGCGAGCTTGGCACCGAGGAATGGATCGATGCGTTTCATCAGGCCGCCGAGCTTGGAGTTCTGCATGTCCATCTCTCGGGCGGCGAGCCGGCCTCGCGCAGGGACCTTCCCGAGATCACGACGGGTGCGATCGAGGCCGGGCTCTACACCAATCTGATCACCTCTGGCGTGGGACTGACCGAGGCGACCTTCAAGGATCTCGCCGATCGTGGTCTCGACCATGTGCAGCTCTCGCTGCAGGGGGCGACGGCCGAGGTGGCGAACCGGATCGGCGGTTTCGCCAAGGGTTACGAGACCAAAATGCGCGTCGCCGAGTGGATCGCGGCCGAGGGGATCCCACTGACCATAAACGCGGTGATGCACCGGCAGAACCTGGATCATCTGCCCGAGACCATCGACCTGGCGGTCAAACTCGGCGCGAGGCGGCTCGAAGTCGCGAACACGCAATATCACGGCTGGGCCTATAAGAACCGCTTTGCACTAATGCCAACGCCCGAGCAGGTGAAACGCGGCGGCGAGGTCGTTGCCGAGGCGCGAGCGCGTCTCAAAGGCACTCTGGTGATCGACTACGTGACCCCCGACCATTTGGCGAAATATCCCAAACCCTGCATGGGAGGCTGGGCACGGGTCGGGCTCTGCATTACTCCGGCGGGCAAAGTGTTGCCGTGCCATGCGGCCGAGACCATCACCACACTGGATTTCGACACGGTGCGCGACAAGCCGCTGCGCGAGATCTGGGCACGCGGGCAGGCGTTTACCGCCTATCGCGGGACTGACTGGATGCCCGATCCCTGCCGCGGTTGCGAGCGGCAAAGCGTCGACTGGGGCGGCTGCCGCTGCCAGGCCTTTGCCTGGAACGGAGATGCGGCGACGACCGATCCGACCTGCTCGAAAGCGCCGAACAACCCAGAGATCCGGGCCGCGGCGATCGACGAGGCCGCTCAGGCGGTGGACGAATTCGACTATCGCCGGATGTAGCGGCGAGGGCAGCCCGGCTGGGCTCCAAACATCGCTGCGCTTGTTTGCCCGCCCACCCGGGCCATTCCTGGCAAGAGGTCTGAGCTGTCTACGGCCAGGTGGCTGGGCTGCGACGGGGTTAGAGGCTGCGCACTCGGTCTCCGGTCCAAATGCGCGTTCTCGACCGGATCAACACCCGCTGATCAACATTCCGAGGTCAGATTGGCTGTACCATCGGCCAGGCTTGCTATCGCCAGCGTGCAGCCGCCGACTTGGATCGTATCCCCGAAAACGCTCATCTCCACCATTTCGCCGCCTACGATCTTGCCCTTGATGCTGTCCGCGGTGATTTGGCTGAGAAAGAACCGTCCTTCACCGATGATCGCGGTCTCTCCAGGGGAAAGCGTCAAGTCCGCGCTGATGCCCGAGGCCTCCGGGCTTTCTTCGGCCGCGGCCTCCGGATCATCCGCCTCCACCGTATCTTCGGCGGCGGCCACCGCCTCTTCGTCGGCGCTGTCATCGTAGCGCGTGTCATAGCCAGCGGCGACCGCTTCGGCCACGTCTTCGGAGGTGAGTTTCGCCGCGGAGAGATCCGCAAGCATGCTTTCCAATCCATCGACACGGGTGGCCATTTCCGCCAGTTTGGTATCGAGTGCCGCCTGCCCCTCGCCCAGGATCCCGCGCTCTGCACCGGCGAGCTCCCGTCCCGCGCCCATCTCCTCGACGATCGCATCGAGCTTGGCGCCGGTATCTTCGCTCATCCCAGCGATCTGCTCCTCCACACTGGCCACCGCCTTGGACATCCGCTTGGCGTCCTCATCCGCGCCCGAGCCTGCGGCAACGCCGATCAGGACCCCCAGCACCCCGGCACCGACCGTCGTCAGAAGCGATTTCTTTTGGTCATCCATATCCAGTCTCCCATCCTCGTCTGTCTTTGAACGCGCATTGCCTCGCCGGCCCTGCCCGGCGCGGGCAGCTTACTCCTTGAACGTGATGTTACCGCAAACGCTGTCCGCTGCCATCAGCATGAAGCCCACGCCGCGCAATGTGTCGATGCGGATGTCCAAACCACTCTCGCCCAGTTTGCGACGGAGATAGCCGATATAGACATCGACGCTGTTCTCGGTCACCTCGGCCTCGCCACCCCAGGCGGCCGCCAGCAGATCGGTCCGGCTCACTCCTTGGCCGCGAGCCGAGATCAGCCGGTGGAACAGTGCCAGCTCGCGCCTGGTGAAACGGATCTCGGTCCCCCCGGTGCGAAACACGCGCGATGAGAGGTCCAGCACCGCTTCCTGCACCCGCGGCTGCGAACGACGGAGCAGAACGCCGAGCCGAGCGACCAGCTCGTCGAACTCGAACGGCTTGGTGAGGTAGTCGTCGGCACCCGCATCGAACCCGGCCAGCTTGTCCTCCAACCCGTCCCGCGCGGTCAGCATGCAGACCGGAACGCTGAGCCCGAATTTGCGGATCGCCGAGCAGAACGCCGCTCCGTCTCCGTCGGGCAGCATCCGGTCGAGCACCACTATATCATGATCGCCCGACTTCACGCGGGCGATGGCGGATTTCAGATCGCGCACCCAATCGACGTCGAAACCCGAGCCGATCAGCCCGCGCTCCAGCAGCCGCCCGATACCGGTATCGTCCTCAACCAGCAGGACCTGGCTCGCCTGTGTCTCGCTCATAGCGGCACCTCCAGCGTGAATTCGGCCCCGCCTTCTG
>JBCDKL010000027.1:0-17640 GCA_038746695.1 Pseudomonadota bacterium | reverse complement strand
GGTATTGCCCTCCAAAACCATCGGGCCTTTCGGTCCCCAGATCAGGTCCCATCCGATCAGAGGTGGTGGAGCGGACATGCGCGCGTGAAGCGCGGTCAGATCCGCCACAATCCCGCCCCAGCCTGGCAGATACGTGCCTTCGAGCGGCATCTTTCCCGATCCATCGCCATAGATCGAGCCTGTCTGACCCGGGCCCGGTCGCAGGATCAGGCCCTCGGCCAGATCGACCAACCGGAAGGGCCCGCGATGGGTGCAGAAATCACCGCTTTTTGGCGTCTGGATCAGAGCATCATAGGCGCCGCCCGTCCCAGTGATCAGCCGCGCGACGGCATGGACTTCAAGGCCCGGTGGGATCAAGGGTTGCAGGATCTCGTCATGGACGCGGGCGCGCAGAGCTTCCGCTGTCAGCTCTTCTCTGCCCGCCGGGCCAAAACCAGGTTCGGCGCGATAGTTCTCGCCGGTCCAGTGCCAGGCGGTTATGCCACGCCCCTGCATCCCGCGTTGCGGTTTCGTGACCACGGGCTGTCCCTCGGGCAGGTCGTCAAGCAGGGGCACAACCGCAACACCCTCCGCTGCCAGCCAGGGGGCGAAGCGGCGCTTGTCGGAGATCAGATCCGCGGTATCTGCAGGGGTCGTCCGGCCAAGAAGCAGCACCGTCTCTCGCGTGTATCGCCAGTCCTGGGCAATGTCTTTGCGAAACAATTGGTAATCCGCGAATTCCCGGGGCGGGATGTTCTTGCTGAGCGCCGCCCTCCAGGCCAGGTGCCAGAACCCCGCGGGGCGGTAGGGCGCCTCCCGCGCGACCTTAAGGGCTGAACGCAGACTTCCGAAGGGCCAGAGCATCGCCATTGCCAGTGCCGCGAACGGTCTGAGCGCCAAGGGCCAACGGGCCAACACCGCGCGCCTTGCCCGCAACGCCCAAACATCCCGTCGTGCTCCGGCCCAGGGAAATCCGTCCAACGCCAAGGATGCGGCGGCGCGCAGATACCGCCTCACCCCAGCCGCTCCGCCAGAGACAGCCGTAGGTTGCGCCAGAGCGCGTAGCGCGGCGCGGCGAGGCGCTGGGTCAACCCCTCGCCCAATCCGAGCGTGCTGAGATAGAAGCCGAGCCGCGCCACCCGATGCCCAGGCCGACCACCCTCACCTGCGATCAGCGCTAGGAACTGCGCCATCGCTCGGCGCTCCAGCCAATCAAGTTCTGGCCAATCCCGGGGCAGGGGGGCGGCAAAGACCGTAGCGGCCAGATGGGTGGCGATGCGTACAGCGCGTCCAGCACCGACCCGCTCGGCTTCAGCCAGATCACCCTCGAGATCGGTGGTCGAGCGGAGTTCCATCAAGCGCGCGATGTCGTAGAGCCAGCGCAGCCGGCCCCACAGATGAAGCTGCCCATGCACTGAGAGATAAATGAGGTTGGCCCGGTCGCCCGGCACAAGCAGCGTGTGACCGGTCGCATCCAGCGGATGGCTGATCAGTGGGGCATCGATCTCGGCAAGCTCGATCCAACCGGCGAGATGGGTCAGCCGCCAGTGCAGCTCGACCACCTGTCCGCTGGGATGCATCCAGGCGATGTCATTGGTCTCTGCGATCAGAGCAGGCGACGGGCGCCTGGCAAGCGCGCAGCGGCCCAGATGCGCAGGATGGGGGCGATATCCGAGCTCCTCCAGAACACGGACAGCGCGGGGGAGTTCCCCGGGTGCGATATGCAAGTCGATATCCTTGGCTTGCCGCATACCTGCAGCGCCGAAGAGACGCTCGGCGAGCGGCCAGCCTTTGAGCAGGACCGGCATCAGGTCCTCAGCCGCGAAAGCATCGAGCAAGCGCAGCGTCTCGGCCTTTTGCGCCAGCGCTTCGAGTGCTGCTTGGGCGCTCGCCGTCTCCAAAGCGTCGCGGATACGGGTGGGGATATCGTCGCCCTGTAGACGTGCGGCGAGCGGTGCTGCAAGGCGATGACGCTCGACCGCCAGATCGGCGAATTGGTCCCAATCCGCAGCATCCAGAGCTGGACGTGGTCGGCCTGACAGGCTGGCGGCGAGAAAACGAAGCGGCGCGGGCCAGTGGCGGATCGCATCGGCCCTGTCCTTGGGCCCAGGCATGTCCGAACCGTCAGCCAAACCTGCCGATCACGGCGAAATCATCGAGCGGGGCCTGGCCCGAGATAACCTCGCCTCCGGCGGTCAGCCAGGCATGGGCGGCGAGATCACCCTGACGCGCGATGCCAAGCGAGATGGTCCCCGAAAGGCCGCGGCGGCGGAGCATTCGCCTGGCCGCGATCACTTGCTCAAGGCAGGCGGCCCGGAACGGAGAGCGGGCGGCGGCGGCGGCAACGGCCTCGCCGATCGCCCGGGCCAAGAGCCGGTCGGCATCGCTGCAGGCGGCCGGCTCATCACGACCAAGTCGTCCGAGCGCCTTTGTGTAGATCTTCGCGGGCAGCAGGGTCAGGGCCCGGGCGCGGAGCAAGCCCCAAGCCGCCTCGCGGCGCAGATTGCCCTCGATCTTGCCTTTGGTCTCACCCGCCTGGCTTGCAGGTTGCCCGACAACAGTCCCGGCTGCTGGATCGCCCCCTGCGTTGCCCAAAGCGTCGCCCACGGCTTCTGTCACTGAGAGACTTCCTCGATCAGCCCATGACGGATCAGGTCGCTGAGAAACGGTTCGCAATCCGCTCGGCACTGCTCTTGCGAGACATCGTAATCGTCGGCGAGGGCGCGGATCAGATCGCTACGACTCCGCGGCGTCGCCAGCAGATCCCAAATTCGGCGGGCCGTGCCACGGAAGGCGAAATACTTCCCCTGCTCGAGACTCATGGCCACGATCTGATCGGCCATCGATGTTTCGACATGTTGGGAGCCGCGGCGCAGCATCACTTACTCGGTCGGGTAAAAAGGTAGGACATGAAACTAGGATATCAGAATAATCCTAGGAGACCACAAACGAGACAACCGGGCGCTATCGACCCTGTTGTTGCCACTGCGTGGCGTCTACATCGTCCAAAGGCCGACGGATAGTTCAGGATTGGCAGACGTTGAGATCGGGGAAGCGCTCGCAGACTGGCCGTCCGGCAAACACACCGCCTCTGGTCACCTCGGACATCTCAGCGACAACCAAGACCGGAGCTTCCCATTTCTGTTTCGTCTCGCTCGACTGCTCCACAACGACCTCCTCACATACGCACGCGTTGCCGACCCCATCAGCCCGATTACGCCCTCGTCGCGAACAAGTCAACGATTTCTTCCTGAAACCTGTTAGGGGGCTCATATGGTAAATGTCTGAATCCCATGAGGAAAATACCAAGGTCACAAAGGGTTTTCCTGGTCCTGGCATGCCCGAGCTAGGCAGCGCGGGCTGCGGCCGTTAGAACCGATGAGCGGCGCATGGCGGAGCAGTCCGGCGTCGATCAAGAGGGTGAGCCAGGTATGCCCAATCGGATCCGCGGGGTGTTGTTCGACAAAGATGGGACCTTGTTCGACTTCCAGGCGACCTGGGCCGAGGTTTCGATCCGTGTGTTGGGCCAGCTCAGCCCCGATCCGGGGCTGCAGGAGGCATTGGCCACCAGAGTCGGCTTTGATCTGCAGACGCGGCGCTTCGCCGCTGGCTCTCCCCTGGTTGCCGCCTCGACCGCCGAAATAGCTGGGATCTGGGCCGAGCTTCTTCCCGATCGCACGGTGGCGGAGATCGAGGATCTGACCGACCGTGCTGCGATGGAGGCAGCGATGCGCGGTGCTCTTGTCCCTGCCGCACCCGATCTGCCTGGTCTTTTGACACGTCTGCGCGACCGGGGGCTTGGCCTCGGCGTTGCCACCCATGACTCAGAGGCCAGCGCCCGGCATCAATTGGTCTCGATCGGCGCGGGTGAGAGTTTCGATTTTATTGCGGGCTACGACAGCGGGTTCGGGTTGAAACCCGGCCCAGGCATGCTTTTGGGCTTTGCCGAGGCGCTTGGACATGCCCCCGGCGAGATCGCCATGGTGGGCGACAGCATCAGCGATCTGGCGATGGTGGCAGAAGGGGGTGGGGCGCTTGCCATCGGGGTCTTGACCGGCCCGGCACTGCACGAGGATCTCGCCCCGCATGCCGATACGGTCTTGCCCTCGATCCAAGACCTCGAAGGGTTTCTGGACCGCTCCGGCCTGTTGCCGGGTTGACCTTGCGTCGCCCCATGGATCTCTGAAAAGTTTCTTCATTCTCGCAGTTTTCCGTCATCAGATGCCGCAAATTGGATGGCAATCCTGGCCACGGCAGTAACCATGCGCGTTCAAAGGGTCGCGGTTTCCGATTGAAAGGGCCTGCCATGGAGACGACAGTCAGGCGCCGCCGTGGCGGCGGGCGCAGCGGGAACGAGCGGCGTGGCTCGACCATGGCAATCAGCCAACGCCCCTGGGGCCAGCCAAGGATGATCGATGCGCCAACCTGCCCTCTGGAGCCCGAGGGGGTCGCCAAGATCGACGATGCCGCAATGCGTATTCTCGAGGATATCGGCATCGATTTCCTGCATCCCGATGCCTGCGCCCATCTGAAGGCCGCGGGTGCCACGGTCGAGGGTGAGCGGGTGCGCATGGGCCGCGATATGGTGCGCGAACTGGTGGCCAAGGCACCGTCTGAATTCACCCTTTCATCGCGCAATCCCGAACGCCAGCTCCGCATTGGTGGCAATTGGCAGGCGAATGTGAATGTCTCCTCACCGCCCAATGTCTCCGATCTAGATCGCGGGCGCCGGGTGGGTGACATGGAGAGCTTCCGCGATCTGATCAAACTCAGCCAGTATTTCAATTGCATCCACATCCTGGGCGGCTATCCGGTGGAGCCTGCGGATGTGCATCCCTCGATCCGCCACCTGGAATGTATCCGCGAGAAGCTGAAGCTCTCCGATAAAGTGGTCCATACTTACGCGTTGGGGGTCGAGCGGGTCGAAGACGCGTTGGAGATGGTCCGTATCTCCTGCGGGATCAGCCGCGAGGAGTTCGACCAAAGCCCGTATATCTACACCAATATCAACTCCACCAGCCCGCTGAAACATGACTGGCCGATGCTGGACGGTGCGATGCGGCTGGCAAAACGCGGGCAGATGGTCAGCGTGACCCCTTTCACCCTTTCGGGCGCCATGGCACCGGTAACGCTGGCCGGTGCGATCGCGCAGCAAACCGCCGAGGCGTTGGCGGCGATTGTCCTGCTGCAATGGATCAATCCGGGCTGTCCAGTGGTGATGGGGTCCTTCACCTCGAATGTGGATATGAAATCCGGCGCACCCGCCTTCGGAACGCCGGAATACATGCGCGCGACCCAGATGTCGGGGCAGATGGCGCGGCATTACGGGCTGCCCCTGCGGGCCTCGAATGCAAATGCCGCCAATGTGCCGGATGCGCAGGCGAGCTGGGAGAGCGCGTTTTCGCTCTGGGCCACCACATCCAGCCGGACCAATATGATCTATCACGCGGCGGGCTGGCTCGAGGGCGGGCTTTGCGCGTCCTACGAGAAGTTCGTGATGGATTGCGAATTGCTCCAGCAGATCGATGCCTACAACCAGCCGGTTGGGATCACCGAGGAGGATCTGGCAGTCGATGCGATTGCCGAGGTGGATGCGTTCCCCCCCTCCAGCCGGCACTTCTTCGGGGCGCAGCATACGCAAGACCGCTACACGACCGCCTTCTACAGCCCGTTCCTGTCGGATTGGACCAATTTCAAAGGCTGGGAGGAGGCAGGCTCCGTCCGCACCCCGGCCCGGGCGAACGCGATCTGGAAGAAGATCCTGGCCGAGTTCGAGCCTCCGAAGATGGATCAGGCGATTGCCGAAGAACTCGACGCTTTTGTCGACCGGCGCATCGCCGAAGGCGGGCAGCCAACAGATTTTTGACAAAATCGGGGTGACAATTCCGGCGCAGGGGACGCGCGATCAAGGGGTGAGGCGATGACTTCCTTCGATATGGGGCGAGTGCCGCCCGTGACTTTCGGCGCCGGGCGGCGGCGGAGCGACCTGCCGGGTGTTCTAGAGGGACTGATCGGGGGCAAGGCCCGTGTGCTTTTGGTCGCGGATGCGATCCTGGCCGAGCTCGGACCCGCTCATGAAATGGTCGAAGACATGAAATCTGCCGGTTTCGGGGTGGATCTCGCCGCCGAGATCTCGGGCGAGCCGAAAGAGGCCTTGGTCGACGCTCTGGCCGACCGCGCGCGGATCGGGTGTTCGGCTGTTATCGGTCTGGGCGGCGGTGCGGCAATGGACGCGGCCAAGCTGGTCGCTGCCATCGCCCCTGCGCCAGAAGGTGCGGCTCACTATGTCCTCTCGCGCAACCCGTTTCCGGCCCGGGGCCTGCCTACCATCGCGGTGCCGACAACCGCGGGTACAGGGTCTGAGGTTACCCGGACTTCAATCGTATCGACCAGCGGCGGGCTGAAGAACTGGTATTGGGCCGAGGAGCTGATGTTCGACCACGCGCTGCTCGACCCCGAACTGACCCTGACCCTGCCCCCTGCGATCACCGCCTGGACGGGGATCGACGCGGTCGCCCACGCGTTGGAGGCTGTGACATCGAAGAAATCCAACCCGGCCGGGCAATTCTACGGGCTTGAGGCGCTCCGCATCCTGGCCGAGACATTGCCGCGCGCCGTCGCCGATGGCGCTGATCTCGAGATCCGGGGGCGGGTGCAATGGGCCTCGATGATCGCGGGGCTGGCGCTCCATAACTGCAATACGCATATGGGGCACAATATCAGCCACGCGCTGGGCTCGCTGGCCCCGGTGCATCACGGGCGGGCCACCGGGCTGGCGCTGGAGGTGACGCTGCCGCGCCTGGTCTTGCGCTCTGATGGTGCCCGGAACTACGCGATGGCGGCCCGTGCCTTGGGGGGCAGCGATCTGCCCGAGGAATTCATCCGGCTGATGCGGGCTTGCGGCATCGAGCGCAGCCTTCCGGCCTGCTGCGCCCCTATCACAGCCGAGGCGCTGGCGGCGCAGATGAAGTCTTCCGCCAACCGCCCCATGGCGGATAACGCGGCCTGCGCGATCTCGGATGCCGATCTAGACGGTTTCGCGCAGGAGATGACGGCGCTGGCGCTGCAAGAGGCCGTGGCGTGAAGATCGGTTTCATCGGCCTTGGCAATGTCGGGGGCAAGCTTGCGGGCTCGCTGATCCGCAATGGAGAGAAGGTCGTGGTCCGCGATCTCGACCGCGCCGTGGCCGAACCGTTCCTGGCCCAGGGCGCGGGCTGGGGCGAGAGCGCGGCCGCCATGGCCTCTGCCTCCGACTTGGTGATCACCTGCCTGCCTTCGCCCGCCGCTTCCGCCGCGGTGCTGGAGGGTGAGGACGGAGTGCTGGCTGGTCTTACCCCCGGGACAATATGGGCCGAGATGTCGACGACCGATGAGGCAGAGGTCCGCCGCCTGGGGGCCGCAGTCGAGGCGGCCGGTGGCCATGCGGTCGATTGCCCGGTCTCGGGCGGCTGCCACAGGGCTGCGACCGGCAATATCTCGATCTTCGCGGGCTGTGAGCGTGAGGTGTTCGAGCGCATGCTGCCGGTCCTCACAAAAATGGGCCGGCGTATCCTGCATACCGGGCCTTTAGGCTCGGCTTCGGTTTTGAAGGTGATCACCAATTATTTGGCCACAGCCAACCTGATCTCCTGTGCCGAGGCGTTGGTGACGGCCAAGGCGGCGGGGATGGATCTGGCGACGTCTTATGAAGCGATCCGGATCTCCTCGGGCACGAGTTTCGTGCATGAGACTGAAAGCCAGGTGATCTTGAACGGGTCGCGGGACATCTCCTTCACCATGGATCTGGTCTCGAAGGATATCGGCCTTTTCGGAGAGATCGCGCGGCGCGCTGGGGTGCCAGTGGAACTCAATCCGGTGATGATCGACATTTTCAAAGATGGCGAGGCGCGCTATGGCGGGCGTGAGTTCAGCCCGAACATTATCCGCAGGCTCGAAGAGGCCACCGGGCTCGAGATCCACGCCCCGGGCTTCCCGGCCGAGATTATGGATGACGAGCCCGAAGAGCCGGGCTTCGAGGTCGTTGTCCGGCGTTGACCTCGGGCGACGCTACCTACTGCTCCCAGCCCCGGTAGGTGCCGATATCGGCACCAATGGCAGGGGTCTTAAGCTCTTTGCCATCATCGTGACGCATTTCTTATGAATTGCAGTCTTGGGGATCATCGAGTCAGACTGTAGGGCTAGGCAAAGAAACCGGGACCTCATATTGAGAGCCCAGGCTGCAGGCGGGGACAATACATTGTCGACTGACACTCGAACACATTCACGACCGTCAATGCCGACACTGATCACTTTGAGCCTTGCTCTCTTCTTTGGATCGATCGGGACCGCGTCAGCGCAGAGCACCTGGGAGCTGACGACCCGCGCCTGGGAATCGACCGAGTATTACGATCTTCTGGTCGGTTTCGCCCGTCAGGATCTGCAGGAATGGATCGAGGACCCGATCGTCATCTATGCGATCCGCGAGCAGAACGACCGCAACCGCGATCTGACCGACCGGCAGATCGAACGGCTCGACCGGCGCTGGCAGGCCGAGGGCAGCTATAGTGCCATGGTTGGAGATCTTCTCGGCCGGCAGGCCTCGGTGATCCTGCGCGAGCGGCGCGAACTGTCGCAAGGCGTGATCAACCAGATTATCGTCACCGATGCCCGGGGTTTGAATGTCGCGATCTCCAGCCGCACGTTGGATTTCTTCCAGGGCGACGAGCCGATGTGGAGCGAGACCGTGCCCATAGGCCCAGAAGCGGTCTATGTCAGCGATATCGGCTGGGACCAAGCGATGCGCCGCAATCAGAGCTTGGTGAGCCTCAGCGTGACCGATCCGGACAGCAATGACGTGATCGGTGCCGTGACCTTCGGTATCGATGTGGTCAACGCGATGCGCAAACGCGACCTGGTCGAGAATGTGATCGAGTAAACCAGTGATCCGGCGGACAGGCCCGCGACCATGACCCTGGCTCTAGCCCATATCGAGCATCCTGCGAGCGAGGCTGAGACTGACCCCCCCCTGTTGATTGCCCATGGGCTCTATGGGTCGGGGCGCAATTTCAATTCTCTTGGAAAATCGCTGGCCACGAATAGACGGGTGGTGATGGTCGATATGCGCAACCATGGCGCCAGCCCCTGGGATGCGGAGATGACCTATCCCGCAATGGCGGCCGATCTCGCCTCGGCGGCCAGGGATCTCTGTGGCGGGCAGGCCACTGTGCTGGGCCATTCCATGGGCGGAAAGGCGGCTATGGCTCTGGCGTTGTCACAGCCCGATCTGGTCGCCGGGCTGATCGTGGCCGATATCGCGCCGGTCGCCTACGATCATGGGCATGAAGCCTATATCGACGCAATGCAGGCCGTGGATCTAAGTGCCATCACCCGTCGCTCCGATGCCGACCCGATGCTGGCAGCGGCAATACCCGAGAAGATGCTACGCGCCTTCCTGCTTCAGAACCTTATCGTCGAGGGCGGCGTAGCGCGCTGGCGGCTCAATCTCGATGCTTTGAAGCGCAGCCTCCCAACCCTGTTGGACTGGCCTGCCGCATGGCCCCATGATGGCTATGACGGCCCGACCCTTTTTCTCCATGGTGGCGCATCGGATTACGTAACCGAGGATATGCGGCCCTCGATCCGCGGGCTGTTCCCAAGGGCAGAGTTCGAGACGCTGGCGGGCGCCGGCCATTGGCTGCATGCCGAACAGCCGCAGGATTTTCTCGCCGCGGTCGCGCGGTTTCTCACCGATTGATCAGAGATCATCGTCGTCGATCAGAGCCTCCGACGCGCTCTCCTGATCCCTCAGGCGGACCTTCACGATCTGAGTGACGATTTCCTTCCAATATCGGGGATCCTCCAAGATATCGGCTGGCAGCAGCGAGCGGTCGAAAACGCGGCGCCTCTGTTCTACGACCTCGACGGTGTACTCCGCGCCGGGCGATACCCGGCCCATCTCGCGGAACTGATCACGCAGCTCCGTCTCCCGCGCCTTCAGCCTTTTGATCTCGGCACGCAAGAGGCCGAGTTCATCGGCGGGTAAGAGGTTGCGCCGATCACTCAAGCGGCCTCCCGCGCGCCTTCCCCGACCAGTGCCACGATATCCGACATGATGCGGTTCAGCTCGAAATCCTTCGGCGTGTAGACCCTCGCGACGCCCTGGGCCAAGAGCTGGGCGGCGTCCTCATCGGGAATGATGCCGCCGACCACCAGCGGGATATCGTCGATGCCGGATTTGCGCATCCGCTCCAATACCTCGGAGATCAGCTCCATATGCGAGCCCGAGAGGATCGAGAGGCCGATGACATGTACGCTTTCCTCGACCGCGGCATTGACGATCTGCGCGGGTGTGAGGCGGATACCTTCATAGACCACTTCCATCCCGCAATCCCGGGCGCGGACGGCGATCTGCTCGGCGCCGTTGGAATGGCCGTCAAGGCCCGGTTTGCCGACCAGGAACTTGATCCGGCGGCCCAGATCGGCGGTGACCGTCTCGACATCGGCCCGGATCTGATCGAGACCTGCGGCCGAGGCACTGACCGCTTTGGCCACCCCTGTGGGCGCGCGGTATTCGCCGAACACCTCGCGCATCGCGGCACCCCATTCGCCGGTGGTGACCCCGGCTTTGGCGGCTGCGATCGAGGGGGGCATGATATTGGCACCGGATCGCGCGGCGTCCTTCAAGGCGGCGATGGCTGCATCGCACTCGGCCTGGTCCCGGGATCCGCGCCATTCGGCCAAGCGGGCGATCTGATCGGCCTCGACCGCGGGATCCACCACCATGATGCCGCCTTCTCCGGCGGTCAGGGGGCTTTCCTCGGTGGTGGTGAACTTGTTCACGCCGATTACCGTGGTCTCGCCGCTTTCGATCCCCGCCAGACGTGCGGTGTTCGAGGTGACAAGCTCGCCCTTCATGTAATCGATCGCGGCCACCGCCCCGCCCATATCTCCGATCTTTGCCAGTTCGGCCCGCGCACCCTCTTTAAGCGCTTCGACTTTGGCATCGACCGCCGGGTTGCCATCGAAGAGATCGCCGTATTCCAGAAGATCTGTCTCGAAGGCCAGCACCTGCTGCATCCGCAGCGACCATTGCTGATCCCAGGGCCGGGGCAGGCCCAGAGCTTCGTTCCAGGCGGGCAGCTGCACGGCCCGGGCGCGGGCTTTCTTGCTGAGCGTGACGGCCAGCATCTCGATCAGGATGCGATAGACATTGTTCTCGGGCTGTTGCTCGGTCAGGCCGAGCGAGTTGACCTGCACGCCATAACGGAAACGTCGGAGTTTTGGGTCCTCAACCCCATAGCGTGTCTCGCAGATCTCGTCCCAGAGATCGACAAAGGCGCGCATTTTGCACATCTCGGTGACAAAGCGGATCCCGGCATTGACGAAGAAACTGATCCGCGCGACCAGGCGGGGGAAATCCTCGGCCGGCACTTTGGGCCGCACTTCATCCAGCACTGCCTGCGCGGTGGCAAGGGCGAAGGCCAGCTCCTGCTCGGGTGTCGCACCGGCTTCCTGCAGGTGGTAGGAGCAGACATTCATCGGGTTCCATTTTGGCACTGCGTCATAGCAATAGGTCGCCACATCCCCGATCAGGCGAAGGCTAGGCTCGGGCGGGAACACATAGGTGCCGCGTGAGAGATACTCCTTGATGATGTCGTTCTGTACCGTGCCTTGCAGGCCCGCGGGATCGACCTCTTGTTCTTCGGCCACCGCGATATAGAGCGCCAAAAGCCAGGCCGCTGTCGCGTTGATCGTCATCGAAGTGTTCATCTGATCCAGGGGGATCTGGTCGAACAGAGTCCGCATATCGCCCAGATGGCTGATCGGCACTCCGACCTTGCCGACCTCACCCTTGGCCAGCACATGGTCGCTGTCATAGCCGGTTTGAGTGGGCAGATCGAAGGCGACGCTGAGCCCCGTCTGCCCCTTGGCCAGATTGGTCCGGTAGAGCGCATTCGAGGCGGCTGCGGTGGAATGCCCCGCATAGGTGCGGAACAGCCAGGGGCGGTCGCGCGTGGTCTCGGTCATAGGGCACCCTCCTCAAATCATCTGCCACTGCGGAGTCGACGTGAGACTCGCTATTGCTGCGGCGCAGCGGAGACTATCGCGACAGATTTGAAACGCAAGAGGCGCTGGAGAGTAATTTCCTTGCGCGAGGCTCTTAGGCCCGGCGTCGAGCAGTCACTCCAAACACGGCCAGCCCGCTCAACAGCAGGGCCAGCCCGGCGGGCAGCGGCACAGCGATGGTCTCGAAGCTGAAATCGTCGAAGAAGACCGAGTTGGGAGCCGCCCCGGAGGAGCCGAAGCTGACCGAGGCGATATCCGTGGTGGTGATCAGGCTCAGCGTCAGAAAACTGAACTCTCCGGCGCCGAGAGCCTCGGTATCGGTTGCCAGTGTGTTCCCGTCGCCATCGAACGCAGTCAGGAAGAGACTGTCGGAGTCCGCGCCGAAATCACCAAGACCGAGTGAAACTGACCGCACGCCACTGATCGAGAACGTGCCTGTAAAGGGGTTAGGGTTGGTGAATGGAGAGCTCTCGATCGCGATATCTTGCGAGAATCCGGTCGGTACCGGAGAACCAATGTTGTTCGCGCGCAACACCAGATCGGCCGCCTGGATGTCGTCGCTGCCCACGGTAAAGGAGACGCCGCTAAAATCCACTCCGGTGATCACCTCGCCGTCGGATAGATTGTCGAAATTCAGTGTCTCGGCCCAGCTAGCTCCAGCCAGGAGTGCGAGGATCGTTGCGGCAGCGGCGGTTCTGAGCATTCTACAGGTTCCTTCCGGTACAGTTTTAGCTGTATTTCCCGTAAAACTACGCTGCTGCGGCGCGAAAAACAATCTAAGGTTTATCGACGGCAAGGCCCTTGGAGACAGGGTGCGTGGCGGCCGCCACAGAAATATGCGGCGCTGCACAAAAAATGGGTTGCGGGAAATTCTGCGCAATGTATAGAACGATCCAGCCCGCGATTTGAACGAATCTTGCGCGGATGTTTTGGATTTTCCCCGATCCTGCGGTCGGGCGCGACACGGAAAGGACCTGGGTCATGGATGGATCGGCTGAAACCCCGTTGAAGGACCTCTATGATGTGGGCGAGATCCCGCCGCTCGGCCATGTGCCCAAGCAGATGCATGCCTGGACGATCCGGCGCGAGCGCCAGGGCGAACCTGACCAGGCCATGCAGCTCGAAATCGTCGACGTGCCCAAGCCCGACAGCAACGAAGTGCTCGTTCTCGTGATGGCGGCCGGTGTCAATTACAACGGTATCTGGGCCGGGCTTGGCGTGCCTATCAGCATGTTCGACGTGCATAAACAGCCCTATCACATCGCGGGTTCCGATGCCTCGGGCATTGTCTGGGCCGTGGGCGACAAGGTCAAGCGCTGGAAGGTCGGAGACGAGGTGGTTATCCATTGTAATCAAGACGATGGCGACGATGAACACTGCAATGGCGGCGACCCGATGTACTCGCCCAGCCAGCGGATTTGGGGTTATGAGACCCCCGATGGCAGCTTCGCGCAATTCACCAATGTGCAAGCGCAGCAGCTCATGCACCGGCCGCAGCACCTGAGTTGGGAGGAAGCGGCCTGCTATACGCTCACGCTCGCAACCGCTTATCGCATGCTGTTCGGCCACGAGCCGCATGACCTGAAGCCCGGAGACAATGTGCTCGTGTGGGGCGCGTCGGGCGGGCTCGGCTCTTATGCGATCCAGCTTATCAACACTGCGGGGGCCAATGCGATCGGGGTTATCTCGGACGAGGACAAACGTCAGTTCGTTTTGGATCTCGGCGCCAAAGGCGTGATCAACCGCAAGGATTTCAACTGTTGGGGCCAGCTCCCCACCGTCAACACGCCCGAATACAAGGAGTGGTTTGCCGAGGCGCGCAAATTCGGCAAGGCGATCTGGGACATCACCGGCAAGGGCAACAATGTCGATATGGTCTTCGAGCATCCGGGCGAGGCGACCTTCCCGGTCTCGACCTTCGTGGTGAAGAAAGGCGGCATGGTTGTGATCTGCGCCGGGACCACCGGTTACAACTGCACCTTCGATGTCCGCTATATGTGGATGCATCAAAAACGCCTGCAGGGCAGTCACTTCGCCAATCTGGCGCAAGCCTCGGCGGCGAATAAACTGATGTTGGAGCGGCGGCTCGATCCCTGCATGTCCGAGGTGCTGCCCTGGGGCGACATCCCCGCGGCGCATATGAAGATGATGCGCAACGAGCATTTGCCGGGGAATATGGCGGTGCTGGTCTCGGCCCCGACCACGGGTCTGCGCACCATCGAGGATGCCCGCGAGGCCGCTGGCTGATCCAGCCTCACCCGAGATGCGGAGCAACAGCGCCTGTTGCTCCGCTTAGGCTCGGCCGATCGACCGGCGGGCAGTCAGGTCAATTTTGTCAATTTTGTCGCGTAAAAAGTCATCCGACGTGTCGTGCAACCTGCGCGACTTTTTTGTCGCGTAAGTCACACAAGTGAGATCTTTGGCGACTTTTTGAGGTTCTCGCCATCTCGTGCAACGCGCTCAAAGAGACACAGGAACTGCCTCGATCCAGTCCCGCGCACGCCCACGCGAGAAGTCTCGCGCTTTTCACGGCTCTGATAACAGAAGAACGGCTGTCCGATGCGCTGCGCAAGGCACAGCGCCTCGGACCATCTGGCCTAGACGATCCAGAGGCTTCAGCCGAACAGGCCCAGGCTCTCCAGCTTCAGGATCACCTGATGCGCGCAATGGTCGGGATCGACACTCTCGGTGTCGAGCTTCAACTCGGGCACTTCCGGTGCTTCATAGGGATCGGAGATGCCGGTGAACTCCTTGATCTTGCCCTCGCGCGCCAGCTTGTAGAGCCCCTTGCGGTCGCGCCGCTCGCATTCCTCGAGACTGGTCGCCACATGCACCTCGACAAAAGCGCCATAGGCTTCGATCATCTCGCGGACCTTGCGCCGTGTCGCCGTATAGGGCGCGATCGGCGCGCAGATCGCGATGCCGCCATTCTTGGTGATCTCCGAGGCGACATAGCCGATCCGCTCGATATTGATGTTGCGGTGCTCCTTCGAGAAGCCAAGCTCCGACGACAGATGCTTGCGCACCACATCCCCGTCCAACAGCGTGACCGGGCGCCCGCCTGCCTCCATCAGCTTGACCATCAACGCATTGGCGATGGTCGATTTGCCTGAGCCCGACAGTCCGGTGAAGAACACCGTGAACCCCTGGGCCGAGCGCGGCGGCTTGGTCTTGCGCAGCTCCGAGACCACTTCGGGGAAGGAGAACCAATCGGGGATGTCCAGCCCCTCGGCCAGACGGCGGCGCAGCTCGGTGCCCGAGATGTTGAGCACGGTCGAGCCCTCGGCCACTTCGTCGGCGGGCTCGTATTGCGCCTTCTCCTGCACATAGACCATCATTTTGAACGGCACCATTTCGATGCCCATCTCGGCCTCGAATTCCTTGAACATGTCCTGCGCGTCATAGGGGCCATAGAAATCCTCGCCCGCCGAGTTCTTGCCGGGCCCGGCATGGTCGCGGCCGACGATGAAATGGGTGCAGCCATGATTCTTGCGGATGATGCCGTGCCAGACCGCCTCGCGCGGGCCGGCCATGCGCATCGCCAGGCCCAGAAGGCTGAGATGCGTGGTCGCGGCGGGATATTTGTCGAGCACCGCCTCGTAACAGCGTACCCGGGTGAAATGGTCGATATCGCCCGGTTTGGTCATGCCGACGATCGGGTGGATCAGAAGGTTTGCCTGCGCATCCTTGGCGGCGCGGAAGGTCAGCTCCTGATGCGCCCGGTGCAAGGGGTTGCGGGTCTGGAACGCCACCACCCGGCGCCAGCCCATCTTGCGGAAATAGGCGCGCATCTCGTTCGGCGTGTCGCGGCGGCTTTTATAGTCGTAATGCACCGGCTGCTGGATGCCGGTGATCGGACCGCCCAGATAGACCGGCCCGGCCATGTCATGCAGATAGCTGACCGCCGGGTGCGCCTTGTCATCGGCGCCGAACACTTTCTCGGCCTCCAGGGCTTTGTTCGGCACCCATTTGTCGGTGACCGACATGATGGCGAGGATCACCCCTTCCTGATCGCGCAATGCGATGTCCTGGCCGGGTTCGACCTTGTCCGCAAATTCCTGGGTGACATCCAGCGTGATCGGTATCGGCCAGAGGCTGCCATCGGCCAGCCGCATGCTCTCGACCACGCTGTTATAGTCTGCTTCGGTCAGGAACCCTTTCAGCGGATTGAAACCGCCATTCATCAGCAGTTCGAGATCGCAGATCTGCCGCGGTGCGAGATCCCAGGAGGTCAGTTCACCCGCCTCCAGCTTGAGTTTCTGTGCGCTTTCGGCCGAGACATAGAGTTCGGGAATGGGGGAGTGGTTCGAGGACATGGCGGCAACTCTGTGTCTGATGCGGGATCGGATGCGGCTTTCAAGACCGCCAGAACCCGCAGCGAGAAGGGGCGGATGGCAGCCTTGGCGCAGCTTCTGACCATTCGGAGATGCAATATCAATCCCATCCGCGGCAGAATTCGACGGCTGGCCTGCGATTTTTTGCCCCTATGCGCCGGGGTATGTATGGATCTGACACAGAATGCGGGCAGGGCGGACGGCGAGCATGGCGCGGTTACCGATTTCGGTGTTTTTGATAACCAAGAACGAAGAGGCGCGGCTGCCCGCTACTCTGGCCGCTTTGGATTGGGCCGATCAGATCGTGGTGGTGGATTCCGGCTCGACCGACCGCACCGCCGAAATCGCCCGTGCCGCAGGCGCCGCGTTCCATCACCGCGACTGGACCGGATATGGCCCGCAGAAGCGGTTTTCCGAGACGCTGTGCAAGCATGACTGGATGCTCAATCTGGACGCTGATGAAGTGGTGACCGGGGCGCTGGCGGCCGAACTGCGCCAACTCTGGTCTTCCCCTCCTCCACCTGGCGCTTGGCGCGTGCGGATCCTGAATGTTTATCCCGGCGAGCTCCGCCCGCGGCCCTTCGCCAATGACTACAATGTGGTCCGGCTCTATCACCGACAGACCGGGGGCTATCGTGACCACCCGCTGTTCGACCGGGTGGAATTGGCCGCGGGCGTCACACCCGGCCAGCTCACCGCGCCGCTGCATCACTTTCCGCTGACCGATTGGCACCAGTTCATCGAGAAAGAGAACCGCTACAGCTCCTACCAGGCCGAGACCGCCACCCCCCGCCGTCGCACCGGCTTGATCCTGCGCCTGGTCGTCGAGATGCCTCTGAGCTTTCTCAAATTCTATCTGCTGCGCCGCCATCTGACCGGCGGCTGGAAGGGCTTCTTCTTCGCGCTCGCGGCCAGTTTCGCCCGCGCTGCACGGATCGCTAAGATGCTGGAACGCAGTGGGCGGCCAGGGCGAACCGGAGGAAAGTGACAAGCACCTGCCACGAGGCGGTTGACTCATGCGGGGGTAATGGACTATCTCAATTTCCCCGGCGCGACGCGTTGGGTCTCAGATGATACCGAGATGGCGACAAGCCGGGCAACCGGCATACACAACTTGCGCGCTGAAAACTCGATCTGAGACGCTCTTTGAACTGTAGTTTTTATGAAGGGATATGCGGGCGGTTTTGCTGGTTTATGGCTGGTGGATCGGATGCATATCGTCTCCATAGGGTCTGGGCTTTTGGTCTGGGTTCGATGATTGGAGTGTCAGCTTCATTGCTTG
>JBCDKL010000026.1:0-17672 GCA_038746695.1 Pseudomonadota bacterium | reverse complement strand
CCACGATCATACCTTGTTGGCGCTCAAAGCTGTGCCGATATCAGGCCAAATCGGCGCTCGCGATGGCCATAGCCATGCAACACCTCGGCGAAGCGTTCCGGTGTGAAATCGGGCCAGCATTCATCGACAAAGGCAAATTCGGCATAGGCTGCCTGCCAGAGCAGGAAATTCGAAATCCGCATCTCTCCCGAAGTGCGGATCACCAGGTCGGGATCGTCGATCCCCGCGGTGAAAAGCGCGCCAGAGACCGCCTCCTGATCGATCTGATCCGGAGCCAGGCGCCCCTCGGCCACCTCGACCGCAAGGAGCTGCATTGCCGCCACGATCTCGTCGCGCGCGCCATAGGAGACCGCGATCTGCAGGGTCAGCCTTGCATTCGAGGAGGTGCGCTCTTCCAACTGGCCCATCATCCGCTGCAAATCCCGCGGCAGCTTCGCGCGACTGCCGATGAAGCATACGCGGACATCCATGCTGTCGAGCTCGTCCACTTCGCGCACGATGTAGCGCCGGAAGAGCTGCATCAGCACTTTCACCTCATAGTTCGGACGGTTCCAATTCTCCGAGGAAAAGGCGAATAGCGTCAGCGTTTGGACGCCCAGCCGAGGTGCTGCCTTGACGATGTCGCGCACTCGTTCGACGCCGCGCTGATGGCCAAAAGTGCGCTGACGGCCCCGTGCCTCTGCCCAGCGGCCATTGCCGTCCATGATGATCGCGACATGGGCTGGCCCGTTTGCCGGCGCGCCCGGCAGGTCGGTGGCCGTCTCCGGCGCCGCAAAATGTGAGGAAGTCATCCCATACCCTCTTCGAAGATCCGCTTGGGGGCGCCAAAAGGCGGCCTCGTTCAGATCTCCATGATTTCCGCCTGCTTGGTCTCCAGCGCCTCGTCGACCCGTTTGATGAATCCGTCTGTCATGGTTTGAATCTCCTCAGACCACATTTTCTGCTCGTCCTCGGACATCCCCTCACCCTTCGCCTTTTTGATTTGGTCCATCCCGTCACGGCGGACATTGCGGATCGCCACTTTGGCATTCTCTGCATATTGACCCGCAACTTTGGTTAATTCGCGGCGGCGTTCCTCATTTAATTCCGGGATCGGCAGCCGCAGAATGGTGCCATCGACCACCGGATTGATCCCCAGCCCGGATTGCCGGATCGCCTTGTCGACCGCCCCGACCATCGACTTATCCCAGACATTCACGGTGACCATTCGCGGTTCCGGCACATTCACCGTGCCCACCTGATTTATCGGGGTCGGCGAACCATAGGCTTCGACCATCACCGGCTCGAGCATTGAGGCGGAGGCTCGTCCGGTGCGCAGCGAGGCGAACTCGGTGCGCAGCGAGGTCAAGGCTCCCTCCATGCGACGGTCCAGATCGTCTGTATCGATCTCGATATCCTCGCTCATCGGGTGGTCTCCTTCGTCGTCTTTGCAGACTATGCGGTCAGGCCCGGATCAGCCGGACACCAAAGTGTAGCGCCCGCGGCCATGCAGCACCGCGGCCATGCCGCCTTCGTCATGCAGTGAGAATACCACGATGGGAAGCGCATTGTCCCGCGCAAGCGCAATCGCCGAGGCATCCATCACCTTTAGGTTCTTTGTTAAAACCTCGTCATAAGTCACGGTGTCATAGCGTTGCGCCGAGGGGTTGTTCTTCGGATCGCTATCATAGACCCCATCGACCTGCGTCCCCTTGAAAAGCGCGTTGCAGTTCATCTCCGCAGCCCGCAGCGTGGCGGCTGTGTCGGTGGTGAAATACGGGTTCCCTGTGCCAGCGGCGAAAATCACGATACGGCGTTTTTCCAGATGCCGGACGGCACGACGGCGCAGATAAGGCTCGCACACCGAATCCATCGGAATGGCGGACTGCACCCGGGTATGCACCCCTAGCCCCTCCAACGCCGATTGCATGCCGAGCGCGTTCATGACCGTGGCGAGCATGCCCATATAATCGGCCTGTGCCCGCTCCATCCCTTGTGCAGCACCCGAGAGCCCGCGGAAGATATTGCCGCCCCCGATGACCAAGCAGATCTCGATCCCCGCATCATGGGCGCGTTTGATCTCCTCGGCGATCTTGATCACGGTCGGCGGGTGTAGGCCGAACCCTTGATCCCCCATCAACGCCTCGCCGGAGATCTTCAGGAGAACACGGGGATAGAGCGGCGGTTCGGTGATCACGTCCAGCATCGCATCCTCTCCCCTGCCCCGCGAAGTCGGCGCAAAATGTCGGAAAGCCCGCTGCGATGCAATAGGCAGGCGAAAGGGTCAGGGTGTCAGTGGATCGGGCTCCATGCCCAGATGCAGTGCAGTGTCCGTATAGGGATGGGCGCGGGCGAGATCCTCGTTCAGCGCAATGCCCAGCCCAGGTTCGGTGGGCGGCAGGATATGCCCGTCCTGCCAGGTGATGCCGGTAACGATGTCGCCGAAAAACCCGTCCCAGCGCTCGATACTCTCGAGGATCAGGAAGTTGGGGATACAGGCGGCGAGCTGGATATTGGCCGCCCCCTCGGCTGGGCCACAATAGAGATGCGGGGCCATCTGGGCGTAGTACGGCTCGGCCATGGCGGCGATTTTCTTCGCTTCCAAGATGCCACCGACCCGGCCCAAAGCCGGTTGCAGGATCGAGGCAGCACCCGTGGTCAAGACGCGCGAGAATTCGTACTTGGTGGTAAGCCGCTCGCCCGTCGCCACTGGGATCGACGTGGCGCGGGCGACTTCGGCCATCGCCTCGGGTGTATCGGGCGGGGTCGGTTCCTCGAACCAGAGCGGCTCGTAAGGTTCGAGCCGTTTTGCCATGCGTTTGGCGCCCGAGACTGTGAACTGCCCATGCGTCCCAAACAGAAGATCCGCCTTTGAACCAACGGCTTCGCGGAGCTTCTTGCAAAAAAGCTCGGCCCGTTCCAGATCTTCCAGCCGCGGCTGATGCCCATCATAGGCGGTATAGGGCCCGGCCGGGTCGAACTTCACCGCGTCGAAGCCCATCGCGAGGTAGTCGCCGACCCGCTCCGCCGCCATATCGGGATCGTTATAGATGTTTCGCTCGCCCGCGGCATGGGCATCCTCGCCATCGGGATAGATATAGGTATAGGTGCGGATCGTCTCACGGCAGCGCCCGCCGAGCAAATCATAGACCGGCTTGCCCGCCGACTTGCCGACAATGTCCCAGCACGCGATTTCCAGCCCCGAGAACACCCCCATAAGGGTCGGGTCGGGCCGGAGGCTGTATCCCGAGCCATAGGTGACGCGATAGAGATGCTCGATCCGGTGCGGATCCTCTCCCTCAAAATGCCGCGCGAAAACATCGCGCACCATCTCGGCCACCACATACGGCCCGAACGAGGCGCAATAGACCTCGCCAAGCCCGGTTATCCCGCAGGCCGTGGTCAGCTTGACGAAAATGAAATACCGCCCGCCCTTGCGCGGCGGCGGGTTGCCGATGACGAAGACCTCGCAATCGGTGAGTTTCATATCGCCCTCCCTCGCTCCACGCCTCCGGACTCCTGGCGTTGTGGTCATAGGGCGTCAACGAAAAACGCCGGGCCAATCGACCCGGCGCTTCGAAAATTGGGGTGAAGGGCTGTCAGCCGCCCATGGTCTTGGCGACCTCGGCGGCGAAGTCTTCTTCTTCCTTCTCGATACCTTCGCCCACGGCCAGGCGGGCGAAAGCGGTGACCTTGGCGCCGGGTGCGGCTTCTTCCACGGCTTTCTCGACGCTCAGATCGGGGTTGATCACGAAGGCCTGTTTCAGCAGGCAGACCTCCTGATAGAACTTGTTCATCCGCCCGGCGATCATCTTCTCGATCACATTGTCAGGCTTGCCGGATTCGCGCGCCTGGTCGGTCAGGACCTGTTTCTCGCGCTCGACAAGAGAGGGGTCGAGATCGGCCACATCCAGCGAGGACGGGCTGGTTGCCGCCACATGCATGGCCACCTGCTTGCCGACGGCAGCCGCCGCGGCCGGATCGCCGCCGGTCAATGCGACCAACACGCCGATCTTGCCCATGCCTTCGACGACCGCGCCATGCACGTAAGTTGCAACCATGTCGCCTTCGATCTTGGCCATACGGCGCAGCGTCATGTTCTCGCCGATCGTGGCGACCTTGGCGGTGACGATCTCGTCGACCGTTTTGCCGCCCATCGGAGCGGCCTTCAGCGACTCGTGATCGCCAACGGTCAGCGCAGTCTTGGCGATCTCCCCCACCATCTCCTGGAATTCCGCATTCCGGGCGACGAAATCGGTCTCGGAGTTCACTTCCACCGCCACGGCGACCCCGCCATCGCTTGAGACTGCGACCAGACCTTCAGCGGCCGTCCGGCCTGATTTCTTCGCCGCCTTGGCAAGGCCCTTAGTGCGCAGCCAGTCGACCGCGGCTTCCATGTTCCCATCGTTCTCGGTCAGCGCCTTTTTCGCGTCCATCATCCCCGCGCCCGTCTGGTCGCGGAGCTGTTTCACCATGCTCGCGGTGATTGCCATTTTATGGTCTCCATAGCTGCCCCCGCCGGCGGCCCGACGCGGGATCGTGATATCTCAAATAAGCGACATGGCCGCGACAGCGGTGCCGCGGCTGCAGTCGGCGTTACGAGGCTGCCGACGCATCCTCGGCGACGGCCGCCTCGGCAGGTGGCTCGACCGCCTGGCCGGGATCAGCCTCGTCCAGCGCTTCCTCCATCGGCGCGTCTTCCAACTCGCCGAGATCGAAGCCCGCCGCATCGAGCTGGCTCGCCATGCCATCGATTACCGCGCGGGCTGCCAGATCGCAGTAGAGCGTAATCGCCCGCGCCGCATCGTCATTGCCCGGGATCGGGAAATCCACCCCCGCCGGATCGCAGTTCGAATCGAGGATCGCCACAACTGGGATCCCCAGCTTCTTCGCCTCGGCAATCGCCAGTGCTTCCTTGTTGGTGTCGATCACAAACAGCATATCCGGCACGCCGCCCATCTCGCGGATCCCGCCCAGCGAGAGGGTCAGTTTGTTACGCTCGCGCTCGAGATTCAGGAGTTCCTTCTTGGTATATCCCGACTCATCACCCGAAAGCTGCTCGTCCAGCGATTTCAGCCGGTTGATCGAATTCGACACGGTCTTCCAATTGGTCAGCGTGCCGCCCAGCCAGCGGTGGTTCATGAAATACTGCGCGGAACGCTGCGCCGCATCGGCCAGCGGTTGTGCTGCCTGACGCTTGGTGCCGACGAACAGAATTCGCCCACCCTTGGCGACAACTTCTCGCATTGCATTGAGCGCGGCGTCGAGCAGCGGGACCGTCTGAGTCAGGTCGATGATATGAATGCCATTCCGATCGCCATAGATGAATTGCCCCATCTTGGGGTTCCATCGGTGGGTCTGGTGGCCGAAATGCACACCCGCTTCCAAAAGCTGGCGCAAAGAGAACTCTGGCAGAGCCATGGTCGATATCCTTTCCGGTTTCGCCTCAGCGGAGAGAGGGCTTGCGCCCAACCGGCGGACCAAGGAAGTTTCCCTAAGGTGACCTCCGAAATGGGGATGTCTCCCCCATCGGCCCAACTCCGCCTGTGGATTTGGTGGGGCGCGCTATAGCCTGCTTTGCGCCCATGGACAAGCCCCCCGCTTGCTGGCAGGAGAGGCGCGGGAGGAACCCTTGTGACAAGCCGAACCCGCGACCGCACCGCCACCGCCATGCGCATCCTGGTGATGCTGGGTGCCGTCGCCGTGGCCGAGTGGTGGATCCGCGTGACGCTGCAGATCAACGAGCAGGGTCAGGACGCCTTCTTTATCGATTTCGTCGCCTTCTGGACGGCTGCCAAACTGGCCGTAGCGGGCGAGGCGATGACCGTCTGGAACGAGGCCGCCTTCGATATCGCCCAAAACGTCCCGCGCGGCGAGGAGGCGCGGATGCCCTGGTTCTATCCCGCCACCTGGCATATGGCGGTCATACCGTTTGCGGCAGCCCCATTTTCGGCCGCTTGGGGTGGGTTCATCCTGCTCTCGCTCGGACTGTTGGTTGCTGCGGCGCGCGGGATCACCCGGTCCTATTGGCCGCTGGCAGTTGTGTGTCCAGCAGTGCTTTTGACCACCATGCTCGGCAATAACGCCATCCTCTTTGCCGCCTGCTTGGCCTTTGGGCTCGATGCTTTGATGCGCCGTGCCCGGGCGGGTTCAGCACCTGGTCTGCTGATCGCCGTGCTGACGATGAAACCGAGCCTCGGTCTGACCATTCCTTTGGCTCTGGCCGCAGGAGGCCATTGGCGCGCCTTTGTCTGGGCCGCCGGGTCCGCTGTTTTGCTTGCCGCAATCGCCACAGCAGTCTTCGGGATCGCCCATTGGCAGGCGTTCTTCGCCGCGCTCGCCACCGCGATGGACCGGGTAACCGAGACTTCGCTCGAAGCGCCGCGCATGATCTCCTGGTACGCGCTTGCGCACTACATGGGGTTCGGCTCGGTGGCGCTGCCGCTCCATCTTGCGCTTTTGGCCGGGATGACTTTCCTTTTGACGCTGCTCTGGCGTCGCGGCGCGGCAGCGGGGGATTGGAGGGCAGCCGCCTTGATGATCGCCGTCGCGCTGACCAGCCCCCATGCCTTCCACTACGAGATGGTCTATGCCCTGGCCGGCATGGCCTTCGCGCTCCGAGCCGGGATCGGCCGGGGCGGAGGCACCGTGCTCGCCTGTCTCTGGCTCTCTCCCATGCCGCTCTTGCTGCCCTTCGAGACGGCACCTGTGATTGTGCTGGCCTGCCCTGCGGCGACATTGGCCTTCCTCTACTGCACGTTCCGAGGCATGCGTGCCTGACACACCTCGAGCGGTCCTGATCGCAGGTCCAACGGCCAGCGGCAAATCCGCCCTTGCCATGGAGATCGCCCTGTCTCGGCGCGGCGCGATCATCAATGCCGACAGCCAGCAGATTTATCGGGAATGGCGCGTCCTGACGGCCCGGCCCAGCGCCGAAGATGAAGCGCGCGCTCCACATTTCCTCTATGGCCATATTGCCGTCACCGATCCCTACTCGATGGGCCATTGGCTTCGAGAGGTGGAGGAGACCCTCGCGATCTGCCAAAGCCAAGACCTTCTCCCCATTCTCACCGGCGGCACCGGGCTCTACTTCAAGGCCCTGACCGAGGGCATCGCCCCGATCCCCTCCACCCCACCCAAAATCCGGGCGCGTGGCGAAGACGAACTCAATCGCCACGGCCTCACCGCTTTCGCCGCTGCTTTCGCAGAGCGCGATCCCGAGACTGCGGCCGCAACGGATCTCGCCAACCCGATGCGGGTGCTCCGCGCTTGGGAAGTGCTGGAAACCACTGGCAAACCCCTCGCCGCCTGGCATGCCGAGACATCCCCGCCGCTGCTCGATCTCAACGCATGCGAAACGATCGCCGTCACGCCAGACCGTGAGATGCTCTACGCCAGATGCCGAGACCGCTTCGACCGCATGCTCGCCGAAGGCGCGCTGGACGAGGCCCGCGCTGTCATGGCCTCCAACCCGCCGCCATCGGCACCCGGGCTCAAAGCCCTCGGCGCGCCCGAGCTCATGGCCCATCTCAAAGGCGAAATCTCGCTCGAGGCCTCCGCCGCCGCCGCCAAACAGGCCACATGCCGCTATGCCAAGCGCCAACTCACCTGGATCCGCAACCAGATGCCCAATTGGCGCCGACATAACCCGCACGATTGAGCGTATGGCTGGGCGGGCGGGCAGTCGTGCCTCGCACCCTGCCAAGGGGGCGTGCACGCTGGGCACGCGTCCGGCGATGCGCTCAACAATATTGCGCGAAACCCCTGCTCGGCGAAATAAATCGCCGCAAGTGTGAAAACCCGGCTTGACCAACACATCTGCCACGTCTAAAGCAATTTTGACTGAGACTGAAGGATCGCGACATGTCGCAGCTTATCGTAGGACGGGCGCGCTAGAGCTGGGGAAACCTCCGGTCGGATGCGCGCATGGCCCCTCACCGGGGCTTTTTTTATGCCCGCCCGCCAAGAAAGCTGCGATCGAACAAAGGAGACCGTCATGTCGGCCGATGGAATGCCCGAGCACCAAGACCAGATCACCGGTGCTGAGATCGTCGTCAAAGCCCTGCGCGACCAGGGCGTGGAGGTGGTCTTCGGCTATCCCGGCGGCGCGGTGCTTCCGATCTATGACGAGATCTTCAAGCAGAACGACATCCGACATATTCTGGTCCGGCACGAACAGGGCGCCACCCATATGGCCGAGGGCTATGCGCGTTCCACCGGGAAACCAGGGGTCGTTCTGGTCACCTCGGGGCCTGGAGCGACCAATGCCGTCACCGGGATGACCGACGCTCTGATGGACTCGATCCCAATGATCGTTCTGACCGGGCAAGTCCCGACTTTCATGATTGGCAATGATGCTTTTCAGGAGGCTGACACAGTCGGGATCACCCGTCCCTGCACCAAGCATAACTGGCTGGTGAAGGAGACCAACAGACTGGCCGACACCATCCACCAAGCCTTTCATGTCGCCACGACCGGTCGGCCCGGCCCGGTGCTGGTCGATATTCCGAAGGATGTCCAATTCGCCTCCGGCCAGTACACCGCACCCGAGAACGCTAGCACCAAGCATTACGCTCCGCGAAAGACCGGTGATGCGGAAATGGTGCTCGAGGCGGTCAAGATGCTGGAAACCGCCGAACGTCCGATCCTCTATTCCGGCGGCGGCGTGATCAATTCCGGCGACCGGGCCACGGAATTGCTGCGCGCCTTGGCGGCCGAGACAGGCTTTCCCGTCACCTCCACTCTGATGGGGCTCGGCTGCTATCCGGCCTCGGGCGAGGCCTGGTTGGGCATGCTTGGCATGCACGGCACCTATGAGGCCAATATGGCCATGCATGGCTGCGACGCGATGTTCTGCATCGGCGCGCGGTTCGACGACCGGATCACCGGGCGGCTCGACGCATTCTCGCCCGGCAGCCGGAAATGCCATATCGATATCGACCCGTCTTCGATCAACAAGAACGTCCATGTCGAGGTGCCGATCATCGGCGATGTCGCCACCGTATTGGAGCAGATCATCACGCTATGGCGCGAGCGCGGTTCGATTACCCGGGCCGACAAGGTCGGCGGTTGGTGGAACCAGATCACCGGCTGGCGGGCGGTCAATTGCCTCAGCTTCAAACCCTCTGCCGAGACGATCAAGCCGCAGCATGCGCTGAAGCGGCTAGAGGCGCTGACCAAGGGCATGGACCGCTACATCACGACCGAGGTCGGCCAGCATCAGATGTGGGCCGCGCAGTTTCTGGGCTTTGAGGATCCCAACCGCTGGATGACCTCCGGTGGCCTCGGAACGAGGGGCTATGGACTGCCCGCCTCAATCGGCGTTCAAATCGCCCATCCCGAAAGCCTGGTGATCAATGTCGCCGGAGAGGCCTCGTGGCTGATGGTCATGCAGGAGATGTCCACCGCGATCCAATACCGAACACCCGTCAAACAGTTCATTCTGAACAACGAGCGTCTCGGCATGGTGCGTCAATGGCAGGAGCTGCTGCATGGCGAACGCTACTCCCACAGCTACTCCGAAGCCCTGCCAGATTTCGTCAAACTGGCCGAGGCTTTCGGCTGCAAGGGGATCAAGGTCGATCATCCGGACGATCTGGACGAGGCGATCCGCGAGATGCTGGCCTATGACGGCCCGGTGATTTTCGATTGCCTTGTCGAGAAGCACGAGAACTGTTTCCCGATGATCCCCTCCGGCAAGGCCCATAACGAAATGCTGCTGGGCGAGGCGGATACCCAAGGCGCCATCGGCTCGTCAGGGGCCGTCTTGGTCTGAGGCATCTGGGGCCGGGTAACCCGGCCCCGACCAGATAGGTCTGCTCCCGGGGTTAGGCTCTGCGGCGTGGCTGCTCCAGGCAACCTGCGGGGATATCGCTGCAATAGGTGGCGATGAATTCGCCAAATTCGCCTTGCCAGTCGGCGGCGCTGGCGGCGGCCATTTCGGAATGGTGGCGCAGCGGCTTGCTCCTGCTCTCGCGTGCCTTGCCACGCTCGACCGAGCGGGCAACCCACCAGGGCCAGCAGCGCACACCCATATGAGCGGCGATCCGCGCAACCGCACCTTTCAGGTCGAAAGTGACCCGTTCATAATTGAGGGCCAACACGTCCGGCAGCGCAGCCCATTCGTGGAAGACCGCCACCTGCCCCGCGATGTCCGCACGGGCATCCTCGGGTCCGCGCAATATTTTAGTGCGGCCTTTGAGTGCCAAAGACGCGCCCTTGCGGCCCATATCCACCAGAGAGAGCGCGATATCCCGCGGGTCGCGGCACACCGCTTGGGCCTTCACCAGACCGTCCTGCATGGCGGCGTGCAGCACCGCGCCAGGCGCCGCCTGGGTCTTCACCACCAGCATGCGTTTGCGATCCTCGGCCAGCCGCAGCAGATGCGCGAGCATCGGCTCTGACCATTCGCCGACTTCCGCCGTCTTGTGGCCGGCCATATCGGTGAGCTCGCCCTGCAGATCCGGCCGCTGCCCGCCCGCGGCCGCCACCGCTTGGCTTAGCTGAAAGGCCAGAGTCGAGCCGGATTTCGGCATCCCATAACAGATGTACAAACGCGCACGCATTCTCGCCCTCGTCGCCCAATACTGGCCCTTGCGGCTCGCCGATCAGCCGAATAAGACCGCAGGCGAGGCAAGGAGACACCCCATGACACCTCTTTCGCTCAAACCGGGCAGTTCGCGCAAGAGCGCATATAACCTTCGCAATCCGATCAAGGAGGGCGAGGAGCGCCATTGCCTCAGCGTTTTGGTCGATAACGAGCCCGGCGTCCTGGCCAGGGTGATCGGTCTTTTCTCGGGCCGGGGCTACAATATCGAAAGCCTTACGGTCGCCGAGACCGACCAAGACAGTCACCACTCGCGCATCACCGTCGTGACCACCGGCACGCCCGCGGTGATCCAGCAGATCCACCACCAGCTCGAGCGCATGGTTCCGGTGCACAATGTCACCGATCTGACCATCGAGAGCCCGCATGTCGAACGCGAATTGGCCTTGATCAAAGTGGCATCGACCGGTGAGAACCGGCTGGAGGCGATGCGGCTGGCCGAGATCATGCATGCTCGCGTGGTCGACGTGACCCTGTCGAGCTTTGTCTTTGAGATCTCGGATGTGCCCGAGCAGATCGATGCCATGATCGAGTTGATGCGCCCGCTCGGCCTGGTTGAAGTCGCTCGAACGGGGGTCGCCGCCCTGTCGCGCGGGGCCGAGGGCATGGGGTGAGAGCTCTGTCGCGTGCGTTGCCCCGTCTTCCGGCAGCTCTTATGGCATTTGCCTTGGCGGGATGCGAAGGCGGGTTCGATCTCCCAGCGCTGCCAGGCCAGGCGGCACCGGAGGAGGCGACGGTCGAGAACCCCGCAATCGAAACCCTGCCTGAACCGGAGACTGCCCCGGCGGAGACCGATCCCGGCGCTGCTCCCCTGGACGACACTGAACAGCAGATTGCGCGCGCCGCCGCCGAGGCGCCGCATATCTATATGGCTATCCAGCCGGATGGGTCGCGCCCGATCTCGGTGATCTTCGCCATCGATGAAAGCCGCGACAACACGCCTTCGAACGACCCGGCTATCCGGTTGACGCCCGAGGCCGGGGATTGCAACCCGCAACCCCTGCAGCGCTTCGACTTCCCGCCACCCTATGGCGCAGCTCCGGTCTTTTCGGGCGATCAGATCCTGCGCGGCATACCGGGTGAGCGTCTTCCGGAGTTCATGGCGGTCGCAGTGACCGATGAGATCGTCAGCCGAGGCCTGGTCACCGATCGCGAGGACACCTGGCCGCATAATGTCTGCACCCGCAAATTCTGGGAGGCCCAGCTCGCCAATCCAGCCGGGCAAAGCTGAGCCGGGGGGCGCTTGTGAAAATCGACCGAATCCGCATCTGGCAGGCCGATCTGCCGCTGAAGGAAGGCTTCTATGCCTGGTCGACCCAATCCTTCGCTGCGTTCGATACCACGATCGTAGCGATCGACACCGATCAGGGTCTCACGGGTTACGGTGAGACCTGCCCGCTCGGCCCGGCCTATTTGCCAGCCTATCCCGAAGGTGCGCGAACCGGCATCGCCACCATGGCGCCGGAGCTTATGGGCTGGGACCCGACAGCATTGGATGTGCTCAATCACCGGATGGATCAGGTGATGAAGGGCCATTCTTACGCCAAATCGGCTGTCGATATGGCGTGTTGGGATATCTTTGGGAAGGCGACCGGCATGCCGGTCTGCCATTTGCTGGGGGGCCGGGCACAGGAAAAGGTGAAGCTCTTCAAAGTCGTCACCCGCGACGCACCCAAAGCGATGGCCGAGAGGGTCGCCGAGTATCAGGCAGAAGGTTTTACCCAGTTCCAGGTCAAGGTCGGCGAGCATCCAGAAACCGACCTTCAGCGCATGCGGGCCTGTGCGGCGGCGATGCGCGAGGGGGATGTGATGGATGCCGACGCCAATACAGGCTGGCGCCAGCACGATGCGCTGCGCGTTGCGCGCGGGATGGAGAGGATCCAGGCCGAGCACGCTTCGATATCGGTCTATCTCGAACAGCCTTGCCTCTCTTATGCAGAATGCCTCGCAGTGCGCCGGGCCACCGGGCTTCCTATGGTCCTCGACGAGGTTATGACCGATGCGGATGCGCTGATCCGGGGGGCCGAGGACCGGGCAATGGATCTGATCAATCTCAAGATCAACCGGATGGGCGGGCTGACCCGGGCGCGGCAGATCCGTGATCTCTGCCTGCATTTTGGGATCGCGATGACAATCGAAGACAGTTGGGGCGGCGAGATCGCCACCGCCGCGATCGCCCATCTGGCGGCCAGCACTCCGGCGGATTATCATTGGCAAAGTTCCGCCTTCCAAGAGTATCACACCCGCGCTCTCGGCCCGAGTGGGGTGGAGATCGAAGATGGCTGGATGATCCCATCGGCCGCGCCCGGACTTGGCGCGGAGCCGGATTTGCCGAGCCTCGGCGCCCCAGTTTTCGACAGCCGCGGATAACGACCTGAATAAGCGCCGTGCCTGGCTGGCGGCACCCCTCGCTGCACCGCTTCGCGGCGCATCTCGGCCCACCCGCCCAGCCATGCCCGGCAAAGGCGCTCTGAACCCCAATCCACGGAGCCGTCTGGCAAGGGCGGGGGGGCAATCCACACTCCGCAGGAGTGTGGGAGGAACCCGGCCTTGCCAACCGCCTCGCCCTCCATTAGGCAGGCGCCCAGTCAAAAACAGACCAAAATCGGCCGAATGCGGAGGGGCAAGGATGCGCGTCTATTATGATCGCGACTGCGATATCAATCTGATCAAAGACAAGAACGTGGCCGTGGTCGGTTATGGCTCGCAAGGCCATGCCCATGCGTTGAATATGCGTGACAGTGGGGTCAAGAATGTCGCCGCAGCCCTGCGCCCGGGCTCGCCATCGGCGGCGAAGGCAGAGGGAGAAAACCTCCAGGTCATGGGCATTGCCGAGGCTGCCGCCTGGGCAGATGTCATCATGATGACAATGCCAGATGAACTGCAGGCCGAGACCTATTACACCCATATCCATGACAATATGAAGGACGGTGCGGCCATCGCTTTCGCCCATGGGCTGAACGTCCATTTCAGCCTGATCGAGCCGAAGCAGAGCTGCGACGTGATCATGATGGCACCAAAGGGCCCGGGCCACACCGTGCGCGGCGAGTTCGTGAAGGGCGGCGGTGTTCCCTGCCTGGTCGCCGTCCATAACGACGCCACCGGCAAGGCGCTGGAGATCGGGCTCTCCTACTGCTCCGCCATCGGCGGCGGGCGGTCTGGCATCATCGAGACAGATTTCAAAGAGGAGTGCGAGACCGATCTCTTCGGCGAACAAGCCGTGCTCTGCGGCGGGCTTGTCGAGCTGATCCGCATGGGTTTCGAAACCCTGGTTGAGGCGGGTTATGAACCCGAAATGGCCTATTTCGAGTGCCTACACGAAGTGAAGCTGATCGTCGATCTGATCTATGAGGGCGGGATCGCCAATATGAACTACTCGATCTCGAACACGGCCGAGTTTGGCGAATATCATTCCGGCCCGCAGATCCTGCCTTACGTTGAGACCAAAGCGCGGATGAAGAAGGTGCTGAAGGATATCCAGGACGGCCGTTTCGTCAGCGAGTGGATGCGCGAATGCAAGGCAGGCCAGCCGATGTTCAAGGCGATCCGCCGCAACAACGACGCCCATCAGATCGAGGAAGTAGGCGCCAAGCTCCGCGCCATGATGCCCTGGATCGAGGCGGGCAAGATGGTCGACAAATCGAAGAACTGAGGCCATACGCGCCCCAAAGCCTGCGGCGGCTTCAGTCCGTAAGCCGCCGCGCATCCTGCCCGGTCCGCGCTGCAAACCGATCTGAGGGGCTGCCATGAACGCGGGCCAGGGCGATGGGGGCCGTCGCGGCTATCACCACGGCAATCTGCGCCAGGCGCTGGTCGATGCCTCCATCAGCCTGATCGAAGAACGCGGCTCCACCGCCTTCACCTTCGCCGAGGTGGCACGCAAGGCCGAGGTCACCCCTGCAGCCCCATACCGCCATTTCAAGGACCGCGATGCGCTCTTGGCCGAGATTGCCCGGATCGGCTTTATCGCCCTTGCGGAGGTTTTGGAGGAGGCTTGGTCCAGCGCTCAGCCCTCGGCGATCCGTGCGTTCGACGCGGTCACGGCGGGCTATCTCGATTTCGCCTGCCGCGAGCGGGCCTTCTTCGCCGTGATGTTTCAGACTGATTTCACCAATGCCGGGGATATCGACCTGCGCGACGCCAATGCCAGGGTCTTCGAGGTGCTGGAGCGGAGTTGCTCCGGTCTTATCCGTACCCGTGGCAGCGATGTGCCGGTCAGTATGGTCAGCCACCATGTCTGGGCGCTCTGCCACGGGGTCGCCACGCTGTTCGGCAGGCCCGAGCCTGGCCGACCGATCCCAATGCCAGCGGGCGAAATGCTGGAAGCGGCGACCGGTGTCTATCTCCGCGGGCTCGGCCTGATCGAATAATTTTTGCGCTGGCGCCCTTGATAAGGCGCATTACATCCCCCAACTATGTAAATGTGAATAACATAAACATTAGCAGAAGGACCTACCGTATGTCTGTCATTGCAGACTGGCTCGCCCGGGCCGAGGAGCAGCTCGACCGATGGGGCAAACCGGGATGGATCGGAGCCATGGTGCTCGGATTTGTTCTGATCTGGCCGATCGGCCTCGCCATCCTGGCTTACATGATATGGAGTGGACGCATGACCTGCCAGAACCGCAAACGCAGCCTCTGGGGCCGCAAATCCCGCACTCAAACCACGAATTCGGCTTTTGAGGAGTACCGCGCCGAAACGCTCCGCCGACTTGAAGAGGACGAGGGGGCATTCCAAGGGTTTCTCGAACGGCTGCGCAAGGCCAAAGACCGGGCCGAATTCGATCAGTTCCGGGCCGAACGGGCTAATGGCGGCTTGGGCGGGCAACCCGACGGCGAACCTTCGGCCGCATAATCGCAAAATCTGCGGGGGCATTGCCCCTCGCAGACTTGCCTGACACTCTTGCCGGGCCGAAATATGCGCCCGACAGGAGCTGATCATGACCGCCGCAAAGCCTCCTCATGTGAAAGCTCTGAACGACCAGTCGGTGTTGATCCTCGGCGGCACTTCGGGGATTGGTCTCGCCTGTGCGCGGGCATTTCTCTCCGAGGATGCGCAGGTAACTCTGGTCGGCCGCAATGCCTCACGCGGCGCCGTCGCTGCAGCGGAGCTTGGTCCCAAAGCCGGATATGTCCAAGCCGATTGCACCGATCCCCCTGCGCTGGAGGCGACGATTACCGAAACCTGCGAGCGGATGGGAGCGATCGACACGATGATCGTCTCGCTCGGCGGAAACCGGTTACCGGAGCTTTTGTTCAAGCAGAGCCTGGCGGATGTGCAGGCCTCGATTATCCAGGATATCGCACCGTTTCTGCTGGCCGGTCGGGCCGTATTGCCGGTGATGATGGAGCAGCATGGCGGCACCATCCTCAATATCGCCTCAGATGCCGGCAAAGTGGCGACCCCGGGAGAGACTGTGATCGGTGCCGGGATGGCCGCGATCATGCAGTTCACCCGGGGGCTTGCCATCGAGGGCAAGCGCAATGGGATCCGTGCCAACACCATCACCCCCAGCCTGGTCGAGGGCACGCCCCTGACCCATCGGCTGATGGCGGAGGGCACATTCTCGGCCAAGCTGTTCGCCAAGGCCCGCCCGCTGGCGGATCTGGGCCCGACCACAGCCGAAGATCTGGCAGCTTTGGCGGTGTTTCTGGCCAGCCCCGCCGCGGCAAAGATCACCGGCCAGGCGATCAGCGTGAACGGCGGGATCTCCGCCGCCTGATCCCGGCATGCGAGAGCGGTGCGTGCCAGGGTCGCACAAAAATCGGGGATGTCCTTGATCCCTGTACTCCAAGGCGCGCAACGGTCGCCTGACAAGAGGCAAACTGCGGGCGCAGAGCCGTATCCAAGCACCCCCTTTTTATTCGACAGCGCCTGACTAACTGGGTATAGCACCGCCCAACCCGGACAGCGAGGCACCACCATGGAGAACATTGTTCTGATCATTCATCTGATCCTCGCGATCTGTCTGATCGTGGTGGTGTTACTGCAACGCTCCGAAGGCGGTGCTTTGGGCATCGGCGGCGGCGGCGGCGGTGGTCTGGTCTCGCAGCGCGGGGCGGGATCGGCGCTGAGCAAACTGACATGGGTGCTGGGGGCTGCCTTTATCGCGACATCGATCACTCTGACCATCCTGGCCAGCGGCGGTGGAGGCGGCGGCAGTCTGCTGGACCAGATCGAGCAAGGCGGCGAGATCCCGCTGCCAGGCCCGGCGCCTGCGGAAGAACTGGATCTGCCACTGCCCGATCTCACCCTGCCCGGCGCCGCCGAGTAACACGCAAGACCGGTCGATCCGATGCTCGGCGCAGCGATGAACCGGGCGACGGGTTGCCTCGATTTCTGGGGTCACCGCCTGCTCGCGGCGCTTGAGACACGCTTTGCCATAGCAATTGTTTTGGTCGCGGCGCTTTGGGTAGTTGTCCCGGGCCAAGCGCAATTGCCGGTCACCGATCGCGACGAGGCGCGCTTTGCCCAAGCCTCGAAACAGATGGTCGAGACCGGCGATCTGATCGACATCCGCATGCAGGAGGAGCCACGCTGGAAAAAACCGGCGGGGATCTATTGGTTGCAAGCCGCCAGCGCCACCGCTTTCGGCGGGCCAGACGCGCCGATCTGGGCCTATCGTCTGCCCTCGGCCCTGGCCGCGCTGGCCGCCGCATTGGCTATGCTATGGGCCGCGCAGCCATTTACCGGGCGCGGGGCAGCGGCGCTTGCCGCGATCATGCTTGCGACTGCTGTGCTTTTCGCCGCCGAGGCCAATATCGCCAAGACCGATGCGGCCCTGATGCTGACCGGGGTGCTGACGCTCGGCGCGCTCGGCCATCTTCTGCTAGGGTCTGGGGGCGTTGCAGCGGCACTGATCCTCTGGACCTCGCTGGCCGCCGCCATCCTGCTCAAAGGGCCGATCATACCGGTGATCGCGGTGCTGGCCGTGGCCGGGTTCTGGATTCTGCGCCGCCCATCGCTCCGCCCGCTCCGCGCGCTTTGGGGCATCCCGCTGATGGCGCTGTTGGTGCTTCCATGGCTGGTTGCGATCTGGCAGATCTCGGATGGTGGCTTCTTCGCCGAGAGCCTCGGCAAGGACCT
>JBCDKL010000025.1:0-17781 GCA_038746695.1 Pseudomonadota bacterium | reverse complement strand
TTCTACGACAGCCCGCCCGTGGTCTTCGTCTTCGACGACGGCCCGGGAGAGCCGGAGGAAATCATCGACGGTTACTGGTAACGCCTGGCCGGGCCCGCCTCTGTGACCCCGGATCGCCGGGGTTTTACAACGCTCTCCCCCAATCACGACGTTTGTCCGGGGGCGGGCTCGGCAGCATCGGCGGCGGTCGTCGCCTGGAACGGGATACCGCCGTTCCTGGCGTCGAAATCATAGGTGATGGTGGCGCCATAGGCCTCGGGTTCCTGCGGGTCCCAGCGGGGTTTGTCGAAGACCAGCACCCGGTCGCCCAGTTTGAATCCCTCTTCGAGATCATGGGTGACCATGAAGACGGTCATACCGGTCTCTGCCCGCATCTCGCCGAGGAAATCATGCATCGAGAGCCGGGTGCCGGGGTCAAGCGCGCCAAATGGTTCGTCGAGCAACAGGATCCGCGGTTTGGCCATCAATGCCTGGGCGATGGCCAGGCGCTGCTGCATCCCACCCGACAGTGCAGCGGGATAGGCGCGGGCCATATGGCCGAGACCGATCCGGTCGAGCACAGCCTCGGAGCGCTCTCTGGCGCCACGTTTCGCCTTGCCCCAGATCCAGCCAGTCTTGGTGGCGCCGAGCGCCTCCGCGGCCACCAGATTGTCGCGGACACTCATATGCGGGAAGACCGAGTAGCGCTGAAAGACGATGCCGCGATCGCGGTTCGGCTCCTCGGCCGGGGCTTGGCCGTCGATCCTGATCTCGCCGCGGGTCGGGACCTCTTGGGCCAGAAGCAAGCGCAGAAAGGTGGATTTCCCGCAGCCCGACGCGCCGACGATCGAGATGAACTCACCCTCGGCCACTTCGAGATTGACCCGTTCGAGGATCGGCCGGGGGCCATAAGATTGGAAGATGTTTTGGGCGGTGACATAGCTCATCGGGCGATCATATCCCCTCTCGTCCGAACCAGGGGAAGGCCTGCTCGGCGCCCTTTTTGAGCGCGTAATCGATCAGGAAGGCCAAGACGGTGATCCAGACGACATAGACCAGGATCACATCCATCGCGAGGTAACGGCGGACCAGGAAAATGCGATAGCCGAGGCCTGCATCCGAGGCGATGGCCTCCGCCGCGATCAGAAACAGCCAGGCAGGGCCGAGCGAGAGCCGGATCGCCTGAACAAGCCGTGGCAGGATCTGGGGCAGGGCAACCCGCAATCCGATGGCGAGTGATGTCGCGCCCAAGGTCTGCGCCTTGACCAATTGCTCACCTGGGATCTCAAGCACACGCTGGCTTAGATCGCGGATCAGGAAGGGTGTGATTCCGATTGCGATCAGGGCAATCTTCGAGGTCTCGCCCAGGCCGGCAATGATGAACAGGATCGGCAGGATCGCCAGAGGCGGAACCATGGAGACAACGCTCACAAACCCGGCCAATGTCGAACGGGCATAGGGCAGCAAGCCGATTGTCAGCCCAAAGATCAGTCCCAGCGCAGCGGCGATGCCTACGCCCTGTGCCAGACGGCTAAGACTGACCGCGGTGTCGTTCCAGAACAGCACTTCGCCCGAGCGTCGGTCGGGTTCGGTGACCAAACGCTCGGCGGTTGCGGTGATCTGCGTCGGGGCGGGGAGCAGCTTGTCCTTAGGGTTCTCGGCCAGCCGGATGGCTGAGCCGATGGAATAGATCGCCAGAAGCGCCAGGAACGGCAGCACCAAGAGGAGAAACGCGACCGGGCGGCTCGGGCGGCGATTGATCATGCGCATGGCTGAGATCCTAACGCCGCCCTAGCCTGGGCACAGACCTTCTTGCAGCGGGGCAGGACTGCCGAAGGCACCGCGATAACCTTGGGACACATACGATCCTGCTCGGATGTCGGGCCCATGGGACAGCGCAGGTGCCAGCGGGTCATTCAGAGCTTCCCGTCCGCGGCCATCTGCATATAGGTCGGGTCATAGCGCAGATTGACATTCTCGGGATCGCCGGTGACTGAGCCATCCGGGTAGGACACGCCCACGAAGTCCGCGCTCGGCGCCCCTTCTCCCAGAATACCTTTCTCGAACAAAAACTCGGCCACGCTCACCATTGTGTTGGGCAGCGCATCACTTTTGACAAAGGCAACCGCGTCGGCGGGGTCCCAGAACATCTCGGTCGAGGCGAGCTGCGCCTTATAGCCCGCAAGATCGGTGCCCGAGGCCTCTGCCATAGCGGTCAGGGCCGCCTCGTCACCCGCCTTCATCAGCGCCATCACCTCGTACCAGGCCCCGACCAGTGCCTTGCCAAAGCTGGGGTTGGCAGCCAGCGTTTCGGTATTGACCACCATCATGTCGATGATCTCGCCGGGGATGTCTGAACTGTCGAACAGTTTGGTCGCCTCGGGCTGTTCCAGAATGGTCGAGACCAGAGGGTTCCATGTCACCACGGCTTCGACATCATCGGTGGCGAAAGCTGCGATCATATCGGCATCGGAGGTGTTGATGACCCCGGCCAGATCCCTCTCGGCCAGCCCCACCGAGTCCAGCCCTCGGGCCAGGAGATAGTGGCTGACGGACAACTCCACCAGATTGACCGGTTTGCCCTTCAGATCGGCCAGCGTCCCGCCGCCCTTCAGGATCACCGCGTCGTTGCCGTTCGAGAAATCGCCTACGATCAAAGCGGTCGTATCGACACCGCCGCCAGCTGGGATCGAAAGCGTGTCCATATTGGTGGCGCTGACGCCATCGAATTGCCCTGCCGTGTAGAGATTGATCGATTCCACATAATCGTTGATCTGCACGATCTCGACATCGATGCCGTATTTCTCGGCCCATTTGTCCATGATCCCGCTGTCTTCCAAATAGCCCCAGGGCATCCAGCCGACATAGATCGACCAGGCCAGCTTGAACTCGGTCTTCTCCTCGGCCGCGGCGGGCAGGACGAGGCCGAGCGCCAAAGCGGCGGCCGTAAGCGTGGCGAGCGGTTTGAAGGTCATGTCATATCTCCCGCGTTCCACCGGTTCTGGCATCGGTCTGCCGCTGGCGGAACGGGGATGGCGGCGCGACCTCGGTCAGGTCTCGTGCAGGAAATCTCCCGGGATTTTGCCCCGCCGTGTGCCTCAGCCGGAATTTGCCGGCTCGGCGCTTCCTCTCGGACCAGACCCTTCCGGGAAAGGCGGAACCCTAGGAAGCCTGCGCCATTCGACTATGCCCCAGACAGAGGGGATCACAAGGCGGGACGCGTTAATTTTTTGCAACGAAGCAGATTTGCCCTCAGATTAGGCAAGATTCACCGGATTTCGATGCGGAATTGGGCGCTGAACATCAGGCGACGGCGTGTTTTGGCGCGCGCGCCGATTCCTCGTGGGACGTGGGATCGACGGTTGGAACGCCGGGCACTTCTTCGATACTCGGCGAGGCAGCGGTCGTTTGGAGCGAAGCTTCGACAAGGCGTCGGAGCTGGGCGAGCGGGGCAGGGGTCAGAACCACCACCCGCTCGCCACGCCCGGCTTGAGCAGCCACCAGATCCGCGATCCTGGCGAGCGGCCAAGACGCGGCGGCATCGCTGTCGTCATAGGGCACCCGTTCGGCATCGCGGCGTGCGAGCTCCAGCAGGCCAGCGCCCGATTGGCGGCCATAGAAAATCACATCCGCTTCCTGCAGCCGCTGCACTCCACGCAGGGTCAGAAGATCCGGCGCACCCGGGCCCGTGCCGACAAGGCAGATCGCACCCTCGCTCTGCTCCGGAGCGGCGCCCGCGGCGATGGCCTCCTTGATCTGACGAGCCGCTTCACGCTCCGACCCCGCGGCATGAAGCCGGCGCGGCGCCCCTGCGAACACCCAACGCCAGAACGCCCGACGCTTCGGCTGTGCCACGCGATGCGCCACCTCGGAGCGGAGCCGCGAGGCAAGCGCTGCGAGATCGCCGAGCCGGGGCTCGAGCACCTCCTCCATCTTGGTCTTGATCTGACGGGCCAGCACCGGTGCCGCGCCCTCGGTGCCGATCGCCACGACGACAGGATCGCGATCGACGATCGATGGGGTCATGGCATCGCAGAGATCCGGCCGGTCGACCACATTGACGACCGCTCCGGCAGATTTGGCCAGGGCATGCCACGCGGCATCGGCTCCCGCGCATCCGGTGGCCACGAAGACAAGGGCCGTGTCGGCAAACGCCTTTGCCCCACCCGAGATCTGGGCGATCCGCCCGGCCCGGGCCAGATCTGCCAACTCGGGGTCGAGATCCTCGGCAAGCACCTCGATCCGGGCTTCGGTCTTGAGCATCAGCCGGGTTTTCTGTGCGGCCTGCTCGCCGCCGCCCACGATGACGACCCGGCGGCCGGCCATGGTGAGGAACATCGGAAAGGTTTTCATCTCATCTCTCAGGCGGCGCGGGCGGGTTTGCGGGCTGACCAGAGGGTTCGGGCTTGGTCTTCGGCTTCGGACATGGTCTCGGCGGCACCGAGGCACAAGAGGGCTGCCGCGGCTGTCCCCGTGATCGTGACTTCGGCGAATGGGTCGTGGCGCTGGCCCGACCAGACAGCGGTCAGATGCTCGGGATCGGCCGCGGGATCGGCAAGACGCCGCGCGTGGTCCCAAAGCGGGTTGGCGGTGATCTCGAAGGCCTGGCCCCCGCGCAGGCCATAAAGGGCGATCGGCTTGCCAGGATGGCGCTCGAACTCGCCGCCGCCGCCTTTCAGCACGATCATGTCGCGCTGACCCAGCAAGGCGCCCGCATCCTGCTGCAGTTCGCGATAGCTCGGATGGAACACACCTTGGACCGAGGCCGCTGCACCCCCGGGGTTAAGCATCCGGCAGGATGTGTTGACCGCGGAGCGCAGGCCCAGGATCTCACGCAGTCGCAAGAGCCGGAAGATCTCCGGGTCCAGATCTTCAAGCGGAACATAGACGATGCCTCTCTCGACCAGGGCCTGCCGGGCAGCGTCGGGGCTGCGGGTCAGCGGAATGTCGAAGGCGCCAAGCGCCGCGCGAACATCGGCCACCGGGTTCTGATGCGAATTCCAGCCATGCAGCAGCACCGGATATCCGGCATCGGCCACCAGCCGCGCGGCGGCGAGGAACCAGGGCAACCCCCGGGATCTGCCTGCGGCATAGCTCGGCCAGTCGAGGGCGGGGGTAAGTCCCTGCCAAGGCGCCAGCCTGGCCCGCATCGCGTCGACGAAGCCTGCGATTTCGGGCGCGATCTCGCCGCGATAGCGCATCAGCATCAGGAGCGCGCCGACCCCCTCTGGTGCGGCCTCCCCTGCCAGGATCAGGCGCATCGCCTCGCCTGCCTCTTCGCGGGTCAGAGAGCGGGCGCGCGACGGGCCGCGGCCCATGGCATGGATGAAGGGGGCAAGACTCATCTATTCCGCTGCCAGCCGCGGCTGGGCTTCGGCGATCAGGCGCCTGATTTCTGGCCGGCACGAGCCGCAATTGCCGCCGGCGCGCAGGCGCGCTCCGATCTGATCGAGCGTAGTCAGCCCCTCGTCCTGCACGACACGAAGGATGGTGTTCGCACCGATATCGAAGCAAGAGCAGACGGTCGCCCCGGGATCGGGCTGATCCGCAGCGGGGCGCCCGGCGAGCAAGCTGGCCATCGGCATGCCCTTGTCAAACGCATCGAGCACGAAGTCACGGGCGATCTCGACCGGATCCGGCCCCGCGAAGAGCACCGCTTGCGGCTGCCCCGCCGAAGAGATCCCGAGCCGGGTCATGCCCGCCCTCTGGTCGGTGATCTCGAGAATGTCGCTTTCCGCCACATCCCAAGCCATATGTTGGGCGAGAGCGGCTGCGTCAAGCTGTCCGAAACCTGCAAGCTCGACCCGGATCCCTGGGGCAGCACGGGCCTTGGCCCAATAGGCAAGGCCGGGCAGGGCGTATGGCGACCAGTCGGCCCTGCAGGCGGCGAAAGCATACCAATCGGGCGCAAGGCGGGTCACTTCGACTGCCATACCTTTCAGTTCGGGCTGGCCCGAGACCGGATCTGTGGCCGCGGCAATGGCGGCGTCGATCCGCCCCTGCGAACTCCAAACCGCGGTCCAATGCATTGGCACGAAGATCGTGCCCTCAGGCGTGCGATGCGTGATCAGAGCGCGCAGGGTCGCCCTTCCATGGGCGCTTTCGACCCGGAGCAAATCGGCAGGCGAGATCCCGCGGGCGGCGGCATCCGTGGGATGGATCTCGGCATAGGGTTCGGCGATATGCTTGCTCAGCCGCGGCGCCCGGGCAGTGCGGGTCATGGTGTGCCAATGGTCGCGCACCCGGCCTGTATTGAGGCGGAGCGGGTATCGGTCGGTCAATGGGGCAGCGAGGCCCCGATGCTTGACCGGCAGGGCGCGGGCCTTGGCATCCGGAGTGAAAAATCCGCCATCGGCAAAGAACCGCCCGCCCTGCGTCGCACCGGTGACGGGCCAGCGGGTGGGGGCGAGATCTTCGAAGGCTTGGTCTGAGATCTCCGCCAGTCCGGAGATGTCGAAATCCCGGCCCATCTTGCCTGCGATCCCGGAAAGGCGGGCATGTTCGCGGAAGATCTCGGCCGGATTGCGATAGGCAAAATCATCCGCCCAGCCCATGGCGGCGGCGACATCTGAGACCGCCCGCCAATCGGGCCGAGCCTCGCCCGGCACCGGCAGGAAGGGCCGTTGGCGCGAGATCGTGCGGTCGGAATTCGTGACCGTGCCCGACTTCTCACCCCATCCCGTGGCGGGCAGGAGCACATCGGCCAGACGCGCCGTGTCGGTATCCTCGAGTATATCTGAGACCACGACGAACGGGCAGGCGGAGATCGCATCGCGCACCGCATCCGCCTCGGGCATAGAAACGGCCGGGTTGGTCGACATGATCCAGAGCGCTTTCACCCTGCCATCGGCACAGGCGCGGAAAAGATCGACGGCTTTGAGCCCTGGGCGCTCGCAAATCTTCGGAGAGCGCCAAAAACCCTGCACTGCCGCTCTGTGCTGGGGGTTCTCGATGTCGAGATGGCAAGCAAGCATGTTGGCGAGCCCGCCTACCTCGCGCCCTCCCATCGCGTTCGGCTGCCCGGTGACCGAGAACGGGCCCATCCCCGGGCGTCCGATCCGGCCCGAAGCAAGGTGACAATTCAGGATCGCATTCACCTTGTCGCTGCCTGAACTGGATTGGTTCACACCCTGGGAATAGACCGTCACGACTTTCTCGGTCCGGGTGAAAAGCGCGTAGAACTGAGCGATCAGTCCAGGTTCGAGCCCGGTGATCTCGGCCACATGCGTGGCATCGGCGCTGGCCGCATCGATGCTGGCCTCCAGCCCGGTCACATGGGAATGGGTGTATTCCTGATCGACCGCCCCCATCTCGGCCAGATGTAAGAGCAGCCCGTTGAACAGCGCCACATCGCTGCCCAAGGCCAGCGGCAGGTGGAGATCGGCAAGTTCACAGGTTGCCGTGACCCTGGGGTCGATATTGACCACTCGGAGACCCGGGCGCGTTTCCTTCGCCGCAGCGATCCGTTGATAGAGCACCGGATGGCACCATGCGAGGTTCGAGCCGGTCAGGACGATGAGATCGGCCTGCTCCAGGTCCTCATAAGTGCCTGGCACGGTATCTGCCCCGAAGGCCCGCTTGTGTCCCGCCACCGAGGACGCCATGCAGAGCCGGGAATTCGTGTCGATATTCGCCGCGCCGATATAGCCCTTCATCAGCTTATTGGCGACGTAGTAATCCTCGGTCAGAAGCTGGCCGGAGACATAGAAGGCCACGCTGTCAGGGCCGTGTTCGTCGATCGCTGTCCGGAACCTTTCGGCTATCAGCGCAGTGGCCTTGTCCCAATCGCTGTTCTCTCCGCCAATCTTGGGAACGAGCAGGCGCCCTTCGAGCGAGATCGTCTCGCCCAGCGCCGAGCCTTTCGAGCAGAGACGCCCGTAATTGGCTGGATGCGTCTTATCGCCTGCGATCTCCGCCCTGCCCCGCCCGTCTGGTGTGGCCAACACGCCGCAACCGACGCCGCAATAGGGACAGGTGGTGCGGGTTGGCGTCACGCCGCGCTCCGGCCCGCGAGCGAGGTATCGAGTTGAATCCGGCCCTCGGCGACCCGGACGGCGAAGCTGCGCACTTGGCCCTCATCCGGTCCCTGCACCGCGCCGGTCTCGAGCGAGATCACCCAGTTATGCAGCGGGCAGGTGACCGATTTGCCGTGGACGATGCCCTCCGACAGCGGCCCGCCCTTATGGGGGCAAGCGTCATCGATCGCGAAGACCTCATTCTGCGCCGTCCGGAACAGGGCAACACAGCCAAGGGCGGTGCGCACAACCCGGGCGCCGCGGGGAGGAATGTCCTCGAGCGCGCCGATATCGATCCAGCTCATTCCGCCGCCTCGAGCGTTAGGTCCGCCATCGGGCTCCAACGCTTTGTAACCTCGTCATTTGCGCGCTCGGCCCAGGGATCTTTCTGGTAGATCGTTTGCGAGTGATCGAAGCGGGCGACCAGGGCGGCGCGGCTGTCGGGATCCTCGACCACCCGTTCCTTCACCCAGTCCATTCCGACTTTCGCGACCCATTTGTAGGGCCGGTCGAGATATTTCGCGTTCTCGCGATAGAGCTGGACGAAGGCGACGATCAGATCGAGCGCCTCCTCCTCGGTAGAGGATTTGCCCAGAAGCTCGGTTTCCTTCACATCCATGCCCGCCGCCCCGGCGACGCTGACCTCGTAGCCGGAGTCGACGCAGATCACGCCCACATCCTTGCAGGTCGCCTCGGCGCAGTTCCGGGGACATCCCGAGACCGCCATCTTCACCTTATGCGGCGTCCAACTCCCCCACATCCGCTTCTCGATCTTGATGCCGAGCCCGGTCGAGTCCTGCGTGCCAAAGCGGCAATGATCGGTGCCGACACAAGTCTTCACTGTGCGCAGCCCTTTTGCATAGGCGTGACCCGAGACGAGCCCCGCCGCGTTCAGATCGGCCCAGATCGCGGGCAGGTCCTGTTTCTTGACCCCCAGAAGGTCGATCCTCTGGCCGCCGGTCACTTTCACCGTGGGCACCTGAAACTTGTCCGCCGCATCTGCAATGGCACGAAGCTCGCCCGGCGTGGTGATACCGCCCCACATTCTCGGAACCACGCTGAAAGTGCCGTCTTTCTGGATATTCGCGTGGTTGCGCTCGTTGACGAAGCGGCTCTGCGGGTCGTCTTGATACTCATCCGGCCAATCCGCCAGCAGATAGAAGTTCAGCGCAGGGCGGCAGACATGGCAACCGCAGGAGGTTTTCCAGTTGCCCGCCTGGAATACCGCCTGCATCGACGTCAGCTTCTGCGACTTGATCAGTCTGCGTACATCCTCGTGGGTCAGATCGGTGCAGCCGCAGATCGACTTGGCGGCGGGTGCCGCATATTCATCGCCCAGCGTGACGGCCAGCAATTGCTCCACCAGCCCGGTACAGGTGCCGCACGAGCCGCTGGCCTTGGTCTGGCCGCGCACGAGGTCCAGCGTGGTGGCTCCGCCTGCAATCGCGGTTGTGATCTGACCTTTGCAAATGCCGTTACAGCCGCAGATCTCTGCCTCATCTGGCAATGCTGCAACGGCCGCCATAGGGTCCAGGGGGCTGCCCCCGGCATAGGCGGGGCCGAAGATCAGAGTCTCGCGCATCTCGGAGATATCGGTCCCGTCTTTGAGCAGACCGAAGAACCAGTTGCCATCGGCTGTGTCGCCATACATGACAGCGCCGACGATCTTGTTCTCCTCGATCACCAGGCGTTTGTAGACGCCGCGCGAGGCGTCGCGCAGCACGATCTCCTCGCGCTCGGCCCCTTCGGCGAAATCGCCTGCAGAGAAAAGGTCGACACCAGTCACCTTCAGCTTGGTCGAGGTGACTGAGCCGGTATATTCCGCCGCGACCCCCGCCAAGCTGCGGGCCGCGACCTTCGCCATGTCATAGAGCGGTGCGACCAGGCCATAGCACATGCCGCGATGTTCGACGCATTCGCCGACCGCGAGGACATCCTCGTCCGAGGTGATCATCTGGTCGTCGACATGGAGGCCTCGGCCGCAGGCGAGCCCCGCTTCCTTTGCCAGCGCGGTCGCGGGGCGAATACCGACTGCCATGCAGACGATATCGGCTTCATATTCGGTCCCGTCATCCAGCCTCACGCCGGTTACGCAGGTCTCGCCGGTGATCTTATGGGTGTTGGCCCCGGTATGGATCCGGATGCCGCGGCTCTCCAGATCCTTTTGCAGAAGATAGCCTGCCGCGGGGTCCAACTGCCGCTCCATCAGATGCGGCATCAGGTGGAGCACTGTGACCTCCATGCCGCGCAGCTTCAGCCCCGCGGCCGCCTCCAAACCCAGAAGACCGCCGCCGATCACCACGGCCTTGGCGCCGGGTTTCTCGGCCGCCGCGATCATCGCATTCGTGTCGTCGAGGTCGCGATAGGTGATCACGCCGGGCAGGTCTTTGCCCGCCACCGGGATGATCAACGGATCGGATCCCGTGGCGATGACCAGTTTGTCGTACTGGGTCTCGCCCTTTTCGGTGATCACCACCTTGCGGCTCCGGTCGATCCCCTCCACTGCCTCGCCGAAGCGGCAATTGACGCCATGCTCGGCATACCAAGCGGCGTCATGGGTGACGATTTCCTCATAGGTCTTCTCGCCCGACAGAACGGGCGAGAGCATGATGCGGTTATAGTTTCCCCGGGGCTCAGCGCCGAACAGGGTGACCTCGAAGGCGCCGGGCGCCTCCTCGAACAGGGTCTCCAGCACCCGGCCCGAGGCCATGCCGGCGCCGATCACGACCAGTTTTTGAGCGGTCTGGGTCATGGCCTACTCCGCCGCCATCTTGGGGTAGGCGATTTCGACCATGGCAGGGGCGAGCATGTCACAGGCCGCTTCCCAGGCTGCGCGGATCTCAGGCGTGAAGGCCTCGCCCAGCCCCCTCTCAAGGGTCCAGATCAATGCTGCGCCCACCGGGCGGCACATTGCCGGGGTCTCACCAAAGGTGACGTCCTGGGACGCGAAATCATCGGCGATCAGCGGCGTGGGATCCCGCTCTTCCAGGGCCTGCACAGCGACGGCAAGAGCATGCATCAGCTTCTCGCCCTGCTCCTTGGGGTCGCCCTTGAACAGCGCTTCGAGTTCGGGCGCGATCTGGAAGAGGCGTGCGTAGAACAGTTCGGCTGCCATTTTTTTTATGGGCTGGATGGTGGAGAAGCTGGATTGGACCAGCCTGACCTGGTCGGGGGTCATCAAGCGGCCTCCTTCTTCTTATGCCCATGCTCGTATTCCTCGAGGAAGGTGAGGAGATCTTCGCGATAGGCGTAGTAATCTGGATGCTCGAGCAAGGCGCGGCGAGAGCGTGGACGGGGCAAACCCACATCCATGATCTTGCCAATCGTCGCCTGGGGGCCGTTGGTCATCATCACCACCCGGTCGGCCAGCAGGATCGCTTCGTCGACGTCATGGGTCACACAGATCGCGGTGACCTTGGTGCGTGACCAGACCTCCATGAGCACTTCTTGAAGCTCCCAGCGAGTCAGGCTGTCGAGCATGCCAAAGGGTTCGTCCAGCAGAAGCAGTTTAGGCGAGAGCGCGAAGGCCCGGGCAATCCCGACCCGCTGTTTCATGCCGTTGGAAAGCTCAGCAGCGGGTTTGTCCATGGCATCCGCAAGGCCGACCCGTTCGAGATAGTATTCCACCACATCCTGGCGCTCGGCCTGACTGGCCTTGGGATAGACGCGGTCAGCCCCGATCGCCACATTCTCCTTGGCGCTCAGCCAGGGAAACAGCGACGGCGCCTGGAACACGACCGCCCGTTCGGGATCGGCATCGACCACATGTTTGCCGTCCAGCACGATCGCGCCCTTCGAGATCTCGTTGAGCCCTGCGGTCATGGTGAGCACGGTGGATTTGCCGCAACCGGAATGGCCGATCAGGCTGACGAATTCGCCCTTGTTGAGCGTCAGCTCGAACCCCTCCACGACGGTCAGCGGACCTTGCGGCGTCGGATAGACCTTGTCGAGCTGGCTGAATTGCAAATAGCGCGCATCGGTCTGGCTCCGCGATGCCTCGGCATAGGCTTTCGGCGTGCCGTGGATCGGGGTGACACTCGGCAGGATGCGGGTTCCCTCGACCTTCGCCGCTATTCCGACATCCATCAGATACTGCGTGACCTTGCCGCGAAGCGATTTGAACACCGTATCATGGTTCATCGCGGTGCGATCGCGCGGTCGCGCGAGACTAACCTCGAACTGCTCTCCCAGGGTTCCGTCCGGGTTCAATGCGATGATGCGGTCCGCCAGAAGGATCGCCTCGTCCACGTCATTGGTGATCAGGACGACCGTTTTGCGCTCCGCTTCCCAGATCCGCTCGATTTCGTCCTGCAAATTGGCGCGGGTCAGCGCGTCGAGTGCCGAGAGCGGCTCGTCCATCAACAGGACCTCGGGGCTCATGGCCAAGGCGCGGGCCACAGCAACCCGCTGACGCATCCCGCCCGAAAGCTCGGCAGGCTTGCGACCGGTGGCATGGCCGAGGCCCACCATCTTCACATAGTGATCGACAATCCCGGCCCGCTCGGCCGCGGATTTGCCCGAGTGCACGGCGTCCACGGCCAAGGCGACATTGCCGTTCACGCTGAGCCAGGGCATCAGCGAGTATGATTGGAAGACAAGCCCCCTCTCGGGCCCGGGACCAGAGATCGGCTGCCCCTTGAACAGCGCCTGGCCCCGGTTGGGCAACTCCAATCCGGCCAGGAGGTTGATCAGTGTGGTCTTGCCGGTGCCCGAAAAGCCGAGGATGGCGACGAACTCGCCCTCCTGGACCGAGAGGTCTATGCCCTTGAGCACCTCCTCCCGCGCCGTGCCGTCGCCGAAGCCTTTCGAAGCGGATCTCAATTCGAGGATGCTCATCGCGCTCACCGATTGTTCGTGAAGGTGAACATCGACTGGATCGCATACATCATGCGGTCGAGCAGGAAGCCGATGATCCCAATGGTGAAGACCGCCACCATGATCTTGGCGAGCGATTGGCTGGAGCCGTTCTGGAACTCGTCCCAGACGAATTTGCCGAGGCCGGGGTTCTGCGCCAGCATTTCAGCGGCGATCAGCACCATCCAGCCGACACCGAGGCTCAGCCGCAACCCGGTGAAGATCAGCGGCAGTGCCGAGGGCAAGACCAATTTGGTGATCTTGGTCCAGGTCGTCATCTTCAGGACCCGGGAGACATTCACCAGGTCTTTGTCGATGCTTGCAACCCCATGTGCCGTGTTGATCAGCGTAGGCCAGAGCGAGCAGAGCGTCACGGTGATGGCGGAGTTCAGGAAGGACTTCGAGAACATCCCGTCATTGGTCACATAGACGGCTGAGACCACCATGGTCACGATCGGCAGCCAGGCCAGCGGCGAGACCGGTTTGAAGATCTGGATGATCGGGTTGAAAGCGGCATTGGCGATCGGGCTCAGCCCGCACATGATGCCTATCGGCACCGCGATAACGGTCGCGATCAGGAAGCCGAAGAAAACTGTCTGAAGCGAGGTCCAGATCTGATCGTAATATGTGGGCTTGCCGGTATAGGTCCGCTCCTTCACGCGGTCGGCCCGGCCTTCGGCGATCAGTTTGGCGTTGCGCGCGTCTTGGCGTTCGTAGAAAGCCACCTCCTTCTCGCGTTCGCGCAGATGGTCGGCATTTAGATTCTCGACTTGCTCCCACACCTCCGCCGGGCCTGGGATCGCGCCCAGCGAGGTCTGCACGGTCGGTGCGAGCTTTGCCCAGAGGAACAGGAACACCAGGATTGCCAGAATCGGCACGGCCAGCAGACGCCAGATCTCCTTGGCCTGCGCCTTCGGGTTGTCGCCCGCGGCGGCACGCAGCACCGGTGTGATCCAGCTCATGCCGATCACCTGGAAATAGGTATCCATCTTATTGATCCGGGTAAAAAGCCGCGCCTTGCGTTCGGCGCGTTCGGCGCTCCCTGGAAGAGAATTTTCGGTAACGGCTGTCATGTTCCTGCCCCTGATGCACTCAGTTTCGCAAATGCGCGGCCTGCTCCCTCCCCGCTGGTGGGGAGGGATCGCGAGGGGGGTGCTTACCCCTCCACCTCATTGCCGATGACTTTCTGAGCGCCCTTCAGCCCGATCGGGAACTGATCCAAATAGGCGTTGGGCGTGCGGCCGTCATAGGTGATACCATCGATGAATTCCGGCTGCGGGCCCTTGTAGCCATCGCTGTCCCAAGGGAAATCCGCCTCATTGGCCAACCCGTCATCGACCAGCAGGCGCGCCGCTTCCAGATAGATCGCGGGCTTGTAGACCTTCTTGGCGATCTCGTCATACCAGCTGTCGGGCTTCTGCTCGGAGATCTGACCCCAGCGGCGCATCTGGGTCAGGTACCAGATGGCGTCGGAATAGAATGGATAGGTCGCATTATAGCGGAAGAACACGTTGAAATCCGAAGCCGGGCGGCGGTCGCCCTTCTCGTATTCGAAGAATCCGGTCATCGAGTTGGCGATCACCTCGTAATCCGCCCCGACATATTCGCTGCGGCTCAGGATCTCGACCGCCTCGGGCCGGTTTGCATTGTCGTTCTCGTCCAGCCAGATCGCCGCGCGGATCAGCGCCTTGGTCAGCGCCAGCGTGGTGTTGGGATATTGCTCGGCGAATTCGGCGGTGATCCCGAAGACCTTTTCCGGGTTGTTCTTCCAGATCTCGTAATCGGTGATGACCGGAACGCCGATGCCTTTAAAGACGGCCTGCTGGTTCCAAGGCTCGCCAACGCAATAGCCGTAGATCGTGCCGGCCTCCAGCGTCGCGGGCATCTGCGGCGGTGGCGTTACGCTCAACAGCACATCGGCATCGATCTGACCGGTGATGTTCTCGGGGCTGTAATAGCCGGGCTTCAAACCGCCAGCGGCGAGCCAGTAGCGCAGCTCGTAATTATGGGTCGAGACCGGGAAGACCATGCCCATATTGAAGGGCTTGCCATCGGCGATGTACTTCTCGACCACCGGCTTCAGGGCCGAAGCGCTGATCGGGTGCACCGGCTTGCCATCCTCATGCGGGATGTTTTCCTTCATCTGCGCCCAGATCTCGTTCGAGACGGTGATCCCGTTGCCGTTCAGATCCATCGAAAAGGGTGTGATCACATGGGCTTCGGTGCCGAATCCTATCGTGGCCGCCAAGGGTTGGCCTGCCAGCATATGAGCGCCGTCGAGCTCGCCATCGATCACTCGGTCAAGCAAGACCTTCCAATTCGCCTGCGGCTCGAGGGTGACGAACAGACCCTCATCTTCGAAATAGCCCTTCTCATAGGCGATCGCGAGCGGGGCCATATCGGTCAGCTTGATGAAGCCGAATTTCAGCTCATCCTTCTCGACATCCAGAAACTCGGCCTGAGCGAAAGGTGCAAAGCCGAGCGCCAGAGCGGCGGCGCAGAGTGTAAGTCTCATCTAGACCTCTCCAAATATCGTTGTCGTCCCGCCGGGCAGCCCGGCGCATGCAAAAAAGGCCACGCGATCACGCCATGGGAAGCCCATGGAGGATCGAGCAGCCTTGCTCGGAACCCGCAACTTTGTGGGTGGGTGGGTGCCGGACGCCGTTGTCTGACACGTGAGACGATATCCTGCTGCGCTGCGAAATCAATCGCGGATCCATGCGATCATGAAACTTTTTCGAAAAGGCGTTTGTCTTCAACGCATGGATGACGGGGCGGGCGGTTCGAAAATCAGCCGGTCGAAGAATTGATCGGGGCCAAGGAACATCTCGCCGCGTGACGAGGTCACTGCGGTCGGTTGGTTCAGCGCGCCTTCGAGCTTCTCCGAGGCATTTGGTAGATCCGCTCCGATCGGCCCCAGGGCCTGGCGGTAGAGATCGGTGCGGAAACTGGCACGGCCGAGTTCCAATGCCTCGGCCCGGTCTATGCCGGTGCGCGCTGCCCAGCGGGCGGCGATCCAGGCCGCCTGACTGCGCCAGGGAAAGGTCGCAGCAGAGCCATAGAACTCGACGAAGCGGGACACCCGCCGTTCCTCGCCGCTGGCCGAGACCTTGAGGCGGCCATACAAGGCCCTCTCGATGATCTCGGCGGCCACATCGACATAGGCGGGACGGGCCAGAATCTCGGAGGCGGTCATCCGATTGTCGGGATTGTCGAGCCAACGCGCCGCCCGCCACAGCGCGCGCATCAGCCGAGAGACCGGCTCGGGATGCGCCTCGGCCCAGTCGTGCCGGGTTGCCAACACTTTTTCTGGCGCGAATTGCCATATCGCCGAGCCAGGCAGGATCAGATCCGCGGCCCCGGCCTCGACTGCAATCGAGCCCCAGGGCTCGCCGACGCAAAACGCGTCGATCTCGCCCTTCGAGACCGCCTCGGCCATGCGCGGCGGCGGCACGGTGCGCATGTCCAGATCCGCGGGCGCTTGCAAGCCCAAAGCTCCGAGCCAATAATAGAGCAATTCGGCATGCATCGAGAACGGGAAGGGCACGCCGACCCGGAGAGGCCCCTCCATCGCGGTGATCAGTGAGCGTCCCACCGCCAGGGCGGACGTAAAATCCCCCGCCCCGCCGATCTCGCGCATCCGGGCGGAGAGCGGGCGCGAGACCCCGATCACATCGCCATTGACCGACAGGACCGACAGCGCGTCGATCCGCATCGGCACGCCTCCCAGCCCCATCGACATCGCCACAGGCATCGGGGCCAGCATCTGTGCCGCCTGCAGCTCGCCAAAGGCCAGCTTGTCGCGGATCGCTGACCACGAGGGTTGCGGATGGAGCCGGAGCTCCAGCAGCTCCTCCTCGGCAAAGCCCATCTCGCGGGCGACCGCCAGGGGCGCGCAATCGACCAGCGGCAGAAACCCGCAATCGAGCGCGATCCGGCTCATCGGAGCAAATCCGCGGCGGTGACCAGCGCGGTGGCCACTTCGACCACTTTGCGGCCCTGATCCATCGCGGTTTTGCGGAGCAGGGCATAGGCCTCCTCCTCGCTCAGCCCGCGGGCCTGCATCAGGAGGCCCTTGGCCCGGTCGATGGTCTTGCGCTCGGCCAGGGCCGCTTTTGTTGCGGCCAATTCGGTGCGCATCCGGCTGTACATATGAAACCGCGCAATGGCGGCATCGATCACCGGTTTGATCCGCTGTTTGCGCAATCCATCGACCACATAGGCGCTGACCCCCGCCTCGATCGCCGCCTTGGTGGCCTGATCGTTCGAGCGGTCGACGAACATCGCCACTGGCCGGTCGAGCGGTCCCGAGGCAAGGGTCAGCGCCTCGAGCACATCGCGGTTCGGATCGGCGACATCGATCAGCACCAGGTCGGGATTGATCTCTGAGAGCCGCCGCGAGAGGCTGGCCGCGTCGCCGAGGACTGTAATGTCGAAATCCCCGGCCTCGCGTAGCCCATCGACGATCAGCAGCGCGCGCTCGCGGTCCTCCTCGACTATTGCGATCTTCAGCGTGGAGGTCATCTGGCCCTTGCTCGCCCCATCTTGCTCGGCCGGTGGTCGTTGTGGTGATCCTGGTCAAGTGGAATGTTGCGGCGCAATATCGCGCTGCACAAGAAAAAAGATGAGACCGGCGTGGAAGTCAGGGAGTGGGCGGGTGGGAAATCGCTCAGCGATCGTCCATAGGACCGCCGGTGCCAGTGGGTCTCAAACCCTCTGCCGCAGTGTCGCCGACTTGGCGGGCGGCCGCACCGATGGCCTTGATCTCGGCCTCGTTCGGCGGGCGGTCTTTGGGCAGGTCAGGGATGCGCACCGTGACCTCGCGATGGGCGAAAGTGATCCCCTCGCGGTCGAAAAGCTCGCGGATTTCCTGATAGACCCGCTTGCGCACCACCCATTGATCGCCGGGCTTGGTCATGAACTTCACCCGGAT
>JBCDKL010000024.1:0-17863 GCA_038746695.1 Pseudomonadota bacterium | reverse complement strand
CGCCGATCCAAGGGGAACTGCCGGGCATCTGGCCCGTAGCATCCCGATCCCCTATAGGCCGAGCCCGTATCCCGCTTCCTTGGCGAGACTGGCCGGAACGGTTGCACAGACGGATATGTAGTGGACCGGATATGCCAGGCCGCTTGCTCATCGTGGATGATCTGCCCGAGACCCGCGCGCTCGTCCGACGGCAGCTCTCGGCTGCATATTTCGACGTGGTCGAAGCCTCCACCGGCGAGGAAGCTCTGAAGATCGTCAAGCAGGACGAGATCGATCTGGTTCTCCTCGATATCATGCTGCCGGGTATCGATGGATTCGAGACGTGCCGCCGGATGAAGGCCGCGCCCGAGACCGCGCATATCCCGGTCGTGATGCTCTCGGACTTTTCGCAGAATGCTTCGAAGATTGCCGGGTTGGAATCGGGCGCGGATGACTTTCTGACCAAACCCTGCGATTTCAGCGCTCTGGTCACGCGGGTGACCAGCCTGACCCGGATGAAGATGGTGATCGACGAGCTGCGCCTGCGCCACGCGGCGAATGCAGGGATCGGCCTTCTCACCTCGCTGCATGACACACCGGAGGAGGCTTACTCCAAGGCCGCCATCCTGGTGATCTGCGACAACCCGCGACATGCACGGCGGGTGCGCGAGAGGCTGAGCAAACATCTGGAAAGCCGGGTCGATCAGGCGGTTGATCCGGTCGAAATCGAGACGCTCACGCGGCGCCACACCTATGATTGCTTTGTCGTCTGCGCCAGCGATGGCGCACTCGACCCGATCCGCATTGCGGCCCAGCTCCGCGCTCAGAAAGAGACGCGCAACGCCGCTCTGATGATGATCTTCGGCTCCGGCACGCTCGATCAGGCCCATGTGGCGCTGGAGATGGGGATCTCGGATTACGTCACCGGACGGGTCGATTACGCCGAATTGGCGGCCCGGCTGCGGGTGCAACTCCGGCGCAAGTTCTATTCGGATCATCTGCGCCATTCGGTCGAAGATTCGATGGCTATGGCGCTGATCGATCCGCTGACCGGGCTGCATAATCGGCGCTATGTGAACGACCGGATCCAGTCGATGATTGACCGCCATTCACCCAATGGCGACGGGCTGGCGGCGATGATCTTGGATCTCGACCGGTTCAAATCGGTCAACGACACCTGGGGCCACGAGGTCGGCGATGCGGTTCTGAAGGAATTCGCTGCACGGCTGACCGACAATCTGCGCAACGCGGATCTGGTCGCACGACTAGGCGGTGAGGAGTTTCTGGTGGTCATGCCCAATTGCAGCGGCGCGGGGCAAAATGCAGGCGAAAACGCAGGGCCGAATGCCGGCCGGGTGGCCGAGCGGCTGCGCTGTGCCATCGAGTCTAAGAAATTCGCAACCTCGGTTGAGCCGATCTCGGTGACGGTCTCGATCGGTCTGGCGATCCATGAGAAGGGCGAGCAGGCGGAGAGTTTGCTGCGCCGGTCCGACCGTGCGCTTTATCGCTCGAAAGCGGCGGGGCGCAACAAGGTGACCCTCTCGGCCGCCTGACCGCCCGGGCTCAGCGCCGTTCGCCCCGGCGCCGTTCTTGCCGGCGCTGCAGGATCTCGGCGCCACGCAACCGTTCCTCGTGGCTCAGCAGCGCCATCACATCGACCAGCATTGCATGGCGCAGCTTGCGCCGCTGGCCCGAGATGTCCCTGTCATTGGCAAGCGTGGTGGTCAGCGCTGCAGCCTGAAACTCCTCGGCCCGCATGATGTCAAACAGACCGGCGCGCACGGTGTTGCGGCTGCTCTCTAGATTCACCAGCTGCGTGCGGTAGCGAGCGATGATCTCCTCGGCTTCGAGATGCTTGTCTTCGGGCACCATGATCATCACCCAGTCGCGCACCGGGTCGGCATGGGCGCGAAGCTCCTGCCCGACCACCAGCCCGACCACGACCAGGTTCAAGGTCAGCGAGGCGACCATCAGTAATTTGACCCAGACCGGACAACCGGGCTGTTCCCGCTCCACACGCATTAAAACGCCCCCTCGGCCTCAAGCGGGCTGTCGGCCAATGCAGCGGGGGCGCCGATCTCGGTCAAGAGCGAGAGATCCATCGCATGCCCGCCGCTGCCGCCGCCAATCCCGCCGCCATAGCCGTCATCATATCCATAGCCGACACCCAGCCCCAGCATCAGCCCCAACAGCATCGCCGCCAGCGCCCCTTCGGGCCAAGCCTGGGGCAAGAGCGCTGCCAACTTCGACAGCCCGCCCCAACGAGGTGTCTCAGGCGCCGCGATTGCTTGGGCCGCCGCCAGGTCCGTCGCCTGCGCCGCCGCCACATCCGCCGCCATCGCCAGCACCGACCCGGCAAGCCGGTCGCTGACAACGGGCCTAGAAGCGCGTTCCTCGGCCGCCAGTGCGGCCAGCATGGTGTCGAGATCGGTCTTCATCTGATCAGACATTATCGATCTCCCTCCCGTCGCCTAACATAATCTTCGCCAATTGCCGCCGCGCGCGGGCCAGCAGGCTCTCGACCGCCTCGACCGAGCAGCCCAGCCGCTCGGCGATCTCGGGGTTCGACAGCGCCTCGAAATGGCGTAGCTGGATCGCGTCGCGCTGGCGCTCGGGCAGGCCGGCGATTGCCGCGGCCAGAGCACGGCTCTGCTCGGTCTCGGCCATCCGCTCCAACACGCTCGGCGCCCCATCCGCCGGCTCCGCCACATCGTCCAGATCCGCCATCGGCCGTCGCCGTCTGATCCGGTCGATGCAGAGGTTCTGAGTGACCCGATAGAGCCATGTCGTCACCTTCGCTTCACCCGGGCGCCAGGATGCTGCCTGGCGCCACAGTTTCATCATCACTTCCTGGGCGACATCCTCGGCCTCGGCCTGATCGCCCAAAACCCGCCATGCCTGGCGCAGGATGCCCGGCAGAAGACGCTCGGTCAGCACGCGGGCCGCAGCCTGGTCGCCACCGGCGAACCGGGCCAGAATCACCGCATCCTCATCCTGCGCATTTCGGTCGAGCATCCGCTCCTCGGTCCTGGCTGAGGCCAGCGGCCCGGCGTCATCTTAATCCGATGGGCCGCCATGTCGACGCTGCGCGCGCATCTCCTCCTGCGTGATTCTGCCATCGCCATCGGCGTCCAGCCGCTCGAACATACGCCCGGCGCGTTTGTCGCGCCCGGCCGAAAACTCCTCGCGCCGGATCAGCCCGTCACCATCGCTGTCCAGCCGGGCGAAGCGCTCGGCCCCACGCCGACGCGCACGGTCCTGGCTGGCACGCTGCATTTCCTCCTGCGAGAGCGCGCCATCGCCATCGATATCCGCGGCGGCAAAACGGCGCTCGGCGAAGGCGGCGACCTCGTCGCGAGTCAACGCGCCGTCGCCATTCGCGTCCGCCTCGCTGAACAGAGCACCGCGGCGCTCGCCCGCCTCGGCCGTATTGTCAACGATCCCCGACATCCCCGCTGCTGCGATCAGGGCGACAGCCCCGACTTTCCAAGTCAGTGTCATTCCGCATTCTCCGTTCGTGTCACCAACAGGCAGCCACATCCGCCGCCCAAACTGCGTTACCGTGCTGGCTCTCACGCCAGGGGGAACAGCTTCCGTCGCACCTCGCCCTTTGATCAGGGTCAAGCGACACGGTGCCGCAAGACAATTCGGGTAGATGTTTGCCCGCAGCAACACATCTACCTTGTTACGGCAACCAGGAGGGAACCGTGCGCGACACGACGGAGGACATGCCCATAGGCCGAGAGGAGACGGACCGCCCGTTGGCGCCCGCGCTGCTTCGTGCCTGGCATCTGCGCTGCCCCAATTGTGGCGGTGGTCCGATGATGAAGAGCTATCTTACCGTGCGCAACTCCTGCCCCTCCTGCGGCGAGAAGCTGAACCAACACCAGGCCGATGACATGCCAGCCTGGGCGACGATCATGATCGTGGGACATCTGATCGTTCCGCTGCTGCTCTATATCGAACTGGCTTACACCCCGCCGCTTTGGGTTCATTGGGCGGTATGGCCGGTGCTCAGCGCGGGTCTGGTCTTTGGCCTGTTGCCGCGCATCAAGGCCATGGTCGTCGCGATGCAATGGGCCTGGCGGATGCACGGGTTCGGCGGCCGCGAGGAGCGGTAGCACCCGGCGCTGGACAGAGCGAAGGACCGCTCTCATAGTCAGACTCTCGCGCCAAGAGGGCTCCGACAGCAATGACCACCACTCCCGAGACTGATCCCGCGACGACAGCACCGTCGGCAGAGGCTCACGAGGCGGCTGAAAATCCGGCGAAGGACGCGATCCGCGACGCGGCGACCGTGGTATTGATCCGCCGCGACAGCCCGATGCCCCGGGTCCTGATGGGACAGAGGGGCAAGAAGGCGGCGTTCATGCCTTCGAAATTTGTCTTTCCGGGAGGGGCAGTCGACCGCGCCGATGGTGGACTGCCGGATCTGCCTGCCTTGCCACCGAGCTTGGAGGGACCGCTTTCGGCGCGCTCGGATCCAGGCCTGGCGCTGCCCCTGGCGCTGGCTGCAATCCGCGAGCTTTGGGAGGAAGCGGGCCTGGCCCTCGCCCATCCGGGCAATGGACCGCAAGAGGTGCCGCAAGCCTGGCAGGGCTTTTACCAGGCGGGTCACCGACCGGCGGTCGACCGGTTGCAGATGATCTTCCGCGCAATCACCCCGCCGGGCCGGCCGAGGCGGTTCGATGCCCGTTTCCTGATGGCCGAAGCGGCGGATCTGGCGGGCGATGCGGAGGATTTCTCGCGCGCCGAGGACGAGCTCAGCCATCTGAGCTGGCTGACCCTGGCCGAGGCGCGCCGCCTCGATCTGCCCTTCATCACCGAAGTGGTGCTGGCCGAGATCGAGGCCCGGCTCGACCCGAATCGCGGTCTCCGCCCGGTTCCGTTCTTCCATCATGCCGAGGGGCGGTCGTTCCTCGATCCGGTCTAGTCTGCAAGGAGGGGCCATGTGGGAAGGCGCGACCCGCTGGGGCCCGCCGATCGCGACCATGGCCGTGGTCTCGGTGGCGGTCGCTTATGCGTCGCCGATGTTCGCGCTGCTGATCGAGCGGGCGGGCTATTCCGGCGGTGCCAACGGTTTGAGCGCCTCGCTGACCGCGCTGATGATGATCCTGGCCGCTCCGGTCCTGCCCGGGCTGCTCGCGCGGGTCGGGCTGATCCCGCTGGTTCTGGGCGCCGGCGTGTTGGCCGCAGTGATGATGCTGGTCGTTCCGGTAATCGAGGCGCTCTGGTGGTGGACCTTCCTGCGCATGGGGCTGGGGCTGGTTGTCGTGGGAATGTTCTTCGCCACCGAGTACTGGCTGGTCGAGACGTCGCCCGGGGCAAGGCGCGGGCGGATCGTTGCAATCTACTCCGTGGTGGTCTCGGGCAGCTATGCTCTGGGGCCGCTGGCGCTGGAGCGGGTCGGGTTCGAGACCTATCTAACCTATGCGCTGCCCGCCGCGGTGATCCTGGCGGGGATGGCGCCGATCTGGTTCGGCCGGCAGAATGCGCCCAAGCCGCGCGAGGAACCCGCGGCGACACCAGCCGAGACACTGGGCTATTTCCGCTCGGATCCCTTGATCATGTGGGGCGTGGTGCTGTTCGGGATGATCGAGTTCGGCGCGATGGGTTTGCTCAGCGTATGGGCGCTGCGGTCCGGCCTGGCGGAGAGCCTGGCATTGGGGCTGCTGGCCTGGATGGCGCTCGGCTCGATGTTGTTCCAGTACCCGCTGGGCTGGGCGGCGGACCGCTATGACCGACGGCGGCTGCTGGCGCTGGCTGGCGGGGTCTCGATGGTGGCCCCGTTGATCCTGATGGCGGGTGTCGGGCTCGAGGCAGCGCTGATCGCTGCTGTGGTGCTGTGGGGCGGGATGGCGGTTTCGCTTTACTCCTTGGCGCTGACCGAACTCGGCGCGCGTTATGACGGCCCGAGGCTCGCGGCGGGGACTGCAGCCGTGGTGCTGGCCTATGGGTTCGGCGCCTTCATCGCCCCAGCAAGCTTTGGCTGGGCGATGGATCTGGTGCCTCCGGACGGTCTGCTGTGGGCAGCGGCGCTGGTGGCGCTGCTCTACACGCTGCTTGCGTTGATCCGGATCGCACTGGTGCCACGGAGTGGTCCCGAGGAGAAGGACCCGCCCGGGACCGACTCGCTTGACAATGACGCGCAAATCCGTAGGTAGCGGGTTCTTGAATTTGACGTCGGCGCGGCGCCCTGGATAGGACGCGCCCAACGCTGGCGGGGAGATCGAAAGATGGCCAAACCGACGACCGTGAAGATCCGCCTGAATTCCTCGGCCGGGACCGGGCATTTCTACGTGACCAAGAAAAACTCGCGCACCATGACCGACAAGATGGTGGTGCGGAAATACGATCCGGTCGCGCGCAAACATGTCGAATATAAAGAGGGCAAGATCAAGTAAGTCTTGCCGGAGGAAGACGACCTGGAAGGGCGGCCCTCGCGGCCGCCTTTTTTCTTTTGAGGCGAGGTCGGTTCGGCGAAGGGCCGCGCGCTCCCTTGAGCCGTCTTCCAGGTTCCTCATCCTGGTCTCTGCCCACCTACCCGCGCGCGGCCGGCACGCTTTGGTCTGCGAAATTCAATGAAAAAGGGCGGCCCGTCTGGACCGCCCTTTGAGATGTCGCTTCCTGCGTGAGAGGGTCTTGCGGCTATTCCTGTTGCGCGCCCATGAACTGCAAGAGGAACATGAACATGTTCAGGAAGTTGATGTAGAGGCTGAGCGCGCCCGAGATCGCGGCATGCTCGAGCCAGGCCTGACCGTCCGGCGTGGCGCGCATCTGCAGATAGGTGTTCTTGATATTCTGCGTGTCATAGGCGGTGAGCCCCGCAAAAATCAGCACACCGAGCAGCGAGATGGCGAATTGCAGCGCGCTCGACTCGAGGAACAGGTTCACGACCGAGGCGATGATCAGGCCGATCACCCCCATGAACAGGAACGTGCCCCAGCCCGAAAGGTCCTTCTTGGTGGTGTAGCCATAGATCGACAGCGCGCCAAAGGCGGCAGCCGTGGCAAAGAAGGTCTGGGCGATCGAGACGCCGGTGAAGATCGCGAAGATCCAGGCGATCGACATGCCCATGACGGCCGCGAAGACCCAGAACACGATCTGTGCGGTCGAGGCCGACAGCCGGTGCATTGTCGCGCCGAAGGCGAAGATGAAGATCAATGGCGCGAACATCAGCGCCCAGCGCAGCGGCGAGCTGTAGAGCGCCTCGAGCAGGGCGACCGGGACCAGCGTTGTCTCTTGTCCCAGGCGGGCTGCGTTCAAATCCGTGCCAAAGATATAGGCGACCAGACCCGAGATGATCATGGCCCCACCCATCAGGGCATAGACTTTGGTCATATGGGCCTGGAGGCCCGTATCGACGGCGGCACCTGCGCGGGTGACCGTCGGGTTGCTCGTATAGTTCGGGTTCACCATCGGTAACGATCCCTCATGTTGTAGACTGACTTGGCGTTTTGCCAGACCGATCCCCCGAGCCTTTTGGGCCCAGATATCGGGTTGAATGTGTGGGATCGGGGGCTTCCATTCAAGGGTCTTGCGCTGCAACGCATATCCGCCTGTTGGAAATACGCCGATTTTCGCGAGTTATCCGGCGCTGAGCCGCAATACTTCGGCGGGACGCCGGTTGAGGGCTCCGAGTGCGAACCCGGTGGCCGCCAGCAGATTGAGAACAATGCCCGCCGCGATCACCGCGAGCGCCGTGCCGGGAGACAGCACGAAATCCGCGTCGAACACATAGGCCGAGACCGCCCAGGCCGCCGCAGAGCCCCAAGCCAGAGCCACCAGCCCCGCCATCAGGCCCAGAAGCCCGGCGCGGAGCGCAAAGCTTGACAGTACCGCCTGGCGCGAGGCGCCCAGCGTGCGCAGGATCGCGGCCTCGCGGACCTGGCGTTCGGCCGCAGCGGCGGCGGCTCCCAGCAAGACTGCAAGCCCCGTGACCAGAACCGCCAGCGCCGCCCAGCGGGTGGCGGAGCCGAGATCGCCCAGCGCATCGGCCACCCGTTCGACCTGCTCACGCACGCGAATCACGGTGACATTGGGGAAGTCGCGGGCGGTGTTGCGCATGATCGGCGCTTCGGTCTCCGATCCGGTATGGACCGTGGCGATATGCGTATGCGGGGCGCCGGCCAGCGCGCCGGGCGACATGATGATCAGGAAATTGATTCCCATACCGCGCCATTCGACCTCGCGGAAATTCGCGACCTCGGCGGTGACCGGGCGGCCCAGGATGTTGACCGTGACCGTGGAGCCGATCGAGAGACCGAGCTCGCGGCCTTCCTCCTCGGCGAAACTGACCATCGGCGGGCCGGTATAATCCTCGGCCCACCAAGTGCCCTCGGTGATCACACTGCCGGGCGGCGGGGTGGCGGAGTAGCTCACGCCGCGGTCGCCGCGTAGCACCCAGGCGCCTGAGGGATCGATCTTTGCCTCGGCGGCGGGAATGCCGTTGAGCGCGGTCACCACACCGCGCAGCATCGGTGCCGTCTCGGCCCGGTCAGCGCCCAGAGTGTCGAGGCTTTCGGTGAAAGGGGCGAGCTGATCGTTCTGGATATCGACAAAGAAGAAGGCAGGGCTCGCCTCGGGCAACTGGTCGCGGATCAAGCGCTGCAGGTTGGAATCGATCTGGCCGATGGCAGCGAGCACCCCGAGCGCCAGGCCGAGGGCCACGACAATCCCCGGGGTCTGCCCGCCGGGCACACCGATCGCGCCCAGGGCCAGGCGCAGCCCGGGGCGGTTACGGGCGGCACTTCGATGCGATCCTGCGCGGGCGGCACGGGCCAAAACCCAGCCGAGCCCTCGCAGCACCAGAAAAGCGCCGAAAAGACCAAGCATGACCCATGCTGCAAGCTCCCAAGCGCCGGAGAGGATCAACACGATGGCAGCACCCAGGGTCAGGACGGCGCCCAGGAGGATGAGTTGCGAGGCTGCCGGGCGGTGCTGCAGATCATCCACGCCCTGACGGAACAATTGCGCGGGGCGGACCTCGCGCAGCCAGGCCAGCGGCCAGAGGGTGAAGAGGATCGCCGTGACGGCACCGAAAGCGCCCGCTACGAAAAGCGGCCAGGCATAGACCCCGAAGGCGGCGGGGACTGGCAGGCTCTGGGCCAGGATGGGGGCCGCCAGCGCCACAGCGCCCGCGCCAATACCAAGGCCGAGCGCGATCCCTGCCAGCGAGATCAGCGCAACCTGGATCAGATAGATCGCGAAGACCGTGTTCCCGGAAGCGCCGAGCGTCCTAAGTGCTGCGATGGTCGCGGTCTTGCGGGTGAGGTATCCGCGCACTGCGGCGCCGATCCCGACCCCTCCTATGGCCAGCGCTGCGAGACCGACCAGGATCAGGAAGGCACCCATGCGCTGCACGAAACGCTCAATGCCCGGGGCAGCACTCCTGCGGTCGCGCCAGCGTGCACCGCTTTCCGGGAAGGCCGCCTCAAAGCCTGCGCGCATGGCCGAGAGATTGCCCTCCTCCAGCCGCACTCGGTAGAGCGTATCGAACAGAGTTCCGGCGCCAAGCAGGCCCGCTTCCCGCAGACCCTCCAGAGCCACCAGACTGCGGGGGCCGAGATTGAAGCCCTGGCTCGCCACGTCGGGCTCAGAGGTCAGCGTTCCTCGGAACTCGAACACCCCGGTGCCGAGCCGCACCCTGGTTCCGGGCACAAGACCCAACCGCTCGGCCAGCACCGGTTCGGTCAACAGGCCGTAGACCCCGTCCACCGGGGCAAGCGCGTCGGCCAGGGGCGGGCCGTCGACCCCCGCTTCGCCATAGAGCGGCCAGGCAGCATCGACGCCTTTGACCTGGCTGAGAGCCCGTTCCTCCGGCTGGTCGGCCAGACCGATCATCGAGCGCAGATCGGCAATCTCGGAGACCGCACCCAGCCCGTCGAGCCAGGCTCGCTCCTCGGTTTCTGCGAAGCGATACGTGAACGAGACCGAAACATCGCCGCCCAGGATTGTCCGCGACTCGGCTGCCAGCCCGCGCGAGATCGCCTCGGAGATCGAGCCGACGGCGGCAATCCCCGCGACCCCCAGGGTCAGGCAGATCAGGAAGACGCGGAAGCCGGAAAGCCCGCCGCGCAGATCCCTCAGCGCCAGGCGCAGGATGGCGCTCACGCCGCCTTCCTCTGATCGTCGGCAATCGCCCCGTCCGAGATCGTCACCACCCGCCCACAGGAGGCGGCCAGAGAGACTTCATGGGTCACCAAGACCATGGTTGCCTGGTATTCGGCGGCGAGGCGGAACATCAGCTCGGAGATCTGCGCCCCGGTCTTGGCATCGAGATTGCCGGTCGGTTCATCGGCCAACAGAAGAGCCGGGCGCGGAGCCAGAGCGCGGGCCAGGGCGACGCGCTGCTGTTCTCCACCGGACAGCTGGGCCGGGTAATGGGTGTGGCGATGGCCGAGCCCAACCTCTTCCAGCAAATCCGCCGCCCGGTCGAAAGCGTGGGGTTGACCGCCCAGTTCCAGCGGGGTGGCCACATTCTCGATAGCTGTCATGGTTGGGATTAGGTGGAAGGATTGGAACACCACGCCCATCCGGTCGCGGCGCAGGCGGGCCAGCGCGTCCTCGCCCATCAACGTCAGATCCTCACCCAGGACCCGCACGCTTCCGCCCGTCGCCCGCTCGAGACCGGCCATCACCATCAGCAAGGAGGATTTGCCCGAGCCGGACGGCCCCACGATCCCCACCGTCTCGCGGGCATGAATTTCCAGCGAGATGCCGCGCAGGATGTCGACATCCCCCGCCGGGCTTGGCAAGTTCAGCGCGACATCTTCCAGCAGAATATGCGGATCCGACATGGACATGACCCTCTCTCGACTGACCCGTGGATATGGGGCCTGGCGCTGGCTGGGCAAGATGCTGCTGCTGCTCACATTGTGCCCAGCCTGGGCGGAAGCAGCGCCTTTGAAACTGGTGGCGATCGGCGACAGCCTGACCGCGGGTTATGGACTGGCCGAGGGCGAGGGCTTTGTGCCACAGCTCGACGCCTGGCTGGAGGCGAATGACCCCCGCGATGTCGAGGTGGTGAACATGGGCATCTCGGGCGACACCACGGCAGGCGGGCTGGCGCGGCTCGACTGGGCTCTGGGCGGCGGGGCGGATGCGGTGCTTGTGGAGTTGGGCGGCAACGATCTCCTGCGCGGCATCGATCCAGCGGTGTCGCGGCGCAATCTGGACGGGTTGGTCGGCGGATTGGCCGAACGCGGGCTGCCGGTCCTGATCTCGGGCATGCGCGCGCCCGGGAATTTTGGACCGGAGTATCAGCAGGCTTTCAATGCGATGTATCCCGAGCTCGCCGAGGCACATGACGCGCTCTACGACCCCTATTTCCTCGAAGGAGTGACCGAGGATCGCAGCCTCTGGCAGGCGGATGGCATCCACCCCAACGCCGCAGGCATTGCGGTGATCGTCGCCCGGATCGGGCCCCGGATCGTCGAGTTGCTCGACCGCATCGAATGATCCGTGCTTTTCTGGGATTGGCCCCGCCGCCTGCCGCCCTGGATGCGCTGGAGGCTCTGCAGGCCGATCTGCCGCTGGACCGCCCGGTGCCGCGGGAGAATTTTCACCTGACACTGGTCTTCCTAGGCAACCATCCCCGACCGGTGCTGGAGGATCTGCATCTGGGGCTGGAGGCCATCCGCGGCGCGCCGGTCGCTTTGCATTTCGATGGGCTGGGCATGTTCGGCGGCGCCAAACCGCGAGCGCTTTATGCGCGGGCGGCCCACTGTCCCGCACTCTCCCATATCCATCGCAAGACCTTCCGCGCGGCTGAGATGGCCGAGATGATCCCCGACAGCCGCAAATTCACCCCCCATGTCACGCTCTCTAAATTGGGTGCAATGGAGCCTGGAGATCTGGTCGAGCTGCAAGACGAAATGGCCCGGCATGCGGATTGGCATGCCGGGCCGTTCGAAGTGGATCGGTTCTATCTCTACCGCTCGACGCTCAGGCGCGGGGCACCTCCGGTCTATGAGGTCTTGGCCGAGTATCCGCTCGACCAGTAGGCTCAGCGCCGTGGCAGGTCCCAGAACGGGCGGGCGGCTTCACGCTCGGCATCCACGCGATCAAGGCCGATATCAGCCAACTCGCGATCGCTCAGCCGCGCCAGGTGCCGGCGTTCCGCGCTCACCGTGAGCATGTCGAAAAGGCTCAGGCGTGGCAGGGTGAGGCCCGGGCCGAAGGTGATGTCTGCGCTCGTTTTCATGTCAGCCTCCATCATGGAAAGTTATGGGATCGGGTTGGCTCATCGCTTGTGGTGATGTATATGGGAGGAGTGGCGCATAACACAATTGAATGTTTTTGACAGTTATCATCACGGAAAATGAACAATGCCCAGAAACCTGGATCTCACCGCCCTGCGCAGCTTTGTCACCGTCGCCGAGACCGGCGGTGTCACCAAGGCGGCCCAGGCGCTGAACCTGACCCAATCCGCCGTTTCGATGCAGCTCAAACGGCTGGAGGACTCGCTCGGCCTGCCGCTTCTCGATCGCGCCGGGCGCGGCGTGGCGTTGACCGCTCATGGCGAGCAACTTCTCTCCTATGGCAGGCGGATGATGGCGCTGAACGACGAGGCGCTGACCCGTATGATGGCACCAGGCTATGAAGGCGAGATCCGCCTCGGCGTGCCCTCGGACATCGTCTATCCGCATATCCCGAAGGTGCTGAAACGCTTCGACCGCGAGTTTCCGCGGGTGAAGGTGCATCTGATCTCCTCCTACACCAAACGGCTGAAAAAGATGCTGGCCAATGGCGAGGCAGATCTGATCCTCACCACCGAAAGCGCCCCGGACCTGGAGGCGGAGGTCCTGACCGAGCAGCGGCTCGTCTGGGTCGGCGCGCCGGAAGGCGCCGCCTGGCGGGCACGCCCGCTGCGGCTAGCTTTCGAGCAACAATGCCTCTTCCGCCCCTGGGCGACCCGTGCCTTGGATAAGGCTGGGATCCCTTGGGAAATGGCGGTCGAGACCGCCTCGACCCGCACGGTCGAGGCGTCGATCTCGGCCGATCTGGCGGTGCATGCGCTGCTGGAATGCGCGTTAACCTCTCACATGGTGCCAATCGAGCATGGCGGCGCCCTGCCCGAACTGCCGCCCAGCCGGATCGGACTCTACCGCGCCACCGGCGCGATCGGAGTGCCGCTGGATGGGATGATCGCGATGCTGCGCCTGAGCTATGGCGACATGGCCGCGGTCGCCTAGGAGGAGCCGTGATGGCTTTTCCACGCCTTGGAAAGATAGTGCCAAAAACCCCCTTCAATGGCGTTGATCGGCGCCTATGTTTCGTATAGGAAACGCGCACCCGCGAGACAGCGCAAAGGGCCCGGAGATGAACGAGATCGCAGCGATCCAACCCGCGACCATCCCAGGCTATCACGATGTGCTTGCAGCCCATGACCGGATACGCCCGCATATCAACCGCACCCCGGTGATCCGCTCGGACGAGTTGGACGCGATGACCGGGGCTCAACTGTTCTTCAAATGTGAAAACCTCCAGCCCCCCGGCGCTTTCAAAGTGCGCGGCGCCTGCAATGCGGTGTTCGGCCTGTCGGACGCCGCGGCGGAGAAGGGGGTGGCTACCCATTCCTCTGGCAATCATGCGCTCTGTCTCAGCTATGCCGCCGGGCGCAGGGGCATCCCCTGCAATGTGGTGATGCCGCGCACCGCCCCCCAAGCGAAGAAAGACGCGGTCCGGGGCTATGGTGGGATCATCACCGAATGCGAGCCCTCGACCACCAGCCGCGAAGCGGTGTTCGACGAGGTCCAGGCCGAAACGGGGGGCGAATTCGTCCATCCCTACAACGATCCGCGCGTGATCGCGGGCCAGGCCACCTGCTCGAAGGAATTCGTTGAAGATATCGAGGGTCTCGACGCCATGGTCGCGCCCATCGGCGGCGGGGGTATGATCTCCGGCACTTGCCTGACCTTGTCGACCATTGCGCCTGAGATCGAGATTTATGCCGCCGAACCCGAGCAGGCGGATGACGCCTATCGCTCGTTCAAGGCTGGCCATATCATCGCCGATGACGCACCTGTCACCATCGCCGATGGCCTGAAAGTGCCACTGAAGGAGCTCACCTGGCATTTCGTCAGCAACCATGTCACCGACATCCAGACCGCCAGCGAGCAGGAGATCATCGACGCGATGAAACTCTCGTGGAAGCGCTTGAAAGTGGTCATCGAGGCGAGCTGCGCAGTGCCGCTCGCCTGTATCCTGAAGAACCCTGAGACGTTCCGCGGCAAACGCGTGGGCGTCATCATTACCGGCGGCAATGTCGATCTCGACACACTGCCCTGGATCGCCTGAGGAGAGCCAGCATGAACGCGCCTGTGACCGCCGCCCAGATGAATCTCGACGCGCTCGAGGTCGGCTATGACATCCCCGCTGCCATCGGCATGGCGGAAAGCGAGATCCAAACACCATGCCTGGTGCTGGATCTCGACGCGCTGGAGCGGAATATCAAGAAGATGGGCGATTGGTGCAAAGCCCATGGGATGCGCCACCGGGTCCATGGCAAGATGCACAAATCGGTCGATGTGGCGAAGCTGCAAGAAAACCTCGGCGGCGCTTGCGGCGTCTGCTGTCAGAAGGTTTCAGAGGCCGAGGTCTTCGCCCGCGGCGGCATCAAGGATGTGCTGGTGAGCAACCAAGTCCGCGACCCAGCCAAGATCGACCGGCTGGCACGGATCCCGAAACTGGGCGTACGGGCGATCTGTTGCTTGGACGATCTGGCCAATGTCGCCGATTTGAGCGCTGCTGCCGTCAAGCATGGCACTACCATCGAATGCCTGGTCGAGATCGATTGCGGCGCGGGCCGCTGCGGCGTGACCACCACGCCCGAAGTGATCGAGATCGCCAAAGCCATCGACGCGGCCGAAGGGCTGCGCTTTGCCGGGATCCAAGCCTATCAGGGTGCGATGCAGCACATGGACAAGTTCGATGACCGCAAAGCCAAGATCGACATCGCGGTCGCCATGGTGCGCGACGCGGTCGATACGTTGAAGACCGAGGGGCTCTCCTGCGACATTGTCGGCGGCGGCGGTACTGGAAGCTATTACTTCGAGGGAAATTCCGGGGTCTATAACGAGCTGCAATGCGGCTCTTATGCCTTCATGGATGCCGATTACGGGCGGATCCTGGACGAGAACGGCAAGCGGATCGACCAGGGCGAGTGGGAAAACGCGCTCTTTATTCTCACCTCGGTGATGAGCCATGCCAAGGCCGAGAAGGCGATCTGCGATGCCGGGCTGAAGGCGCAATCAGTGGATAGCGGTCTTCCTGTGATCTTCGGACGCGACGATGTGGAATATGTGAAATGCTCGGACGAGCACGGTGTGATCGCCGATCCCGAAGGCGTCCTGCAGGTCAATGACAAGCTGCGCCTCGTGCCCGGCCATTGCGATCCGACCTGCAATGTCCATGACTGGTATGTCGGTGTGCGCGACGGACGGGTCGAGGCGATCTGGCCCGTCTCGGCCCGCGGCAAGGCCTACTGATCCACCGACGCTCTCCATCTGGCACTGTCCCGGTCTGCGCCAGGGACCTCCAACAACTGTTCGAAGCGGCCCCGGGGTAAGCCCGGGGCGGTGCGCCATGACCGAAGGACCTCCGCCATGATCATCGTGCCCGAAGCCATGTGCCCTGAATTGGTGGGCCGCAAAGAGGCATTCGACGCCGTCGAGGCGATCTTCGCCGCCATGGCGCGGGGTGAGGCCTATAACTTCCCCGTGGTGCGCGAGGCGATCGGCCATGCCGATGCGCTCTATGGATTCAAATCCGGGTTCGACCGGGCCGGTCTGGTGCTGGGGGTGAAATCCGGCGGCTATTGGCCGGGCAATGCGGCCAAGGAGCTGACCAATCACCAATCGACAGTCTTCCTGTTCGATCCCGATAGCGGCCAGCTTTCGGCGCTGGTCGGCGGCAATTACCTGACTGCAGCGCGCACCGCAGCCTCCTCGGCAGTGTCGATTGCCCATCTGGCACGGCAGGACGCCAAGGTCCTCGGCATGGTCGGCGCGGGCCATCAGGCGGGGTTCCAACTGCGCGCCGCCGCCGAGCAGCGCAGCTTCGAGAAGGTCGTCGCCTGGAACTACCATCCCAATATGCTGCCCGGTCTCGCAAAAGTCGCCGAGGAGATCGGTCTGCCCTTCGAAGCGGTCGATCGCGAGACTCTGGGCGCTCAGGCCGATGTGATCATCACCATCACCTCCAGTTTCGAGGCGCAGCTGATGGTGGATTGGATCAAACCCGGCACCCATATCGCCTGTATGGGCACCGACACCAAAGGCAAGCAAGAGGTGGACGCCGCCTTGCTCGTCCGCGCCACAGTCTTCACCGACGAGGTGGCGCAATCGATCAGTATCGGCGAGGCACAGCACGCAATTGCGGCCGGGCTGATCGATGAGACTGCGATCACCCCGATCGGCGCGGTCATAAACGGCGATCATCCCGGCCGCCAATCGGCCGACGAAATCACGCTGTTCGACGGCACGGGCGTCGGCTTGCAGGATCTCGCCGTCGCCTCGGTCGCTGCTCGCCGCGCGGTGGAGACCGGAAAGGTCACGCCCTTCGATCTCTGAGCGTCCCTGCCGCTGACGATCTCCCGAGCCCACGCTGGTTGCGCGCGTCAATGCTTGCTACAATCGTTAACGTAGCTTCGCGGGGAGCGCATGATGCCCGAGGTCTCGCCCACATTCATAACCAGCCAGATTGACGGCACCAACGGGTTCACGATCAACGGAGAGCAGTCTGGCCAAAGCTTCGGGCGCTCCGTCGCCGGGGCGGGCGATGTCAATGGAGACGGGTTCGTCGATATCGTCATCGGCGCCCCCTACACGGATGTCGCCGGATCGATTGACGACCGAGGCCGCGTTTATGTGATCTTTGGCGGGGCCAGTCTCGTACAAATCGACGGTGCCGATGGCGCCAGCGATGGCATAATCGATGTGACCCAAATCGACGGCACGAACGGGTTCAAGATCGATGGTGTCGCCGACCGCGACCGGATCGGCGGATCGGTCGATGCCGCTGGCGATGTCAATGGCGACGGGACCGGCGATTTACTGATCGGTGGCGGGGACATTGGCGGCCCCGGCAAGGCCTATCTGATATTCGGCCGCGAGACGGGGTTCGCCGAGACGATCAGTCCGGAGGTGACGGGAGGCGGCTCGCTCAGCCTGGTTTTCGAAAATGCTGGCCCCAATAGCGACGACCGTTTGGGTTTCTCGGTGTCCGGTGCCGGGGATATCGACAATGACGGGTTCGATGACATCCTTCTCGGGGCGCCTTCTGCCGACCCGCTCTCGGCCCAGGCGAATGCCAGCGAAGGGGCCGCCTATCTGGTCCTCGGAAACCCAGCCGAGCTCGACGAGCTCGACAATGATGACGGTCTGATCAACGGCTTTCTCAGTCTCGCTAATCTCGCCGGGAATGGGACGGTTTTCTCGTCCGGTGACGGCGCAAACGATCTGGTCGGCTTTGCCGTCTCGGAATTGGGCGACATCAATGGCGACGGCTTTGGCGATTTCGCGGTGGGAGCCTCGAGAGATGATCCCAATTCGGGAGCGGGAAATGCCAGCGAGGGACGGCTGCATGTGATTTTTGGCCGTGCCGACACCCTGCCCGACTTGCGCAATTCCGGTCAGGAGACGGGTCTCTCAGGGTTTACAATTGCGGGCCTGCAGGATCGCGACCAATTGGGCCGCTCGGTCGCCGGGGGCGGCGACGTCAACGGCGACGGATTTGACGACTTCATCGTCGGTGCGCCCTATGCCGACAATCCGTTCGATCAAGATAGCGGCGAAGCGTACCTGGTCTTCGGCAAGCAACAGTTCCGCCGAGAGGTTCTGGTGGGCCAGCTGGACGGTACAGACGGTTTCAAACTCCAAGG
>JBCDKL010000023.1:0-17872 GCA_038746695.1 Pseudomonadota bacterium | reverse complement strand
CCGGGCGCCGGTTGATCCGCTCCGTCTGGCCTGCCCGTTTCCGTCATCCGGCGCCTCGCAACTCTGCCCGGCCCTTCGCCTAGCAAGAATGCGTTAACCAAACAATATGAGCGCAATGGGGCACTTGCCGGAGCAGGCCAGGGTCAATGAGAGCCCTTCCCGTCTTGTCGCGCCCCGATCCAAAGGCTATCTCGCCCCCCTGCGAAGGGAGAGACAATGTTCACAGGTATTATCCGCGAAGTCGGACAGGTAATGGAGATCGCCGACCGTGGCGACCGCCGCATCAAGATCCGCTGTGCCCGCCCGGTCGAGACGATCGAAATCGGCGCCTCGATCGCCTGTTCAGGCGTCTGCCTTACGGTGACCGAGACCGGTGAGGATTGGTTCGCCGTCGATGCCTCCGCCGAGACACTTGGTCTGACCACGCTGGGCACGTGGCAGCCTGGCAGCCGGGTCAATCTGGAGCCGTCGCTTAGGGTCGGCGATGAGCTTGGCGGCCATATCGTCTCGGGCCATGTGGACGGGATGGGAACGATCACGGATGTGACGCCCGAGGGCGGCTCGCATCGCGTGACCATCGCGGCACCCGAGGAGCTGGGGAAATTTATCGCCTCGAAAGGCTCGATCACCGTAGATGGGATCTCGCTAACCGTAAACGAGGTCGATGGTGCCCGTTTCGGCGTCAACATCATCCCGCATACATGGTCGGTGACGACCCTGGCCACCGCAGCGGAGGGCGGGCAGGTCAATCTGGAGATCGACGTGCTAGCCCGCTATGTAGCCCGGATCGTCAGCGTGTAATGACCCTGCCCGGGCCGCGTATCCGGGCGGCCCGGATTGCCAGGGCGCTCAGCAGGCAACGGCCGCCCGCGCCCAAACCGGTGGTCGAGACCGGGGCGCGCCTCGCACATCTCTCTTCCACAAGTCTCAGCCCCGCAAGCCCCAGCATTTTGCGCCGCATCCTGTCCACCCGGATCGGTACGATCGCCAGTGTGATCGGCGTTCTGCTGGCCGCCATCGCGACACTGTTCCAAGTCTTCGGCAACATCAATGTCACCGGCCATTGGCAGGCCTTTGACCCGCGCGACAGAGTCGGAATCGATATCAGCGGCGAGGACGATGTGGCCTATCGCGGCTGCCTCCATCTTGTTCAGAAATGGCCGTCGGGCAATTTCATCGGCACGATCGAGCGGGATCTGGACGAGCTCCCAAACCTGATAGGCCGGATCGAGGCGGATCAGCTCAAGTTCGAATTCCTCGTCTTCGAGCATATCGACGGCGTTGCGATCCCCGAATATGGCACGGGAACGATGGTGCAGATCGACTATGGCGGCGGGAAAGCGCTCAGCGGCATCTGGCATCAAGTCGACTCGATCCGCAAAAGAGAGTCGGATGACCCAATTACCAGCCAAAACGAGAAGGGCCGATGGCTGCTTTTGCCCTCGGAGACCACCTGCGGGATCTTTGATGTCGACGGCTATCGTCCCGGCAACTGGATCCCGCCCGAGGAACGCCCGCCATTCACCAAATGGACTTCACTGCTGCGATGGCTGGGCGTCGAGTGAGCGGCGTAACTTGCTCCGATGCAAGCGCGTGTCTAGACTGAACACCACGCGCAAAGACCAGGTGAACCGATGGCAGACTCGAAGATCACAGCCCAGCTTCCTTCGCTCGATGTCGAGTTCACGAGGCAGGAGCTGCCGGAGCAAAAGGCCGAGGTGATTACCATGCGCCTCACCGCCACGCCTTCCTTTGACGCGTTCGGCAGCCATCTTCTGGGCCCGGGGAGCGCGGCGATGGCACCCTTGATGGGGCCAATGTCCTCGATGGCGCATGCCGCCAATCCGATGGCCGCCATGGAGGCCTTCGCCCCGTGGATGAACCCCGCCGCCAATCCGATGCTGGCGCCCATGCAGGCTTCGATGCAGGCGTCCATGCAGTTTTGGGGACAGATGGCGGCAGCAGCTTGGGCACCCTGGTTCGGCCCCTTTGCTCTGGCTGCCCCGGGCAAGGCGTCCGGTCGCTGAGCCTGCGACGACTTGCCCCCACGGCAGGTCCATCGCGCCGATCTGTCTCTGGCAAAACCGCTCCGGACAGGCTATCTGCCCCGGCGACGCAGAGGACCAGAAAGCTCATGAGCGACGACTACAAAAACGCAATCTCCAATGTGGCCGAGATCATTGAGGAAGCGCGCAACGGACGCATGTTCATCCTGGTCGATCACGAAGACCGCGAGAATGAAGGCGATCTGGTGATCCCTGCCCAGATGGCGACCCCGGATGCGATCAACTTCATGGCGATGCATGGCCGCGGGCTGATCTGCCTGGCGATGGAAAGCGCGCGGCTTGACGCGCTCGGCCTGCCACTGATGGCGCCCAGCAACCAATCGCGTCACGAGACCGCCTTCACCGTGTCCATCGAGGCGCGCGAGGGCGTCACCACCGGGATCTCGGCCCATGACCGGGCCCGCACGATTGCGGTGGCGACCGACCCGGCCTCAGGCCCCGCCGATATCGCAACGCCTGGCCATATCTTCCCGCTCCGCGCCCGCGAAGGCGGCGTCCTGGTTCGCGCCGGGCATACAGAAGCTGCGGTCGATGTCAGCCGTCTGGCGGGCCTAAACCCCTCCGGCGTCATCTGCGAGATCATGAAAGACGATGGCAGCATGGCCCGCCTGCCCGATCTGGTCGCCTTCGCCCAGAAACACAACCTGAAGATCGGCACGATCTCGGACCTGATCGCCTATCGCCGCCGCCACGACAATCTGATCCGCGAAGTCGAGCGGGGCAGCGTCACCTCGATGGTCGGTGGCGAATGGGAGATCCGGGTCTTCCGCGATGCCCCCGAAGGCGCCGAGCATTACGCGTTGCTCAAGGGCGATGTGGAAACCGGTGGAGCGGTGCTGACTCGGATGCATGTGCTCGACCCTCTGGAGGATGTCATCGCTCTAAATCCCGGCCGCTGGCAGCAAGTACCCGACGCAATGGAGGCCATCGCCCAGGAAGGGCGCGGCGCCGTCGTGATCCTGCGCGACGCCTCGGCCAATGCGGTCTCGGAGCGGCTGCGTCCGCGCAGCGCCTCGCCAAAGGAACTCCGACAATACGGGGTCGGCGCACAGATCCTGGCAAGCCTCGGAATTTCGGAGATGATCATGCTCACCAATTCGCCGGCGCCGAAACTGGTGGGGCTCGAGGGCTATGACCTCACCATCACCGGCACGCGTACCTTCGGGATGCGAGAAAACTGATGGCCGAAACTGACTCGCATACCGCCCTACCCCTGCCGGTGCTGAGCCCGGCGCCAAAGCTCCTGATCGTATGCGCCCCCTATTACAGCGCGATCGCCGCGGGCCTGATCGCGGGTGCGGAGAAGACCCTGTCCGAAGCAGGCGCCACCTATGAGACCGTCGATGTCCCAGGTGCTTTGGAGATCCCCACCGCCATCCGCCTCGCCGAACAGGGGGCAGGCTTCGAGGGCTATATCGCACTCGGCTGCGTCATCCGGGGCGAGACCACGCATTACGAGACGGTCTGCAATGACAGCTCCCGAGGGCTGATGCTGCTCGGGGTCGAGCGCGGACTCTGCATCGGCAATGGGATTCTCACCTGCGAGACCCTTGCCCAGGCCGAGGATCGGGCCGATCCGCTACGACAGAACAAAGGAGGCGGGGCCGCTGCCGCTGCATTGCATCTGATCGCCCTCAAACGCCGCTTCAAATTCGGTCAGGGCGCGCTTACGCCGCCCGCCGGCGGTGATGATATCCTCCTGGCCGGCGATCCGGGCCTCGGCCGCACCGCTTGACCATGAGCCAGCGCCCCGATGCCCGTCTTGCCCGATCCGCCGCCAGGCTGGCAGCCGTCCAAGCGCTCTATCAAATCGAGCTCACTGGCGCCGATTGGCGTACCGTGCGGCGAGAATTCGAAGACTATCGGATTGGCGCAGAGATCGAAGGCGAGACCTATCGCGAAGCCGATCTCGGCCATTTTCGGGGCATCCTCGAGGGCGTCATCGCCGAACAGCGCAGCATCGATCAGCTCACAGACCGTGCCCTGGTCGATCGATGGCCGCTCGGCCGGGTCGATCCGACAATGCGCGCGATCTTCCGTGCCGCCGGCCACGAACTTGCCGCTCGGCAGGACATTCCGCCCAAGGTGATCATCGGAGAGTATATCGATGTGACCAAAGCCTTCTTCGAAAAGGGCCGCGAATCCCAATTCGTCAATGCCGTTCTCGACCATATGGCCCGCGAGGCTCGCCCTGGCACAATGCCCGACCGCGGGTAACAGGGCCGCTGATACGCCAGTTCAAAGCCCGAGTGAAACACCCGATCTCGTATAATCCCCGCGGTCCTGGCGCAGGGGCGGCGGAGCGGGGTGGCGGGTGGGAGCGACGTCGCCGCGGCGCCAGGACCGGGGGGCGTTCTGGCTGGCCCGGCGCTCGAGCTGCCACTATATCCCCCCCATGATCACCCCGCCCCGCATCGAGCCGCCGCGCCGGCCCCTGAGCATCCCGGAAGTTATCCGCGCCGCCCGCTCGAACCTGATCGAGATCATCCCCGGCCTCGCCTATCAGCAGCCAATGGTCTCGGGCCGCACCATCGCGCGCTGGCACATGTTGCAGGATCCTGAAGGGCTCGAAAGGGTCTTCAAGGACAAAGTTGGTATCTATCCCAAAAGCGATGTCTCATTGCGCCTGCTCCGTCCTGCAATCGGAGACAGCCTATTCGTCGCCGAGGGCGCCCATTGGCGGTGGCAGCGCCGGGCCGCGGCTCCCGTCTTCCAATACCGTAATCTGATTGCACTGGCCCCCTTCATGACCCGTGCCGCCGACCGCACGCTGCATCGGCTCGATGCCGCCGATGGCAGCGCCGATCTTTACCAGGAGATGGTCACCGCGACCTTCGATGTGATCTCCGAGGTCGCCATGTCCGGGGACAAGGCGATCGACCGCGATGCCGTCTCACACTCCGTCACCGGCTATATCGAGACAGTCGGACGCGTCAGCCTGTTCGATGTGCTCGCCGTCCCCACCTGGATTCCGCGTCCAGCCCAGATCTTCAACCGATCGGGCATCTCGGCCATGCAGGAGATGATGGACCGCGTGATCGCCGAACGGGCCAAGGCGCCGCGCCGCGACGATCTGATGAGCCTGATGCTCGAAGCCTCCGACCCCGAGACGGGCCGCGCGATGACACCCGAAGAGCTGCGTGACAACATGCTGGCATTTCTGGTAGCGGGGCATGAGACCACCGCACTCGCCCTCTCCTGGGCGATCTACCTTGCCGCCTGCGACCCGAAGGTTCAGGACCGCCTTGCCGAGGAAGCCCGCGCCGCCTGTGGCGATGGCCCTGCCGAAGCGGCGCATCTCGATCGGCTCGGCTATGCCAAGCAGGTGATCGAGGAGGCAATGCGGCTCTATCCCCCCGCCGGGATGCTCTCGCGCACGGCGCGGGCCGAGGACGAGATCTGCGGACGCCAAATCCGCACGGGCGACACCGTGATCCTGCCGATCTATGCGCTGCATCGCCACCGGCTCTGGTGGGAGAATGCCGATCAGTTCGACCCCGAAAACTTCTCTCCCGCCAAGGTGAAGGGCCGCAACCGTTATCTTTTCTTGCCCTTCGGCGCAGGACCGCGGATCTGCATCGGGATGAATTTCGCGCTGATCGAAGCGCAGATCATCCTGTCGAGCCTGATGGCACGCTATCGCTTCGCTCCGGTTGCGGGCCAGACGCCAAGGCCCGAGATGGTGATGACCCTGCGCCCCGCTGGCGGCGTGCAACTGAGGGTTACAAAGCGCGACAGCCGGGGCATCGCAACCGTCAAGGCTCCAGCGGCGGCCGTCTGACCACAGCGTTGCGTAAGCCCCTCCACGTTCATTGCGTGCATACGATTGCCCGCTTAAGATCGGCGCATGACTGTGACCGCCCTGCCCGACAGACAGCCCGATGACAGCCGCGCCAAGCGGGCTGTCGCTCTTTTGATTTGGGCTCAAGCGAGCCTCGGTGCTCAGATGCCGGTTCATTTCATCCTGGGAGGGTTGGCCGGGAACTACCTGGCCGAGAACCCGGCCTATGCAACCCTGCCGATCTCGATGATCGTTCTCGGATCGATGTTCGCCGCGCCGTGCCTGAGTTGGTTCATGGGCCGCTTCGGCCGACGGGCGGGTTTCCTGCTGGGCGCCGCAGCCGGAGCCGCAGGCGGAGGTGTCGCGGCCTATGCGCTCTCAATCGGCAGTTTCCATCTTTTCTGCGCGGCGATGCTGCTAACCGGGATCTATATGGCCGGGCATAATTTCTATCGCTTCGCTGCTGCCGATCTCGCGTCGGAAGAGTTCAGACCCAAAGCGATCTCCTGGGTTATGGCCGGCGGCCTCTTGGCGGCCCTGGTCGGGCCGGAACTGGTTAAGCTCTTTGGTGATGCCTGGGCGCCGGTGCCGTTCGCGGGCGCCTATGCATTTCTGGTGATCCTAAATATCGGCGGCGCGCTGCCGCTTCTTCTGCTCGACATCCCGCGCCAGCCGCAGCCTGTGCGGGGACAGCGTGCGGGACGCCCCTGGCGTGAGATCCTGTCTGACCGCCGGGTGCCGGTAGCGATGATCTGCGCGATGATCTCTTACGCGTTGATGAACCTGGTGATGACCTCGACACCGCTCGCCATGGCGCTTTGCGGGTTTGGTACGGCTGATGCGGCGGATGTGGTCCGCGTGCATGTCCTCTCGATGTATCTTCCGAGCTTTTTCACCGGCAGCCTGATCGCCAGATTCGGTGCGCCGCGGATGATCTTTGCCGGGCTCGGCCTGCTGGTGATCGCCGCGCTGATCGCTTTGTCCGGCATCGAGATCGCCCAGTTCTATGCGGCCCTCGCGATGATCGGACTTGGCTGGAATTTCGCCTTTGTTGGCGCGACAACCATGCTTGCCTCGGCCCATCGGCCAGAGGAGCGGGCGCGCGTACAGGGCGTGAATGACTTTCTGGTCTTCGGCACCGTCACCATCGCTTCGTTTAGCTCGGGGGCGCTACTGTCCGGGTTCGGCTGGGCCGCGGTGAATATCGCCATCTTCCCAGCGATTGCAGTCGCGATGCTGGCGTTGCTAAGCCTGCGGGTGCGATCCGCAGCGCCTAGTTCTCCTCGATAACACCTGCGATGTTCCCAAGCCCAACATTGCCGAGAAGTTGCTCGAGAATGGTCAGGCCGCGTCCAGCGGTCGGCGTGGTCCGGGTTTCGAGATCGACCACACGGCCTTCGTCAAGACCATAAGCGTTAACGCTGGCCACCACATCTCGCTCATCGAAGGTGATCGCAACCACTCGGCGGTCGACAACTTCGGGCTGGTAATAGGCAAGATGCTCGACCGTCGTCGCCACGTAGTACCAGCCGGTATCGGTAAAAACCCCGCTCGAGGAGGGACGGCCTACCTTGCGACGAACCGATCCACGGGTATCCACCCCGGCTTGCACCGTTTCGAGCGAGACCTCGTCGGGCGCAAAGCCATGTACCCTAACCGTGGGCGTGCAGGCCATTACGCTGAAGCCGAGCACGGCGCAGGCTGCGATCCGACCGAGTTGCTTCACCGACCCCTCCTTCACCCGATTTGCGATGTTTTGCCTAGCCCGCAAATCGGCTAAGTTCAAGCCGCCCGATGGCGTCCTGGCGGCGCCTATCCCGGGCATGTTACGCACGGGGAGGGTTGAGAGTTGACTGCAAAAGCCACCGAACTGGACCCGATCCCGTTTAGTGTTCCGCTAGATACAACCAGTCTTCACCGGGACGCTGCGCATCCTTTGGAGGTCATGGCGCCTGATGCGCTCTTGGGTGAAATTGCTGCCTATCTCGGCGTCGATGCGGTTTGGAAGATCCATCTGAACGGCCAATTGACCGCTTGGGGCGAGGCTGGCTGGCGGGCTGAGGGGCGTCTGAGCGCCGAATTGACCCAGACTTGCGTAGTCACCCTGGGCCCGGTCAAACAGGAGATTTCAGAGGAGATCACGCGGCATTACCTCCCAGCGAATTTGATCGGCGACAGCGCGGATATCACGGTCGATCTGGATGAAGACGCGCCGGATCCTTTTACCGGGAGCATCGATCTCGGGGCCCTGATGCTCGAGGAACTCGCGCTTGTGATCGATCCCTATCCCCGCGCCGATGGGGCCGAGCTCGAAACCCGGATTTTCGCCGCGCCAGGGATCGCACCGATGACCGATGAGGATGCACGGCCCTTCGCCAAACTCTCAGAATTGCGAGGGAAACTAAGCGGGTTGAAGTGATCCATCAGCCGCCGATGGACCATGAAAAAGCTCTTGCGCTCCCGCCGAAACTCAGTATTTTCCGCCACTCGCTCGCAAGCGAGGATGAGGTCATGAGGTGGTGCTAAAGAGCATCGCCACCACCGCAGCCGAGCCGGGCGCGTTACAGAGGATCCGACATGGCCGTCCAGCAGAACCGCGTCACCCGCTCCAAACGCAATATGCGCCGTGCGCATGACGCACTTAAAGCCATCGCCAATATCGAATGCCCGAATTGCGGCGAGCTAAAGCTGCCTCATCACGTGTGCGGCTCCTGCGGCTATTACCGCGACCGCGAGGTGGTGGTGAAGGCCGAGGAAATCGATCTCGACGACGACGCTGCGTAAGGGAACGCAGCGCTGGTTGGTGCGGCAGAGCGCGCCGCACTTGACCGCGCTGCCTCAGATTGTCAAGCCGGTCCCATCATGACCGAGGCCCCGACACTCTCGATCGATGCAATGGGCGGCGATGCCGGCCCACGCCCGGTGCTGGACGGGATCGTTCGCTTCTTGCGCACGCGCGAGGATACGCGGCTTCTCCTGCACGGCAATGAAGAGGTGCTGACCCCGCTGGTCAGGCGGCGGCGTGCCTTGGATGGATCGGTCGAAATTTGCCACGCACCCGACACGGTCTCGATGTCGGATCAGCCCAGCCAGACGTTGAGGACCGGGCGCAACAGCTCGATGTGGCACGCCCTGAAGGCGGTCGCAGATGGGCGGGCGCGGGCGGCGGTTTCGGCGGGCAATACCGGTGCGTTAATGGCAATGTCGGTGCTGATCCTACGCAAGGCGCCCGGCGTTGACCGCCCGGCGATTGCGGTTCATTGGCCCTCGAACCACGCATCGGGCTTCACTACCGTCTTGGACGTGGGTGCCGATCTGCGTGCCGATCCGCACAACCTCTCGCAATACGCCGTGATGGGCGCGGAATATGCCCGTGCGAGCCTCGATGTCGAGACGCCGCGGGTCGGCCTGCTGAATATCGGCACCGAGGCGACAAAGGGCCATTCGGATCTGCACGACGCCTCCGACATTATCTCCGCTGCCGCCGAACGCCCTGAGTCGGGGTTCCGCTTCCTCGGCTTTGTTGAAGGCACCCATATCCCGACCGGAGAGGCCGATGTGATCGTCACCGACGGGTTCACCGGAAATATCGCGCTGAAGACCGGAGAGGCGACGGCCAGGTTCATCTCGAACGCGCTCAAAGCCGCGTTCAAGCATACGCCATTATCGCGGATCGGGTATCTCTTTGCGCTTACCTCGCTCAACCGGATGCGCAAGCGGATCGATCCGCGGCGGGTCAATGGCGGGGTGTTCCTTGGCCTAAACGGGCCAGTGGTCAAAAGCCATGGCGGCGCCGATGGGTTGAGCTTCTCGGCGGCTCTACACCTGGCCGCGGGCCTGGCGAGGAACGATTTTTCCGGACGCCTCGCTTCTCAACTTGCCAATCTCGGCCTAGATCGAAAGACTGCGACCGGGGTGCATGGGGCAGAGAGGCAGGCCAGATGAACATGCTGAGGGCCAGGGCGATCGGCTGCGGCCATCATCTGCCGGAACGCATCGTCACCAACGCGGAATTGGCCAAACGGATCGACACATCCGACGAATGGATCCGTACAAGATCGGGCATCCGCCAGCGCCATGTGGCGGCCGAGGGGGAGAAGACTTCGGACCTCGCGATCCCGGCAGCCGAACGCGCCTTGGCCGCTGCCGGAGTAGACGCCTCGCAGATCGACGCGCTTATCATCGCCACGACAACCCCGGACCAGACCTTCCCCTCCACCGCCACACGGGTTCAGAACGCCATCGGTATGACCGGAGGCTACGCGTTCGACATACAGGCGGTCTGTGCCGGGTTCATGTATGCGCTTGCCAATGCAAACGGGCTGATCCTTTCGGGTATGGCCGAGCGGGTGCTGGTGATCGGGGCCGAGACCTTCAGCCGGATACTCGATTGGGATGACCGCACCACTTGCGTCCTTTTCGGCGATGGTGCGGGTGCGGTGGTGCTCGAAGCCTCTCAGGGCGAGGGCACTCCAGCCGACCGGGGTATCCTGGGCACCTGTCTCCATTCCGACGGTGCGCATAACGAAATCCTCTATGTCGATGGCGGGCCCTCTGGCACGCAGACGACCGGCGCGGTGCGCATGCAAGGGCGCGAGGTGTTTCGCCATGCTGTGCAGAAGCTCTCTGCCGTCGCCGATGAGGTGATGCAGAAAGTCGGCGTCAGCAATGCCGATCTCGACTGGATCGTGCCGCATCAGGCCAATCTGAGGATCATCGAAGGCACCGCCAAGAAGGCCGGCGTTTCGATGGAGAAAGTCGTTGTCACCGTCCACGACCACGGGAATACATCGGCGGCATCGATTCCCCTCGCCCTCTCAATCGCAGTCGAAGATGGCCGAATCCAGCCCGGTCATCTGATGCTGATGGAGGGGATCGGCGGCGGTTTGGCCTGGGGTGGGGCGCTTCTGCGCTGGTAAACCCAGCGATCTCCTGCATGCGCTAAGTCTTGCAAGTCATTGACATTGACTCGTTTTCGCTTGCGCCATTACAGTGTGGAAAACGGGGTAACCCCGAAATGTTGGTGAGAGGGAGGGTCGGTCATGGCCGGGAAGACGTTGACGCGTTCCGATTTGAGCGAAGCCGTCTATCGCGAGATCGGCCTGTCCCGAAACGAGTCGTCCGAGCTCGTCGAGAGCATCCTGGAGCGGATCGCCGATGCCCTCGTCAATGGCGACAATGTAAAGATTTCGTCCTTCGGCACGTTCGCGCTGCGCGACAAAGGGGCGCGAATCGGTCGCAATCCGAAGACCGGTGAGGAAGTGCCGATCGATCCGCGCCGGGTTTTGGTGTTTCGCCCGTCTCATATCATGAAGGAAAGAGTGAATAATGGGGGCGCGTCCTGATGGTGGATGCCGCAGACCGGCTAGGCCAGTCCAAGATACAGAAATCGCCGGATGCTTTCCGGACGATTTCTGAGGTCGCGGCAGATCTCGACCTTCCCCAGCATGTGCTTCGCTTCTGGGAAACCCGTTTCAACCAGATCAAGCCGCTGAAACGCGGTGGCGGGCGCAGGCTTTATCGGCCCGACCATGTGGCACTTCTGCGTGGGATCAGGGCGCTGCTCTATGACGACGGGATGACGATCAAGGGTGTGCAGAAAGTGCTGCGCGAGAAGGGGATCAAAACCGTGATCGCCCGCGGTGAAGCCGGCGCCAGCCTCGATCTCGCGACGCCAGAGGAAACCGCCGCGCGCATCGCCGCCCTGAAGGACCGGGTCGGCACACCTGCGACCGAGACAGCACAGATCGACGCGCAGCGCGTCCAAGCCTCGATTACGCGCCTCGAAGCTTTGCTCGAGCGGCTCGAAGGCGACCGCGACTGAACCTGCTCTTTGCGATTGCGCATATACCGCCAAGCGGTATAACGCTGCGCACGGTCGGGCCATAGCGCAGTCTGGTAGCGCGTCCGTCTGGGGGACGGAAGGTCGTGAGTTCGAATCTCGCTGGCCCGACCAAATTCTGCCAGCCGCCCCCAGCCGCTGGCATTTTCTCCTCCGCTGAGCCAGAAAGACCCCATGACCGAGACCTCCGGCGGCATCCTTCCCGCCCAAACCCTGCGGGCGTTGATCGCCGAAGGGGCGATCGCCGCCCCAGCGGATGACGGCGCGCCGCAGATCCAACCGGCCAGTCTCGATCTCCGGCTCGGACGCAGGGCCTGGCGGGTACGAGCAAGTTTCTTGGCCGGGCACGGCAAGGCAGTGGCCGAGCGGCTCGATACGTTCTCGATGCATCAGATCGACCTGACGCCTGGCGCGGTTCTGGAACGTGATTGCGTATATTTGGTCGAATTGCAGGAGCGTCTGGCGCTGCCGCCGACGATCTCGGCGTCTGCCAATGCCAAGAGTTCCACCGGGCGGCTGGATCTCTTCACAAGACTGATCGCCGACAGGCAGACCGAATTCGACAGGGTCGAGGCGGGATATCACGGCCCGCTCTATGCCGAAATCAGCCCGCGCACTTTCTCGGTTCTGGTCCGGCCCGGCGACCGTCTGAACCAGATCCGCTTCGCCCGTGGCCGGGCGGTTTTCTCGGATGCGGAGCTTGTCATGCTAAACGCCCGCGAGCCGCTGGTGAACGGCCCTGCTCTGATCGATGGCGGCCTTGGCTTCTCGGTCGATCTCACACCCCGTGGCGCGGATGGGATCGTTGGCTGGCGTGCCCGGCGCAACGCCCCACTGATCGATCTAAGCCTAATCGGCCATTACGACGTGGCGGAGTTTTGGGAACCCGTTCGCCCTCATCCCGCCGGAGGGGTGATCCTGGACCCCGGCGCGTTCTATATCCTGGTCAGCCGCGAGGCAGTGAATGTACCACCTGAGACAGCGGCTGAAATGGTCCCCTATATGGCCGTAGCGGGCGAATTCCGGGTGCATTATGCAGGGTTTTTCGATCCGGGTTTCGGCCATCCCTCGACCGGGGGAAGCGGCTCGCGCGGTGTGCTGGAGGTCCGTTGCCACGAGGCACCGTTCGCGCTGGAGGATGGTCAGATGGTAGGCCGCCTGGTCTATGAGCGGATGGAGGAGGTGCCAGATGTCCTCTATGGCCGCGATCTCGGCTCGAACTATCAGGGCCAGGAGTTGAAGCTCTCAAAACACTTCAAGGCGCCTGACTAACCTCCTGTAGCTGAGCGGATCGCCCGCCTCGTGCGTTCGGTGGTATCGGGCGGCAGCGCGTTCGGTTCAGCCCAGACAACCTCGGCAATTTCGAGCGAATTGCATACGGCATCCTGCGCCGTATCAGCCGCATAGACGATGACGATATCTTCGCCCCAGTTCAGACGATGACGAAAGGCGTCGACAATCCGCAGGCGCGTGAGCTCGGAGATCCCGACCTCCTCCGCTGTCTCGCGGACCGCGGCGGCTTCAGGCGCCTCGCGCCAATCGACCGCGCCGCCGGGAAGCATCCAGGCCCGTCGATCTCCATAGCTGTGGCGGATCAAGCAGACCTGCCCCGCCCGCAAGACAACCATTCGAACGCCGAGAGTCCGGCCTCCCAAAACGCCGATCAGACGGTGATTGATCGCGCGCCAGAGGCCAAAGAGCCGGAATCCGAAGCGGTAGAGATGGGTCATTCCTGCCGGGGTGGTGCGGGATCCTCGGCGAACATGTCCTCGGTCTCCTCGCCGCCTGGGAGATCCTCGTCGCGTCCCACGGGCATCGCGTCTAGCAAGCCCGAGGCGCGGAGTTCCTTGATACCGGGCAGATCGCGGGCAGTTTCCAGGCCGAAATGGCCGAGAAAGGCGGACGTGACGACGAAGGTCACCGGGCGGCCAGGGGTCTCCCTCCGGCGCCCGAGTTTGATCCAGTCAAGCTCAAGCAGCATGTCCAATGTGCCGCGTGAAACGCTGACCCCTCGGATCTCCTCAATCTCGGCCCGGGTCACCGGCTGGTGATAAGCGACGATGGCCAGCGTCTCGATCGCAGCGCGCGAGAGCTTACGTGTTTCAGTCGCCTGGCGGCGCATCAGGAATCCCAGATCGGGCGCGGTGCGGAACGCCCAGCCGGTACCGATGCGGACCAATCCGACCCCCCTGCCCTGATAGCGTTTGCGGAGACTTTCCAATGCCGCGCCCGCATCCGAGCCATGCGGCAACCGCTCCTCGATCTGCGCGCGACTGAGCGGTTCCGCGGCGGCGAAGAGGATCGCCTCGACCATACGTTCCTGCTCGGCGATTGGCGGCGCGTCGAACAGCGCCTCCACAACGCCAGGTGGGTCGGCTCCGTCGTCGCTCACGCAACGCTCCGGCGGCGGAGCATCAGCGGTGCGAAAGTCTCGTCCTGGCGCAGATCCAGCTCGCCGCGCCGCGCCAGTTCCAGCGAGGCAGCAAAGGTTGACGCGATCGCTGTGCGGCGGCGTTTAGGGCAAGCCCGGAAGCCTTCAGGCAGATAAGCGGCGATATCGGTCCAGTCCAACGCCTGACCGATCACACTCTTAAGACGCTCCATCGCCTGATCCATGGTCAAAAGCGCCGTGCGGTCGATCTGCAGCGGGCGGTATTCCTCGCGCGTACGCACTTTGGCATAGGCTTTGAGCAGATCCGCGAGGCTGGCGGTCCAGGCGGTGTCGCGCTTTACGGTGACGGCTTCGGTCATGCCGCGGGCGAAGAAATCGCGGCCCAACTGGTCGCGGGCCATCAGTTGCGCAGCCGCCTTTCGCATCGCCTCGAGCCGCTCGAGTTGGAAAGCCAGGCGTGCCGCCATGTCCTCTCCGCTCTCACCGCCATCCTCATGCGAGGGCGGCAGCAACAGGCGGGATTTGAGAAAGGCGAGCCAGGCGGCCATGACCAGGTAATCGGCGGCCAGCTCGATCCTCAGCTTCTGCGCCTCGGCAATGAAATTGAGATACTGCTCGGCCAGTTGCAGGATCGAGACCTTGGTGAGATCCACCTTCTGGGTGCGCGCCAGGGTTAAGAGCAGATCCAGAGGCCCCTCGAACCCTTCGACATTGACCGAGAGAGTCTCCGCCGCAATCGCCGCATCATCGCGGGGCGGAGTATCGAAGGCTTCGGTTTCAAGCGTCAGCAGATCGTCAGCCATGGGCGGCCACCTCTTGGATCACGGTCGCACCGGTCAGCGCATCATGCGCCTTGCGAAGCGCGATCGGGTCGGCATCAACGGAACGGCGCAAGGCGAGCGCCCGGTCCGAACGTTGGACAGCCTCTCCGGAAAGATGCGGGGCGACCGATGCGATCTCGACCATTTCCGCCATCTCGCCATTGCAATGCAGGATCAGATCGCAGCCTGCTGCCAGCGCTTGCTCCACCCGCCCGGCCATCGGGCCCGTGAGCGCTTTCATCGAGATATCGTCGGTCATCAGAAGCCCGTCGAACCCGATTTCCTCACGGATCAGTCGCACAGCGATAGGCGACAGCGTAGCGCACGCGGTGGGGTCGATGGCGTCATATGTGATATGCGCGGTCATCCCAAGCGCCGCGTCGCGCATCGCCAGGAAAGGCAGGAAATCGGTGGCGCGCAGATCCTCGATCCGGGCCGATACCCGGGGCAGATCCTCGTGACTGTCATGCAGCGCGCGGCCATGGCCGGGGAGATGTTTGATCACCGGCAGGACACCGCCCTCGAGCAAGCCTGCCGCGGCTTCACGGCCGCGCAGGGCGACTTCCGCTGCAGTCCAGCCGAGCGCGCGGTCGCCGATGATTGGATGGGCGTTGGGTTGCGGGACATCCAGCAGAGGGACGCAATTCACATCGATCCCCAGCTCCGTAAGCTCGGCCGCGATGGTGCGATAGCGAAAGCGCAGTGCCTGCATAACGGCGATCTCATCGGGCAAACCATCCGCCAGATTGCGCACCGGTTCCCAGCCCAACCAATGCGGTGGGCGAAGACGGGCGACGCGGCCACCCTCCTGATCGATCAGAATTGGGGCGTGACGGCCAACCGCCGCACGTAGATCTGCGCAAAGTGTACGCACTTGATCTGGCGTGTCGATATTGCGGCTGAAGAGGATAAACCCCCAAGGCTGTGTCTCGGCGAAAAACGACCTCTCTTCGAGACTGAGTTCGGTGCCAGAGGTGCCGAAGATGACCGCGCGTTCAGCCACTGGTCGTCACGATGCAATCCTGGCCGCGGGCGCGCAGGGCCTGACAGACGGCATTTGCCTCGGCCCGGTCACGGAATGGGCCTACGCGCAGGCGGTAATAGGTCGTCCCACCTGAAATCGTGGTCTGCAAAGCCAGGGCTTTGCGGCCGAGAATATCGCGGTTGCTGGATTGCATACGGCTCCAGGCGCGGACCACCTCGTCCCGGCTGGGAGAGGCGCGTAGCTGGATCTTCACGCGCGAGGCGGCGGCCTGTTCGACAAGGCGGTCCTGCGCGGTCTCTTCATCCTCGACGGCCCGGGCCATACGGGCGCGCAAATCGGTGGGACGCACCTGAACCGCAGGACTGAATGCCGGCGCAAGGCCGCTGCTTTCGCCGACCGGGGGCAGCGGGGTCTCGACCTCGGCGACAGGTTCTGGCGCCGGTTCCGGTTGTGGAGCGGGCTCAGGCGACAAAGCGGCGGTTTCGACCGGAGTTTCCTCCTCCGCGGCCAGATCGGATGGCGGTGCTGGTGGCGGGTCCGAGGTCACAACGGCGATCTGCGCTTCGGGTTCTGTCTCAGATGCTGCCTCAGTGCTTGAGGTGCCCTCGGGCTCGGGTGTCACCGGTGTGGGGCCGGGCTCGGGCGCTGACTCTGGCTGAGCAGCTTCAGGTTCCTCTGCCACCATGGCGGCCATCGGCACGTCTTCAGCAGCCGGTTCGGGATCTGGAGGGGCGAGTTGCGGGCGCGGTTCTGGCCGCAATTCGGGCGATCCGGCGTCATAGCTCGCGATATCCTGATGAGGCGTCACCTCGCCTCCGGCATCCACGGGGCGGATCTTAACCGGCTCGGTAGACGCCCGGATCACCGGGACGGAGCGCGCATCGCGCATGCCAAGCTGATAGAACCATGTGCCGAGAACCAGGAGCACGGTCAGAGCAACAGCCGCACCCAGCCAAGTGCTGAGTGTGCCAAGCAAAGTCCCTCGTTCCTCCGGCGTCACCGCGCCGGAGTTTTGAGAGGATCTGTCCTGTCTCGCCTCTTTCATCGATCCGTTGCCTGCTCGCCCTCATCATCTTGAGGGTTCTTCTGCCCAAGCCCCAACCGATAGAAGTTTTGTTATGTCATTTCGGTCATCGGCGTGACGCCAAGAATACCCAATCCTGCGGAAATCACAACTCTGACGGCGCGGCAGAGTGCCAGCCTGGCCCGGGTTGCCGCCTCGTCGCCCGGCACGATCATCCGCAGCTCGGGCGCGCTCTGACCCTGGTTCCACCAGCCGTGGAATTCAGACGCGAGATCATAGAGATAGAAGGCGATCCTATGAGGTTCCTGATGGTGCGCCGAGCTTTCGACCAAGCGCGGGAACTCGGCGAGCTTTCGGATCACCTGCATTTCAGCGGGATGGGTCAGCCGAGACAGATCGGCGGAGGCGAGATCTGATTCGGCGATCTCGATGCCCTGTTCCGCACTTTTGGCAAATACCGAATGGGTACGCGCATGAGCGTATTGCACATACCAGACCGGATTCTCACGGGTTTGCTCGCGTGCCTTGTCGAAGTCGAAATCCAGTGGCGCGTCGTTCTTGCGCGTGAGCATGACGAAACGGGTGACGTCCGGTCCGACCTCCTCGATCACATCCGAGAGGGTGATGAAGGTTCCGGCGCGCTTCGACATCTTGAAAGGCTCGCCATTTTTGAACAGGCGGACCAGTTGGCAAAGCTTGATGTCAAGCGGCACGCGTTCCTCGGACAATGCTGCAACAGCCGCCTTCATCCGTTTGACATAGCCGCCATGATCGGCCCCAAAAATATCGATCAGCGCATCGAAGCAACGTTCCACCTTGTCATAGTGATAGGCGATATCCGGCGCGAAATAGGTCCAGGAGCCGTCGGATTTCTTCACCGGCCGGTCGACATCGTCGCCATAGGCGGTGGATTTGAAGAGTGTCTGTGGCCTGGGCTCCCAATCCTCGGGCGTCTTTCCCT
>JBCDKL010000022.1:0-18038 GCA_038746695.1 Pseudomonadota bacterium | reverse complement strand
GGTGCTGCTGATCACGGCACTCCGCTCGCTGGGGATCGAGGCCTATCCGGTGCTGGCCCATACCAGCACGGGCCATGGCATCGACCCTGGGCTGCCGACCCCTTATGTCTTCAATCACATCCTGGTCGCAGCCGAGATCGACGGAAAGACCTATTGGCTGGACCCGACGCTGGACCATCAGGGCGGCGCTGGCGGGCATCTCGTGCGCCCGGATTACGGTCTTGTCCTGCCGCTGCGCCCAGGCCAGGACCGGTTGGTGAAGATCCCGGAATACCGCACCGCGGGGCCCGAGGTGGATGTGACCGAGACATTCCGCTTCGACCAGTCGGCGGGTGCGGATCTGGAAGTGACCTCGGTCTTCTCCGGCCCGGCAGCCGAGTGGAGACGCCGGGACCTGGCGCATCGTTCGCCGGCAGAATACGGGCGCACGCTGACGCGCTATTACGACGACCACTATCCTGGGATCGAGGCCCTCGGCCTGCCGGGGATCGACGACAACCGCGCGCTCAACCGCCTGGTGGTCACCGAGCGCTATCGTCTTGAGCCGGAGGACCTGGCCGCGGATGGTTTGATCGAGGAGTTTCCGCTGCGCGCCGAGACCGTGATCAACTATCTCCCCGAACCGGAAACGAGAGGGCGGAAATACCCGATCGCCCTGCGCTATCCAATGCATCGCCGCCATAAGGTGATCCTGATCGACGCACCCAATCAACTGGGCGCGGCCGACCCCTATCGGTTGCAAAACCCGTGGTTTGACTTCTCGATGCATTCTCATGCCTCGGGGCATCGGCTGACCGTGTCATGGACCCTTTTGGGCCTGACCGATCAGGTCGCTGCCGAAGATGCCGCCACCTATCTGGATGCAGTGGCCGAGGTCGAGGATCTGGCGACCTGGTGGTGGACTGTGGGCGACCTGCCGGATACGAGCCCCGCCGCATCCGAACCGCAGACGAGCTTTCTCGAGCACATGCTATCGATCTGGGAAGCAGCCCGGCCTGCCGAGTGAGATGCCTCCTAACGGGGCTCTACAGTGGCCTCTCCCGCCCCCTTGCGGTTAACGATTTACAACCCTGGCAATCTGCGCCACCATTTTGTCTGACATTCGCAGGCGGCAACCTGCGGGCCAGAAAAGGGAGGATAACATGGCTGCACGCAAAGCAACCGGACCTAAGACCAAGACGGAGCGGAAAAAGCCCGCCAAATCTGCCAAAGCCGCCACTGCGAAGGCGACCAAATCGAACGGCAAATCCAGCAATGGCGCCGCCTGCTGCGGCCCCGGCTATGCCTCGCCGCAAGAGGCGATGAAGGGCCCGCGCGAGCAATTGCTCTATACGATCGGGATCTATACCGGCACCGGGGTTGAGGCACCGGATTACCTGGCCACGATCGATGCCGACCCGTTGTCGGATACCTATTCCGAGGTGATCCACCGGCTCGAGATGCCGGGGCTGGGCGACGAGCTGCACCATATGGGGTGGAATGCCTGTTCCTCCTGCCATGACGATTCCTCGATGAGCCGGAAGTACCTGATCCTGCCGGGGGTGCGCTCGACCAATCTGCATATCGTCGATACCGCCACCGACCCCCGCGCGCCGACCCTCTACAAGACCGTGTCGGGCGATGAGATCAAGAAGAAGACCAACCTCTCCGCCCCTCATACGGTCCATTGCCTGGGCAGCGAGATCATCATCTCGATGCTGGGCGATGCCGATGGCAACGGGCCGGGCGGATTCCTGCATCTGGACAAAGAGTTCAATATCCTCGGCCGCTGGGAAAACGACCTTTCCGGCATGAAATACAATTACGACTTCTGGTATCAGCCGCGGCACAACATCATGGTCTCATCGGAATGGGGCTCGCCGAACACGTTCATGCCGGGCTTCGACCTGGAGGATGTGGGCAAGGGCAATTACGGCCAGCAGATCCATTTCTGGGACTTCAAGAAGAAGAAGATCGCCGAGACAGTGGATCTGGGCGCCGAAGGAATGATCCCTCTGGAAGTGCGCTATCTCCACGACCCGGACTCGACCCATGGCTTCGTCGGCGCGACGCTCAGCTCGAACATGTTCCATTACTACAAGAAGGGCCGGAAGAACGTCGTCGAGAAAGTCATCGATATCCCGCCGATCGATGTGGTGGGCTGGCCGATCCAGGTACCCTCACTGATCACCGATTACCTGGTGTCGATGGATGACCAGTGGCTCTATCTCTGCAACTGGCTCCATGGCGATGTGCGGCAGTACAACATCTCGGATCCCTCGGCGCCGAAATTCACCGGGCAGGTCTGGATGGGCGGGCTGCTCGGCCATGCGCCCATGGTCAATGGCCGCAGGATCGAGGGCGGGCCGCAGATGATCCAATGCTCGCTGGACGGCAAACGGCTCTATGTGACCACATCGCTGTTCTCGACCTGGGACAACCAGTTCTATCCGGCGATGAAGGATGTTGGCGGTTGCATGCTGCTTTTGAACGCCGACACGGTCGATGGAGGGTTGTCGATCGACCCGAAATTCTTTGTCGATTTCAAAGATGAACCGCAGGGCCCGGCGCGCGCGCATGAGACGCGCTATCCCGGCGGGGATTGCACCTCGGATATATGGATCTGAGGATACTTGGAAAGAGGGCGGGGCCGTCACTGGCCCCGCTGTCGCGCCATCACCCGAAGATGCTGGCCCACGCTGCGGCCAGGACGACCGCAGCGCTGAGGAAGAGCATGCCCGCCATGGTGAAGCGTGTCACCACCGCCCGGAACGGGATCGCTTTGAGCATCGCAACCAGCTCGCGGCGGAGATTGGCGTGGGCGGCTTCGAGATCCTTGACCTGCTCGGCATAGGTCACCCGGTTGGGGATCGCTGTCGCCTTTTCGGTGATGATCGTTTCCTGACGGCTCATGATGACGTTTCCTCGCAAAACGTTACGACTAAACTTGATGTAAGACGGGCCAGTCGGTTTTCTATGTGGACCAGTGGGGTTTCCACGATGTGGAAGCCCGTTTGAAATTGCATACTTATCAAAGGGTTAAATCGGTCTCGGCCAGATGCAGAAGGCAGTGGCCATAGTCGCCGCTTTTCCCTAATGTCGCGGCCTGATCGCGTCGGAGGTGAGATGACCGGCCTGCCCGATATAACCCTCCCGCCGGGGGTGCGGGTCGATACCTGCCGCCACGGAATCTTCGCCTCGCTGGAGGGCGACACCCATGTCGGCCGCGCGCTGCGCGCCTATGGCGAATGGGCCGAGGGCGAGCTCAAAGTGCTCAACCAGATCCTCCGCCCCGGCGATGTTGTGGTCGATGCCGGAGCGAATATCGGCGCCCTTTCGGTGCCTTTCGCCAAACGGGTCGGGCCCGAGGGACGGGTCTTTGCTTTCGAGCCGCAGCCAAGGCTGAACGAGCTTCTGACCGTGAATGGATTTCTGAACGGGCTCGACAACCTGGTCCCGGTGCTGGCGGGGCTGGGGGCGAAGGCCGGCACCGCCCGCTTTCCGGACCGGCTGACCCTGGAGACAGGCAATTTCGGCAGCATCACGCTCGACCCTTTCATCCGACGCAGGGTCAAGGGCGAGCGCTTTCTCGAAGTGCCGATAGGCCCATTGGACGAGATGCTCGAGCTTGACCGGCTGCGTCTGATCAAAGCCGATATCGAGCATATGGAGTTGGCCTTGATCCAAGGCGCCATCAAGACCATCGAGCGCCACCGCCCGGTGATCCTGCTGGAAAACAGCGACCCGGACGAGACCGACCCGCTGCTCGAGGCGATGACCGATCTCGGCTATCAAGGCTATTGGCTGGCCGAGTTCATCTTCCGCAAAGACAATTTCAACGCCAATCCCGAGAACTTGTTCGAGACCGAGGCCTGCGCCAATATCCTGTTCGTGCCCGAGGCCTTCCGTGTGCAAAAGATGACCAAGGTGACGGGACGCGACAGCCACCCCTTCGCCCGGGCGGAAGCTGTCAGAGCCGCCCGCGAAGCGAAAGCGGCAAAAGAGCAAGGAGCCGAGCGCGCATGACCGATCCCGACCTCCATCCAAGCCCCGATCCGGCCCTAGAAACCCGCTCGATGGCCGAGCGGGAGCGCTCGCAGTTCCACTGCCTTATCGCTCAGATCCGCGATGCCCAGGCCCGCGCACCCGGTATGGCGCGGCTGCTCGACGGAGTGGCAGCCGAGCGGGTGACCGACCGCGCGGCACTTTCCCGCTTGCCGGTGCTGCGCAAGTCCACACTCTCGGAGATGCAACGCGCCGCTCCCCCGTTCGGCGGGCTGACGACACGGCCCGCCGGGGATTTCACCTGGCTTTTCCAATCCCCCGGCCCGATCTACGAGCCGGGCATGGACAGCCCCGATTGGTGGCGCACGGCGCGGGCGCTGGATGCTGCAGGGATCGGCGCGGGAGATGTGGTGCATAACGCCTTCGCCTATCACCTGACACCCGCAGGCCATATGCTGGAGAGCGGTGCCAAGGCGCTCGGCGCCGTGGTGATCCCCGGCGGCGTCGGCAATACCGAGGCGCAGACCCGCGCCGCCGCCGATCTGGGTGCCACGGCCTATATCGGCACGCCAGACTACCTCCAGGCGATGCTCGACAAAGCGGCCGAGCTGGGGCTTTCCCTTCGGTTCGACAAGGCACTGGTCTCGGGTGGGCCGCTCTTCCCCGCGATGCGGGCGGGCTATGCCGAGGCGGGGATCCTGTGCCTGCAATGCTATGCCACCGCCGATCTCGGCCTGATCGCCTATGAAACGGCAGGCGCCGAGGGTCCAAACCCAGGTATGGTGGTCGATGAGGGGGTGATCCTAGAGATCACCCGCCCCGGCTCGGGCGACCCCCTGCCCGAAGGCGAGGTCGGCGAGGTGGTGGTGACCCTGCTCAACGCCGATTACCCGCTGATCCGTTTTGCTACCGGCGATCTCTCCGCCGTGCTGTCGGGAGAGAGCCCCTGCGGGCGCACCAATATGCGCATCAAAGGCTGGATGGGCCGGGCCGATCAGACCACCAAGGTCAAAGGAATGTTCGTGCGCCCCGAACAAGTCTCGGCCCTGATCCAGCGCATGGGCTTGACCAAGGCACGTCTGACGGTCGACCGCGAGGGCGATGCCGACCGCATGCATCTGGCCTTCGAAGGCGAGGCCAAACCCGCCGAGGTCGCCGATGCGATGCGCGACATCCTCAAATTGCGCGGAACCGCCGAGCAGGTCGCCGCGGACAGCCTACCAAATGACGGCAAGGTGATTGACGATCTGCGCAAATTCGACTGAGAAGTGGCGCGGAGGCGGGCCAGCGCGCGCCACCGCTCCGACGGCCAAGAGCCGCCACCTGCGTTGTCAGTGCCGGTGCTTGGTCGTCGAGAAATCCGAGTAACGGCTGCTTCCGCCCCCCATGCTGGTTGGCCCGTCATAGCCATGGGCGCCGCCTTGAAAGGAACTCCGCACCCGGCTCACACTGTTGGGTACGACACCGAGGGCCGTGTCCAGAACCCGCTTCGTGCCCTTCAAGACACCGCCGATCGTACTCCGCAGAAAGGCGCCATCCACGGCGTCCAGGTCACGGTCGTCCAACTCGGCCGGTCCGTCCTTGATTGTGTTTACAGTCATCTCTCTCTCCTCTCGCGTCAAGCGCTGCATGGCGTGATACGGCAGAGGATGACGGCAGATACGCGCCGACGATGTAACAACTTATACGGGTAGATCGGTTTTTTCATCGGCGAGAGGTATCGCGCCCGCGCATAAGTGACAGCGCATTGGCGCCGAGGGATGAGATACGGGAAAAACAAGCGCCACCACGCGCCAGGGATCGATCCAGGCGACCTGGCGACGGCGCGATGCGTGCTGTTCCGGGGAGGTCTCGATCTGAAGAGAGGAGAGGCTCTTGGCCGTCCCTCTCAGTCTTTTGGGCCTTGGTTCTGTGAAAGCAAGGACGGCTGGCCAGCCGTTGGTCCCGCCCCCTCAAGGTCGCTATCCATCGAGGGGAGATCGTCTCGAACGCATTCGGGCGAGATGATTAGAATTTGAAGATTAACACTTCCTCACCGCGCGCTGGTCAGGCGGAGAGAATTGTCGTTGATCTGTTTCGCGAAGATGTTGCGTGCAAGTGCGGGACAGCCCTCGCGCATCCAGAGCAGGAGCAGTCCGGTTCAGCCCTGACGGGCCTTGAAGCGGCGCTGGGTCTTGTTGATCACATAGACCCGGCCCTTGCGGCGCACGACCCGGCAATCGCGATGGCGGCTCTTCAGCGAGCGCAGAGAGTTTCTGACTTTCATGGTCCAACCCTTTGTTTCTTCACGCGGCGATGCCGGTCGGCAGGCCATCATTACGGCGCCAGGTGCCAGCTTGTCCGAGTCGAGAAGCCGCTCTATAGCCGCGCGGGAATTCGATGGCAAGGGGCCAGCGGGGCTGGCCCTAACCGCTCTTGATCACCTCGGCAGATAGACCGCCACATTCGCCACATCGCCAGGGGTCAGACCCAAAGCTCTCGCCGCCTCGGCCGACAGAAGCGCCTGGCTGCCGGGGGCAGCTTCGCGCCAGATGAAGGTGACGCGGGTGGTCGAGCCGGTCGCCGTGTCGGTGATCCAGCCTTGCCGCTCTCTCCGGTCGAACGGGCCCGCGATCCAAAGGCCAGGGCGGTCGCTCTGCCGACCGAACACCGCTGGGGTGAACCCGATCCATTGCGCATTTGCCAAGGTGGGCCCGGCCGCGTTGGGATCGACCGCGGCGATTTGCGTGTCGACCTCCAATGTGCCGTCCTCGGGCAGCTCCACCGGGTCAAGCGGTTCGGATGGCGCCACCGGTTCGACCGGTGCGAGATCGAGCGGCTGGCTGGCAGGTGCGTCCTCCGCGCTCGGCACCCGCGCCGGATTGGCCAGCGCCACCACAGCAGGGGGCTCGGCCTCGGGCTCTGGCTCGGGACGCGGCGCGGGTTCCGGGGCGACAACATCGGGCGCGCTCTCGACCTGGCTCGGGAGAGCCAGTGCTACGGGCAATGCGCCGCCTGCGCTCGGCTGGTTCGAGACTTCCGCCGATGGCGGGGTCAAAGCAGCCGTCTCGGTCTCCTCACTGGCGCCCTGTTGCGGTGAGTCCGGGGCAACCGCGATCTGGTTCGGATCGGGCTCCGGCTCCGCCTCGACCGGTGGGCGCGGGATGGGGAGGACCGGGGCGATCGCCGCCACAACCGGGTCTGGGGCGGCAGGCTCTTCCACCGCCACCTCGGGATCGGCGACGATTACGGGTGCGGTTTCCTCCGGTTCCGGAGCGACTGGCGGAGCGGGCGCCGCTGCGGGGGTCAGTTCGGCGATCACCGGCGACTCTTCCTCGGGCGGTGAGGTGGGTTCGGGTTCCGTCTCGGCGGTCTCGTCATCCCCGCGAGGAGCGGCGAGCGGGAGAGGTGCGCTCAGACGACCGGCGATCCCTCTGGGCGCGGCCTGGACGGCCGGCGCATCAGGTGGACTGAGGGCGGCAAGTTGGCTCTCGACTTCAGGCTCCGGGATGTCGGCGGCGTCGGAGACTTCAGCCGTTTCGAGTGTTTCTTCGGCGGTCTGATCTTCGTCACCGGCGAATACCGAGACGAGGCCGCTGAAAAAGCCGCCTTCTTCCGAACCGGTCTCCTGCGCAGGCTCAGCTACCGGCTCGACCTCGGTGATCTCGAGCTCGGGCGGGCTGGGCGGCGCGGGAGCGATGGGAGCGACAGCGGCAATCTCAAGTTCCGGTTCTGGTTCCTGCTCCGGCTCGACAATCACAGGGACAGGATCTGGTTCGATCTCGGCTGCGGCGGGCTCGGGTTCGTCGCTCTCCTCGGCATCGCCTGCATCGAAGACCGACGCGAGACCGCCGAAGAAGCCACCGCTTTCGTCCTCGCCTGGCTCATCGGCGACGATCTCGGGTTCGTTCACGGGCTCGGGCGGTTCGGCCTCGGGAGGTGTGGGCACAATGGCCGCGATCTCGGGCTCAGGCTCAATCAGGACAGGCTCAGGGATTGGCTGGGGTTCGGGCTCGGCTTCTGCGATCTCCAGGGCTGGATTGTCGGCCTCGGGGGCCTCGTCCGCCTCACCGCCATCGAAGACCGAGGCGAGGCCGCTGAAGAAACCGCCGCCTTCGTTTTCCTCGACAGCCTCTTCGACCACGATCTCAGGCTCTACGGCCTCCGGCTCGATGATCACCGGCTCTGGTTCTGGTGCTGGTTGAGGCGGCGGGGCGGCAGGGCGTGGGGCAGGCGCCAAAGCCAGCCTGGTGCCACCGCTGGCCGGCAGCGGATCGCCTGCAAAGCTGCAAGCCGCATCGGCGCAGCCAAGGCCGCTCATCCAGCCCCGGGTCGCCAGCGCCACTTCCTCAATATATTCCTCTTGCTGCGAGCTGCCCGCAAACAGGCCGCTGCTGACCCGACGTGTGAAGCCGACCCCGGTCTGCCGCGCCAGCACTTCGCCGGTGGCGGCGTCGCGTATTTCGAAATCGATCTCGCCCTGCATCCGCCCGCCGGTCAGCAGAGTAGTGTCGTTCGAGATACCGCGAAACTGACGCACGGTGGCGATCAGCCGGGTGCGGCGTTCGCCGATGAAGTAACCTCTCGTTGCCTGGCGCAGACCCGAGCGAACCACCCCGCTGACCCGGGTCGAGAGCGCGTCATTATTGTCTCCAGTCGGGTTGCGAAGAGCGAGATCGGCATCCTCGGCCACCACGATATCGATCCCGTTCAGTCCCCAGGCAAGGCCCGGCCGGGTCTGGGCCTGGGCAGCACCAGGCAGGGCGATGACGGACAAACCTGCGATTAGAAGGGCCGAGGCTGCAACGGCCCCTTTGCGGCGCGAATCGAGCCATGCAGCCATGCGGTGCGCGCAATGCCGTGTCACGGACTTCCCTCCTACTCGGCCATGGGAGGGCGCAGCTTGCACCCAAGCGGCCAAAAAATATACGCGCCGCACCACGACCAATCCCCAAGCCTCCGGAAGGACAGCAAGTTGTCCCTAGCGGTTGCGACAAGCGCAATACGGCTTTTGTTTATGAACGGATTTGGCCGTGTCTGCAACGTTTTGAAACAGGGTCTTGGCCGGGCGCTGGGCTGATACCGCACTGCGCGGGGCGGACCTCTCGGTGGGGCGGCCCGCCATCAGCAGGCCGCCTCAGACGCTCATTGCTTCAGGTCAGGGCCGCCTTGGCCCGGTCGACGATCGCGCTAAACGCCTCGGGCTCATGTACGGCTAGATCGGCCAGAACCTTGCGGTCCACCTCGATGCCGGACTTGTTCAGCCCCTCGATGAACCGCGAGTAGCTCAGTCCTTCGTCATGGGCGCGCACCGCGGCGTTGATCCGCTGGATCCACAGCGCGCGGAAATTCCGCTTGCGCACTTTGCGGTCGCGGGTCGCGTATTGCAGCGCCTTTTCGACCGATTGAGTGGCCACTCGGAAGCTGCGCGAACGCGCCCCATAATGGCCTTTTGCTGCTTTGAGCACCTTCTTGTGCTTAGCAATCGAGGCGGGTCCGCCTGTCACTCTTGGCATATCCGGTCCTCCCTCAGCCGTATGGCAGGAACTGCTTGACGATCTTCTCGTCAGGCTTCGTCAGCACGGTGGTGCCGCGGGCGTTCCGAATGAATTTGCTGGTGCGTTTGATCATGCCGTGGCGCTTGCCCGCCTGCTGGACTTTCACGCGCCCATTCGCCGTGATCTTAAAGCGCTTCTTGGCGCCCGATTTGGTCTTCATCTTGGGCATTTTCATCTCCATTGTCCGATGAGTTCGGAAGGCCTCGGCAGCCCATACTGGCCGGACGTTCCGTCGAGCCGCCGTCTATAGGCGGCGCGCTGTCGATTGACAAGTGTTCAGTTGAGAGTGGCGGCTGGATCAGCCGTCATCGCCCGGATTGTCGTCGCGGGAAGTCCTACGTACTGGCTCTGAAGCCCCGGCCTCAGCGATGTTTGCAGCCCGAGCTGTGAACAGCCGGGACGAGAAACTGCCGCCAAGCGTATGTTCCAGAAGGATATCGTTTATTTCCATCTGATCGCGCCGGTCGCTGGAAGTCTCGCGAAATACGCGGCCACCCTGGTCGGTTTGACCTGTTATCGGCGACGAGTCCGCCGCTTCACCAGGCGCATCCCGGCCGTTCTCGTCCTGCTGCTTTGCCATTGTCACCCCCTTGCGTCAGCAGGCTGGCAATATGGCACGCAGCTTATCGACTGTTTGTGGTAATTCCCACGTGCCCGACTGCCAAAAAGAAGCCCCGCTCAATCATGGCCACCCTCGAATATCTTGCGTTCATCTACCGGGGCCACCCGCAGGATATTTGTCGTCCCTGGGGTATTGAAAGGCACCCCGGCGGTCACGATTATGTTATCGTCGGGTGTCGCGAAGCCATCTTCGATAACCGTGCGCACCGCGCGAACGACGGCGAGCTTGAAGCGTTCCACCTCCTCGGTCACCACGCAATGCAGGCCCCAGGCGAGCGCGAGGCGACGGGCCGACTCGCGCACCGGGGTAAGTGCTAGGATCGGCATGGCGGGACGCTCGCGCGCCATCAGAAGCGCTGTTGTGCCGGAATGGGTGAAACAGCAGATCGCCTTGATATCGGTGCCCTCGGCCACCGCCTTTGCAGCCGAGGTGATCGCATCGGCCACCGAGGTCCGGTCGACCGGCGGCCCAGTCTCCAACGCCTCGCGATAGAGCGAGCCAGCCTCGACGTTTTTGGCAACCGAGTCCATCATCGCCACCGCCTCGACCGGGTATTGCCCCGCCGCCGACTCGGCCGACAGCATCACCGCATCCGAGCCGTCATAGATCGCCGAGGCGACATCCGAGACTTCGGCCCTGGTCGGCATTGGCGAGGTGATCATGCTCTCCAGCATCTGAGTTGCTACGATCACCGGCTTGGCGGCCTGGCGGCATTTGCGGATCAGCTCTTTCTGGATCGGCGGAAGCTCGTGAATCGGCATCTCGACGCCCAGATCGCCGCGGGCGACCATGATGCCATCCGAGACATCCAGGATCTCATCGAACCGGGCGACACAGGCGGGTTTCTCGACCTTGACCATAATCGCAACATTGCCGCCGGTTAACTCCCGCGCCTCGAGCACATCCTCTGGCCGCTGCACGAACGAGAGCGCCAGCCAGTCGATGCCCAGTTCCATCACATATTCCAGGTCGCGCCGGTCCTTCTCGGTCAGCGCGGCGAGCGGCAGCACCACATCGGGCACGTTGACGCCCTTATTGTTCGAGATCTCGCCCCCCACCGTGACGGTGCAGGCGGCATGCGCCTCGTCGCAACTCTCAACTTTCAGGCGGATCTTGCCGTCATTGACAAGCAGGGTCGCGCCGGGCTCCAAGGCCGCAAAAATCTCGGGATGCGGCAGGGTTACGCGGGTCGCGTCGCCTGGCTTCTCATCGAGGTCGAAGCGGAAGGCCTGGCCCTCTTCCAGCATCACCGGCCCCTCGCCGAAAAGACCGACCCGCAGTTTCGGCCCCTGCAGATCGCCCAGAATGCCGATCGGGCGGCCCATCTCCATCTCGATTTCGCGCAGGACCGCGTGGCGTTCGGCGATATCCTCATGGGTGCCGTGCGACATGTTGAGGCGGAACACATCCACCCCCGCCTCGAACAGCTTTCGCAGCATCTCACGGGTCGAACTGGCTGGCCCGACCGTTGCAACGATCTTCACATTGCGGTTGCGTCGCATGAATGGTCCCCCCGGGGTCAATCGGCTGTCTACGCAACCATTGGGGTATATAGCCCGAGCGGTCCCGGAAAGTCAGGCAGGATTTCTTGCGAATTTGTAAAGAGTCTTGCAGGAATTGTGCGCCCCGCCTTCACCACCCCCAAAGGATCCCCGTCATGCCATCAGATACGGCCTCTTTCGCCCCGGTCGAACGCGTGCCTGGGGGGAGTGCAAAGGCGGCCTGGCCAATCCTGCTCTGCGACCATGCCTCAAACGCCGTACCGCCGGATCTTGATCTGGGCCTGCCGGCTGACGATATGGCTCGTCACATCGCCTGGGATGTGGGCGCGCGCGGCGTGGTCCTTGCGCTTGCCCAGGCGCTCGGCGCGCCTGCCGTGCTCTCGACATTTTCCCGCCTGGTGATCGATCCCAACCGGGGCGAGGATGACCCGACCCTGGTGATGCGCCTCTATGACGGCTCGGTCATCCCGGGCAACCGCAATGTGGATGAGGGAGAGATCGCAAAGCGGATCGCCAACCTTTACCGCCCCTATCACGATGCGGTCACCGCCGAGATCGATGCCGCTCTGTCAATGGGCGCGCGGCCTTATCTGATCTCAATCCATTCTTTCACCCGGCAATTGCGCGGCCGTCCACCGCGGCCCTGGCAGATCGGTCTGCTCTGGGATCGTGACCGCAGGCTGGTAGACCCGCTGCTGGATCACCTGATGCTCGATACCGATCTCTGCATTGGCCGGAATGAGCCCTATACTGGGCAATTGGCGGGAGATTGCATGTGGCGCCACGGCACTGCGCGCGGCCTGCCTCATGTGTTGATCGAGATCCGCAACGACCTGATCACATCGCAAGAAGGCCAAGCGTCATGGGCGGCACGCCTGGCCCCGAAAATCACTCAAGCGGTTGCGGAGGCCGATAGGGCCGCCCTATCTCTCGCGTAACAGATCGCAACCTGAAGGAGCCCTGAGATGACCGAGGACGCCCTCTCGCCAGAAGAAATCGCCCGCCAGGCCGCCGTCTTCCGCCGTCTGCGGGACCATCTTCGCGACCGCACCGATGTGCAGAATATCGATCTGATGACCCTCTCGGGCTTCTGCCGCAACTGCCTCAGTCGCTGGTATCAGGAGGCAGCCGCCGAACAGGGCACTGAGCTCGATAAGATGCAAGCCCGCGAGATCGTCTATGGCATGCCTTTCCCCGAATGGAAGGCAAAGTACCAGACCGAGGCGACACCGGAGCAACAAGCGGCTTTCGCCGCTGCCGCGAAGGAGCACTGAGAAAGCTGGCGGCGATCCCGCATGCTTCATTGCTCGTCTGAGTTGCCACCCGTGAGACAACAGATTGGCATGAAACAAGATAAAACCGGCCCGGCCATGCAGCATATCCGCATTGCTCGGAGGTCGGCGCCGACAAGGAATACGAAACGGCTCGCCTGATCTCGGCAAAACCAACTCAGGGATGCGCACCGTCTCCGGATCGCATTCGCGATTACAACGGTGACGCGGGAGAATTAGATGCCGTTTTGGGCTGTGATCGAATGACCGCAGGAAGATCTCGTCGATAGGTTCCCGCGCATGCGATGGGTGGGGGCCTACGGGAGCCATCGCATGAAGGATGAAGGAGCTTAGCCCCAGCCGGGTATGGCTGGGCGGGCGGGCGGATGCGAGCTCCGCAGGAGCACGCGACGGGTGCGCGTGCAGCCATACCCGGCCGCGCCTTTCATCGCGATTGTGATCCTTCGCACCCGTCTCTATACCCCGTCTCTCCACCTGGGCGTGGAACAGATGCGAGGAGCAGACATGACCGATGAGACCGTCTCCCATACTCAAGTCGCCGCCGGCCAATTAAAGGCCATTGTCGAGCGGATCGAGCGTCTGGAGGAGGAGAAGAAGGAAGTCGCCGATCAGATCAAGGAGGTCTATGCCGAGGCCAAGGGCAACGGGTTCGATACTAAGACGCTGCGTCGGATCGTCAGCCTGCGCAAGAAACCCGTCGAGGAGCGCGACGAAGAGGAAGCCCTGCTCGATCTCTACATGTCCGCGCTCGGCATGCTGCCCGTAGCGGATTAACGATGCCACGCCTGCCTGTGCGCGCGCCCAGCGTGCACGGCCCCTGAAGGGGCCGAGGCACGACTGCCCGCCCACCCAGCCATTCGCGGCATGTTTCCTGCACGGAACGCGTCATGCGGTAAACCCGTCACTGGCGAGATCTGTGTGTGGCGCAGCGTTACCTGTGATCGTCTTCAGAAAAGGTACTTTCCACACTTCCACCTCAAAATGAGGTGGCTGGCCAATTAGCATTTCAGCGTTCCCAATTCGGGAACAGGCAGCGGGCACCTCTAGACGGCAGATATGTAATGCGCATCGTTTCCGACGCGCCTTAGCTGGCGTCTTTCTCGATTCTGAGCTCGTCGATCTTGCGGTACAGGGTCGAGCGCCCGATACCGAGCCGCCGTGCCGTCTCGGACATCCGGCCGTGATAGAGCCGCAGCGCCCGTTGGATCGCATCCGCCTCGATATCGAGAAGCCGCCGGATCTGACCATCGGCGCTCAGGAATGGGTCGAGCGGGTCGAGCTTGGTGATCTCATCCGGCCGCTCTGCATCATGGGTTTCGATATCCTGCGCCGCCGCGCCATTGGATTTCGCAGGCAATTCCTCGCCATCGATCCCGTGCAGATCTTCGGGCTGGATCAGAGTGGTATCGCTCATCACCACGGCGCGGTGGATCGTATTCTCCAACTGACGCACATTCCCGGGCCAGGTGGCAGCCATGATGGCCTCCATCGCGCCATGGCTGAAGCCCTCCGCCGCCGCCGCCTCGGAGGCGGTGAAGCGGTTGAGGAACATCCGCGACAGGCCCGGCAGATCCTCGCGCCGCTCACGCAGCGGCGGCAGGGTCATCGGGAAGACGCTCAGCCGGTAATAGAGGTCCTCGCGGAACGTGTTGCCACCGATCATCCGACGCAGGTCGCGATTGGTGGCTGAGATCAGCCGGAAATCCACCTTCACCGGTTTGTCGCCACCGACCATGTCGATCTCACCGGTCTGGAGCGCGCGGAGCAGTTTGACCTGCGCACCCAGCGGCAATTCGCCTACTTCGTCTAGGAACAGTGTTCCGCCCTCGGCCTCCTGAAACTTGCCCATGCGCCGCGAGGTGGCACCGGTGAAGGAGCCCTTCTCATGTCCGAACAGGATGCTTTCCACCAGATGCTCGGGCAAAGCGCCGCAATTGACCGCTACGAAAGGGGCGCCGGCGCGGACCGAGGAGCCATGGATCGCCCGGGCAAATACCTCCTTGCCGGAACCTGACTCGCCTTCGATGAGGACTGGGATGTCCGAGCCCGCCGCCCGGCGCGCCAGACGGATTGCTTTAAGAGTGGCCGGGCTGATCGCGATCAACTCGTCAAAGCTCAGCCGGTTCTCGCCCACTTTCGACAGCCTACGCACCTCGGTCGAGAGATCCTGGATTGCCAGCGCGTTCTTGATCGAGACGTCCAGCCGCTCGGGCCCCACCGGTTTCACCAGGAAATCCGAGGCGCCGGCCTGCATCGCCTCGACCGCGCGGCTGACAGAGCCATTCGAAGTCAGGACCAGAACCGGTGTCGGATTCTCGGCCCCACGCAGGCGTTTCAGCACCGAAATACCGTCGATATCGGGCATGTTGAGATCGAGCAGCATGAGCGAGATTGTCCCGCCATCCGGGCTCAGCAAATATTCAACCGCCGCGGTGCCGCCCGCAGCTTGTTCGACATGATAGCCACAGGCTTCCAACACGGTCGCCAAGTACCGGCGTTGCGTAGCATCATCGTCGGCGATCAATACGGTCCGGTCCATAGCAAGCTCGTCTTTCACCCACAAACGTCACCCGCACCGCCAGGGCCGAGCCAGATATATTGGCCAGTCTCCAGGGGATAACGGATCTTCTTCCGACACGTGACACGCGCCGGGTCTGCCTCGCTTTCGCCAGAGTCAACGCAATCTGGGTTGATTTTTTGTCACCAGCGTGCCGATTTTGCGGAAATCGCGGCAACATTCGGGCAGCGAGTGTTGTTAATCGGTTACTGCAGCAATAAACTGCGGAATTATCGAGACTTCCACCCAACGCTGCATTGAGCTTTGCTCTCAATCATGCGAGACGATGGGAGCGCCGGCCAACGAAGCCGGTCATCTCAAACGAGGGGCGGTCCGCAAAGGGTTCGCTCGATACCGAACGGAGAGAGGGATGAAGATCATTGTTCGTCTGATGCTGGGGGCGTCGGCACTTGCCGTTGCAGGATGCACGCAGCTGCCCGGTTCGTCGCTTGGCGCAACCTTCGGGGCCGAGCGCTACCTGAAAGCAGACCATGGCGGGGCCGGATTTACCGGCGCTCTGGCCAAAGAATATACCGAACTCGGCCGTCGCGCCGCGTTCGAAAATGTGCGCTGGCGGAACTCGACGGCGTATATCAACAAGTCGAAAGCCGCTGAAGCCGGCGTGGCTCCCCCGCCTTGGGCACCCGATCAGCTCGGCATTATCGGCGATGTAAATGCGGAATACGACTCGGTCGTTGCCGCCATCAACGAGCACAAGGACGAGCGTCCGGCCGAGTGTGCGCGCGCTCAGGCGATGTGGGACCAGTATCTCGAGGCCATTCGCGGCGGCGACAAGTTCTGCATCACGCCGGCCGATGCCCGCGCGCTGTTTGACGAAGCCCTGCGCGCTTGTGTCGGTGGCCCGCTTGAAGCGGACTTCGTGGTCTTCTTCGGTTTCAACCAATCCACTCTGACCGATCTGGCCCGCACCACTATCGACGAGGTGGTCGATGCGGTGCAGGCGATGGGGGCGACGGCGCTCTCGATCGTTGGTCACACCGACACGGTGGGCTCGCAAGGCTACAACCAGGCTCTCTCCGAGCGTCGTGCCCGTCGCGTCGCCAGCGCTCTGGTTGATCGTGGCGTTCCCTCGGGTGCGATGACCCTGGCTGGCCGCGGTGAGAATGATCTGGCAGTCGCCACCGGTGACAATGTGCGCGAGCGCACCAACCGCCGCGTCGAGATCTCGCTCAGTCGATAAGATAATCGGGCCGCAAGGCCTACAATAAGCTAGAAAGATCGCCCCGTGCCGAAAGGTGTGGGGCGGTTGCCTTTTCGGCGCCCCTTTGAGGCTCCAGGCCGCCCAGCTGCCGCCTGCAGATCAGTTGCAGTTCGTAGAGCATCCTCCTATCTCGTTGAGCAGAGACAGGAGGACACCCATGCCCCGCGCCTGCCATCCCCATATCGTGCCAGCCCCGCTGAGCACGCGTGTCCCAGCCTTTGCCATCGCGGCGATCCTCGTCCTTACGGTCATCCCCGCCCATGCCGAAGAGCCCGCCGATCCCAGCCTGCGCGAGCAGTTGGGCAGCATCCTCGAGGGATTGACCGATGAGGTCCGCCCAGCGCTGGACGATATCATCGACCGGCTCGGCATCCTCGAGGAAATCGACGATTTCGAACACTACGCCCGGCCCAAGGTCCTGCCCAATGGCGATATCCTGATCCCCCGGCGCGAAGATGCCCCGCCCTACACCCCGCCACCCGAACCGGATGTCGAGCGTGAGGCCGAGACCGACCCGGCGGAGGAGCCCGGCATCCGGCTCTGACCCCGGACGACCCGCCGACCCGCACCCCCCTTGCGCCTGCGGCCTTTCCGGCTAAGTCAGGAACAGCTTTCAAGGAGATCTCTATGCTTCGCTTGCCCGCCCCGCTCTATGACACCGCCACTGAAACCACCCCGGATGACGGTCAGGGAGGCGGCGATCTGGGCGCTCTGCCGGAATGGGATCTCTCCGACCTTTACACCGCGATGGACGCTCCCGAGATCGCGTCCGATCTGGACCGTGCGCGTGGGATGGTCACCGAACTGGCAGGGCATGACGGCAAACTGGCCGATCTCTCCGGCGACGAGCTGGCCGCCTCCATTGCCGTGAACGAGCGGCTCGAGACGATCCTCGGGCGCATCATGTCCTATGCGGGCCTGCTCTATCAGCAGAACAGCACGGACCCGGCCCGGGCCAAGTTCATGGGCGATATGCAGGGCACGATCACCACCCTGGTCAACCCGGCGGTGTTCTTCGGGCTGGAACTCAAACGCATCCCCGATGCTAGGCTCGAGGAGATGTTTGGCGAAAGCGCTGCGCTGCGCCGCTATCGGCCCTGGATCGACCAGCTCCGCGCCTGGCGCCCACATCAGCTTTCGGACGATCTGGAGAAGTTTCTCCACGACCAATCCGTAGTAGGTGCAGCGGCCTGGAATAGGCTGTTCGACGAGACCATGGCCGGGCTCAGCTTCGAGATCGATGGCAAAAGCCTCGGCATCGCCGAGACTTTGGATCTGCTGGTCAGCAGCGACCGCGACAAGCGCGAAGCCGGTGGCCGCGC
>JBCDKL010000021.1:0-18417 GCA_038746695.1 Pseudomonadota bacterium | reverse complement strand
GGTCTATGTTACCCATGACCAATCCGAGGCGCTGACCATGTCGGATCGGATCGCTGTCTTCAACGATGGGGTGATCCAGCAATTGGCCGATCCGGAAACCCTTTACGAGCGGCCGGAGAACGCCTTCGTTGCGCAGTTCATTGGCGAGAATAATCGGCTCGGCGGCCAGGTTGCCAAAGCTGAAGGTGGGGCGGCTCGGATCGTGCTCGATGGCGGCGGCGAGGTTGATGCGCTGGCAGTGAATTGCGGTGGCGCAGGGCAGCGCACCATGCTCTCGATCCGTCCCGAGCGTGTGCTGATCGGTGATACGGACGCTCCTAACGCGCTGCAAGGGCGGGTGGTCGAGCTGATCTATCTCGGCGACCATATCCGCTGTCGCATGGAGGTCGCGGGCAACCAGGACTTTATCGTGAAGGTGCCGAACAGCCATGCCCATGCGGCGCTGAATGTCGGCGAAATCACCCCGATCGGCTGGGTGACCGAGGATTGCCGGGCGCTAGACGCAGCCTGATCCTTGAGTCTAGCAGAGCCGGTTTAAAAAACGCGCGCCAGCACCGCGCAGCGGAACATCTTGCATACCAATCGACGGCCCCATAGATTCAATGCGTTAGGCGATGAAGCCCGCGGCGTCTGAACGGTGGGATAGAGGGCATGATAAAACTCGCATGGGCGGCTCTTCCGGCTCTGGCGTTTCTGGCGCCGCTATCGGCATCGGCCTGCCCTGAAAAATCCGAGCGGATCCTGTTCCATTCCTGCTGGGGCGAGGCGCGGGCATCGAGCCTGCTTTTGCCCGAGGAAGGCTCGGCCCTGGCCCGGGCGATGGACCCCCCCGTAGAGCAGCTGATCGTGACCGGCGGCTACACCGGTAAAGATGCGCGCGAGGAAGCGCGTCCCAATCCAGTCGGCATGTTCATTCACAAGGGCACGGTGGTGAACCCGACGCTCGCCCGGATGGATGGAGTTGCGATCCTCAGCCCCGAGGGCACACTCTCGATCCAACATCGCGGCGATCTGAGCTTTCAGGGCATCCGGTTCGATCTCGGCGCGCTGGATCAGCGCCAATCCTTCCAGCGCCGTGCAGCTAAGGCAGGGGCGAGCGTGTTCCAGAGCCATCTGTTGATTGTCGACGGTGCGCTGGATGTTCGCCCGCGGGACGGTGCACCAGAAGCGGTGCGCCGCCTGCTTTTCACCGATGACCGGGGCTTTGGGATCTATCAGACTGAAGGGGCGGTCACGCTCTACGACGCCGCCAGGGCCATTGAGGGCGAGATCGCACCCGCCATGGCGCTCAATCTCGACATGGGCAGTTTCGACTATTGCCTGGCGATCCGCGGCGGCGTTGCGCAGAATTGCGGCGTTCTGGGACGTCAAGCGACGCAGAAGCTTTCAAATCTGCTGGTGTTGCAGCTCGAACCGAGGGGCTGAGCGCCGATCCCCCTGGCCGTGAGCCCCATCCCCGCCCATATATCTGGGCAGGAGGTTCCCACCCATGTCCGTCATCGTCCTGCGTCTCATCCTGCTCTTCGCCGTTCTCAGCGTGATCTATATCGGCCTTTCGGCCTTCGATCGCTGGCAAGTGCGCGAGCGGCTGCGCTCGGAACATGCGACTGGCCAGGGGGGTAAGCTGACCGAGGAGGACTACGTTCATAAGGGCCTGGCGAATTACGAACGCTCCTGGCGGCGAAAACTGCTCTACGGCGTTTTTCTCTTACCCTTCCTCACCATGCTGATCCTGATATATGTTGCCAATTATCAATAGGCAGCGAGGCGAGGCAGCACCGTGTTCTATCTGCATTGGACGATCTACAGCCTGCTCTTGATCGCGGTGGCGGCGTTTCTGCATTACTCGCTACCGGATCGCGAAATCGTGCAGATCGTTGGAACCGAAGTGGTCCGCATCGATGTCGAGCGCGAAGATGGCTCCATCGGCACGATCGATCAGCAGCGGATCAATGCCCGCCGCCCCGACGGCTCTCCTTCGGTCTTTCGCAACAACGATACGAATTGGGACTGGCCGCCCTACCTGAAATTCGACAGCGCGGATTTGCAGGCCGAGGCGGACAGTTCGATCCGCAGCTCGGGCGATCCAGTCTGGATGGTGGTCCGCCATTACGGCTGGCGGATCCCTTACTTCTCGCTGTTTCCCAATGCGATCTCAATGCGCCCGGCGGCAGGGCCGGATGAGAGGTTGATCCCCTGGCTGAACATCGTGCTCGTCTCGGGCCTGGTGCTGGGGTTTCTAGTGCTGCGCCGTATCGTCTTGATGATGTTCGGGCGCCATGTGCAGCCCTGGATCGATGAGGTCGATCAGGAGATTGAGGAGACCACCGAGTCGATCAGCCATCGCTATCGCGGTATTCGTGGCTGGTTCCGGCAGATCAGCGGCGGCTAGGGGTCAACTGCACCGGCTGAGCTGTCCTCGATAGCGGGCAGCCTGTTCGGCCACTTGGCGGGCCGCGCGTTGCAACCAGCCTTTATTGCGCCACGAGCCACGGCGATATCCGGCATGACCTTCGTGATAGTTGAGATACTGGTTGAACGCGTCGAACATGCCAACACCGTTCGAGCGCTGGGTCTTGGCCATATACCAACCGACAAAATCGGCGGCGTCCTCGAAATCATTGCGGTCGGCACCGGAATTCCCGCTGTCGCGGCGGTACCAGTCCCAAGTTCCATCGATCGCCTGAGCGTAACCATAGGCCGAGGAGATATGGCCGTTCGGGATCACGCCGGCGATGTATCTCTTGGGTGGTCGGGCCTCGGCGCGGAAGCTCGACTCGCGCCACATGATCGCCATCTGCATCTCGATCGGAGCGCCCCAGCGCAGTGCGCTGGACTGGGTCGCATCCTGCCAATCGGGCCGTTCGGCGAAGATCGCACAGATATCGTTCTGCGCCCGGGGTGGTCCGTCATAGGATCGCGACCCGCCGCAGGATGCTAGCGCCAGCGCCAGAAGCGCAGCGATGAAGGGCCCGGTGGCGGCGGTTTTTATCTGCTCGATGCCTGCCATTACCAAGATGTTACCACGGGTGACTCTCGATTGGCAGGCAGGAATTCCGCAGAAATGATGCAAAATCAGTCATTACGGGGCGCAAAGGGTCAAACTGGCACAGTGACGGTGGCGTTCTCAATATGGACACAAATCTCCTGTAGCACTAAGACCACGGGTGTGAGCTGTGAAACCGAGGTGCATGAGATGGCGACGAGCCGCGACGCCAAATTCCGCATCGGCCAGATCGTGAAACACCGGGTGCATCCGTTCCGCGGCGTCATTTTCGATGTCGATCCTGAATTCGCGAATACCGAGGAATGGTGGGAGTCGATCCCCGAGGAGATCCGCCCCTCGAAGGATCAGCCTTTCTATCACCTCTTCGCCGAGAACGAGACGAGCTACTACGTGGCTTACGTCTCGGAGCAAAATCTGGTGCCCGACCATTCGGGAGAACCGGTGGACCACCCGGAAGTGCCGGACTTCTTCTCGGGCCTGTCTGGTGATCATTACCGCATCAATCGCGATTACTGTCACTGAGGCAGCAGATTACGGCTGCTGAGCGAGTGCCCTCGCGATTGGCTGTCTGCATGGGATTGTCGTCTCTTTGCCGACTCCGTGGATCTGCGCGAGGCGGAACCCGGCACCGGGACTCTGGGTGGGGGCTGAACCACCGGCACCGGGCCGCCTCGCGGCAGGTCCTGTATGTTAACGAAGCAAGGTCATCCAATGACACGAATGGGGTGATATTCGCGCTCTCGCGGCGGAAATCGGACGATGGCTTTGGACTTGCCATTTTCTCGCCGCCGGTGCCATGATTTGACGATGAACGAGATCGTCTCTTTGCATCACGGGCCGGCCCCGGTGATATCGTTGCACCGAACCGAGCTGTCTGTGATCCTGAATGTCTATGGACGGATGGTCGCCCTGGGTGTCGCCAAGGATTATGCGATCGATCATCTGACGGACCGGGCGGTGTTCTCGATCTTTCGCCGGGCGGCCGAGACACCGATGTACCGGATCGAGAAACGGCCGAAGGATGCGCGGCGCCAGGGGGCTTGGTCGGTCCATGGCATGGATGGGCGCGTCCTGAAGCGGGGCCATGATCTGGCGCAGGTGATGAAGGTTTTGGAGCGCAAGCTCATCAAGGCAGTGGACTAGGGCCGCGCGCTCCCCTGCGCATGCAGGAGCGGGTGTCGGAACTCAGTCTGCGCCCACCCACCCGCGCGCGGCCCGTCACCCTTTGCGCCTGGCTTTCCGCGCCGCTTTGGCGATTTTGGATCGGCCCAGTTTGCGCTTTGGGTTGGGCCCGCGGCGCGCGGAACGGTGTGCGGTTCGGCCCTCGGTCCTGAGAAGCTCGAAGATCAAGCCGCCGGTAACGGGCGTCGCCTCGACCAGCCTGACCTCGGCGCGCATCCCCATCGCGAGCACGGTGCCGGAGCGCTCGCCGGTCAGGGTCAGCGCTTCGGGGTCGAAGTGGAAGTATTCCCGCCCCAGCGTGCCGATCGGGATCAGACCATCGGCGCCGGTCTCATCGAGCTTAACGAACAGGCCGAACTTGGCGATGCCGGAAATCCGACCCGGGAAGCTGGCCCCCTCGCGCCCGCTGAGATAGCGGGCGAGATAGCGGTCGGTCGTATCGCGTTCGGCCTCCATCGAGCGGCGTTCGGTCTGCGAGATCTGCTTGGCGGTCTCGTCCAAACGCTCGATATCGGCATCTGAGAGCTCGCGCATCAGCGCCCGGTGCACGATCAGATCGGCGTAGCGCCGGATCGGCGAGGTGAAATGCGCGTAGCGACGAAGGTTCAGGCCGAAATGGCCGAAGTTCTCGGCGCTGTAATAGGCTTGCGTCTGAGCGCGCAGAACTTGGAGACTGACCATCTCCTCCGCCTCGGTCTCGCGGGCCGCGCGGAGCAGGTCGTTGAGATGCCGCGTGCGCAGCGTCTGGCCTTTCGAGAGGGTCATGCCCAGCGTCTCGACCGTCTCGCGCAGCGCTTCGACCTTGTCCTCCTTCGGCGCCTCGTGGACGCGGTAGAGACAGGGGCGGCGGGTCTCCTCCAGTTCCTCGGCGGCGGCGACATTGGCCAGGATCATGAACTCTTCGATCAGCCGGTGGGCATCGAGCCGGTCGCGGAGGCGGATGGCGGCGACTTCACCCGCATCGTCGATCTCGACCCGGCGTTCGGGTAGGTCCAGATCGAGGGGCTGGCGGGCCTCACGCGCCCGGGCCGCTGCACGATAGGCAGCCCAGAGCGGAGTGATAACCTCATCCATCAGCGGCGCGGTCCGGGCATCGGGGCGGCCATCGGCGCCTGCCTGCGCCTGTTCATAACTGAGCGAGGCACGGCTTCGCATGATTGCTCGGGTGAAGCGGTGGCTGCGCTTGCGGCCATCTGCGTCCAGCACCATCCGTACCGCGAGGCAGGGGCGCTCCACCCCCTCATGCAGCGAGCAGAGATCGGCGGAGAGCGCCTCGGGTAGCATCGGGCTAACCCGGTCGGGAAAATAGGTGGAATTGCCCCGCCGGCGCGCCTCGCGATCCAGGCGGCTGCCTGGGCGGACATAATGGGCAACATCAGCGATGGCGACCCAGACGACATGGCCGCCGGGATTGGCCGGGTCCGCATCCGCCATCGCGCAGACCGCATCGTCATGGTCGCGGGCGTCCGATGGGTCGATGGTGATCAGCGGCAGGGCACGGATATCCTCGCGCCCCTGCGCGGTGACGGGCTGTGCCTCGGCCGCTTCGGCCAGCACCTCCTCGGGGAATTCGTAAGGAATATCATGCTGGTGCAGCGCGATCAGAGAGACTTGGCGTGGGGCGCCGGGATCGCCCAGGACCTCCACGACCTGGCCGCGGGGCAGGCCCAGCCTAGGGCCTGAGATCGCCTCGGCCTCGATCAGCTCGCCTTCCTTCGCCCCCCCGGTCGCACCGGCAGGGATCTGCCATTCCCGGTCAGACTTCTTGTCAACTGGGATCAGCCGCCCGCCTTCGGGCCCGGCGCGGAAGATCCCCAGCATGCGTCTCGCGCCCTGGCCGATCTTCTTGATCAGACGGGCCTCGTAGGTCAGCGCCTCGCCCTCGCCATTGACGGGGCGGAGTTTCGCCAGGAACCGGTCGCCCGCACCCAGGGCCGGATCGCCTTCTTTCGGCAGAACCACGATGGCAGGCGGCGGGCTTTCCGCTTCCCAGCTTTGTGGCTCGGCCAGCAGATCGCCATCGCGATCCGGGCCCTTTGCCACCAGCATGGTCACTGGTGGCAGATGCCCGGACGGGGTCATATGGCGCTTGCGCCGCTCGATCAGACCCTCATCCTGCAAGTCGCGCAGCAGGCGTTTAAGCTCGATCCGCCCGGCTCCCTTGATGCCGAACGCCCGCGCGATATCGCGTTTGCCCCGGCTCTGCGGGTTCTCCTTCAGCCAATCGAGAAGGTCATCGCGCGAGGGCAGCTTGCTCATCCGCCAGCCCTAGCATGGGCCGATCCGGCGTTCACGCAAAATGCCAGAGCAACACGGCTGCTGCGATCATCTGCACCATATTGATCGCGACCGAGCTCTTATGGAGCAGATCGAACCGCTTGCCTGCCGCCGCGTCGCCGCCCAATTGCAGATCGCGCAGCCGGTTGATCTCGGGCATCAGAACCTGCCTATTCGCCAACCCCAGAACCGCCATGACCCCGGCAAGCCCCGCCCAGACGGCGGAGACCTGCACCAGGGCAAGGGTGGCCAACCCGAACAACAGGGCGACCGCCAGGAAATACCACGGGAACACGCTGCGGATGAACGGCCCGGCCACCTCCCCCGGCAATTTGATGAAGACCAGCGGCGAGAACAGGAAAGAGAAGAACACCATCCCTCCCAGCAACAGTGCGACGACGTAAAGGCTGACAATCTCAGGCATGATCCGACCTCATCTCTTCGACCATCCCTGTACGAAGCCGCCGCGCGCCCGGGGGGGGGGGGGGGGCGGGGGGGGGCTTCGTGCAGGGATGGTCCCTGGGACCTGAGGTAGACGCCTCTCGGCCAGAGGCAATCGGGTCAGCCGGTCGCAGCTTTCCGAGCGGCCGGTTTCCCAGCGGCCGGCTTCTTCGCGGACTTCTTGGCCGGTTTGCGCTTGCCCTTGGATTTTTCGGCGATCAGAACCAGCGCCTCTTCCAGCGAGATCACCGCGGGGTCCTGCTCCTTCGGGATCGTCGCATTGACCTTTTCCCATTTCACATAGGGGCCATAGCGCCCGTCCATCACATTGATCGCGCCACCCTCGGGATGCTCGCCCAGCTCGCGCAGAGGCTTCTGCGCCGGGCCGCGCCCGGTCTTCTGGGCCTTTTTGGCGATCAGATCCACGGCGCGGTTCATGCCCACGGTCAGCACATCGTCGCCGGTCTCGAGGCTTGCATAGATCCGCCCATGGCGGACATAGGGACCATAGCGGCCGATCCCCGCCTCGATCGGCTCGCCATCTTCGGGATGTTTGCCGACCTCGCGCGGCAGCGCCAGAAGCTCCAGCGCCATGGCCAGATCCACATCTTGCGCTTCGACACCTTTGGGCAGGGATGAGCGTTTCGGCTTTTCCGCAGCCTCTGGATCGTCGCGGCCGAGCTGCAGATAAAGCCCGAAGCGCCCTTTGCGTAGCAGCACCGGCACTTCGCCATCCATGCCCAAGAGGCGGCCATCGGCTGAGAGATCCGCGTCCCCGTCATCCCCGCCCAACGGTCTTGTATAGCGGCAATCCGGATAGCGCGAGCAGCCGATGAAAGCCCCGCCCGAGCGCGCCGTCTTCATCGAGAGACGGCCCTCCTTGCAGTTTGGGCACAGCCGTGGATCGCTGCCATCGCCGGGATCGGGGAAGAGATGCGGTGCCAGCACCTCGTTGATTTTCTCCAGAACCTCGCCGATGCGCAGCTCTGCTGTGCCGTCGATCGCCTGCGAGAAATCCAGCCAGAACCGGTCGAGCACATCCTTCCAATCGATCCGCCCGCCCGAGATATCGTCGAGCTCCTCCTCCAGCGCCGCAGTGAAATCATACTGGACATAGCGCGAGAAATAGTTCGACAGGAAGGCGGTCACCAGACGCCCTTTATCTTCTGGAAACAGCCGGTTACCCTCTTTTCGGACATATTCTCGGGTCTCGATTGTCGAGATGATCGAGGCATAGGTCGAAGGTCGGCCGATGCCCAATTCCTCCATCCGCTTGACCAGGGTCGCCTCGGTATAGCGGGGCGGAGGCTGGGTGAAATGCTGCTCTGGCGTCACCGATTGCTGGGCGAGCGCCGCGCCCTCGGAAATCGCCGGCAGGCGGCGGTCCTCGTCATCGGCGCTATCGGGTTTCTCGTCGCGTCCCTCCTCATAGACCCGGAGGAAACCGTCGAAAGTCACCACTTGACCGGTGGCCCGCAGGCCGACTGTGCCGGGCTTGTCGCCGATCTCGACTGTGGTGCGCTGAAACTTCGCCGCCTCCATCTGGCTGGCGATGGCGCGCTTCCAGATCAGCTCGTAGAGTCGGCGCTCGGCAGCATCGACTCGGATCCGGTCCGGCCCCACATCCATGCGGGTCGGCCGGATGCATTCATGCGCTTCCTGCGCGTTCTTGGCCTTGTTCTTGTACATCCGCGGTGATTTCGGAAGGTAATCCGCGCCGTAGCGGTCCTTCACCGCGTCGCGGGCCGCCATCACAGCCTCGGGCGCCATGTCGATGCCGTCGGTTCGCATATAGGTGATGTGACCCGCCTCATAGAGGCGCTGCGCTGTGCGCATCGTCTCCTGCGCGCCCATATTGAGTTTGCGGCTGGCCTCCTGCTGGAGGGTCGAGGTCATGAAGGGTGCTGCCGGATTGCGGGTGGTGGGCTTGGCCTCGACGCTGAGGGCCGAGAGGGCAGCCCCTGTCACCGCCGCGACCGCGGCCTTGGCCTCTGCCTCATTGCCGAGATCGTAGCGGTCGAGTTTCTTGCCATCGAGCGTCGTCAGCCGCGCCTCGAAAGCATTGCCCTCGGGTGTGGTCAGGATCGCCTTGACCGACCAGTATTCCCGGGGGCGGAAGGCCTCGATCTCCATCTCGCGTTCGACGATCAAGCGCAGCGAAACCGATTGCACCCGGCCTGCGGACTTCGCGCCCGGCAGCTTGCGCCACAGGACGGGCGAGAGGGTGAAGCCCACCAGATAATCCAGCGCGCGGCGGGCCAGATAGGCCTCGACCAGTTCCATATCGATCTCGCGCGGCTGGGTCATCGCCTCGGTCACCGCCTTGCGGGTGATCGCGTTGAAGACCACCCGCTCGACATGGGTTGATTTCTTGACCGCGCGGCGTTTGCGCAGCGCTTCGAGCAGGTGCCACGAGATCGCCTCACCCTCGCGGTCGGGGTCGGTCGCGAGGATCAGCCGGTCGTCCTCGGCCAGCGCATCTGCGATGGCGCGGACGTGTTTTTGCGACTTCGAGTCGACCTCCCAAACCATCTCGAACCCGTTTGACGGGTCGACCGATCCATCCTTTGAAGGCAGGTCGCGCACATGTCCGTAAGACGCCAGAACTGTGAAGTCGTCGCCGAGATAAGTGTTTATTGTCTTTGCTTTAGCTGGGGATTCGACGACGACGACCGCCATGCACCGCTCCTTCTGACTTCTGCTCGCTGCGGCGATGCAACATGGGTCAGCACTCCCAGAGTGTCAACGGGGCTGCGGCGCTGGGGCGCTCTGACGTATCGGGAGAGTTGCCCGGGGCAGGCGGGTGAAACGTTCAGTCGTCGCCGCCGTTAAGAGCGACTTTCCCGCCAGTGTGAATCGTAATCCTGCCCGCCAGATCGAGTTCGAGCAGAGCCATGGAAAGCTCGGACGGTGTGGCGCCGCATTGTCGGGCCAGATCGTCGGGATCGACCGGGTGCGGACCCAGCATCTGAGCGATCTGCTCGGCCAAAACAGCGTCGCCTTCGCCCTCTTCCTGATCGAAATCGCTGAGCGCGTCGTAATCGTCGCGCATCGTCTCGTCGCCATATTCATCTGCGTCGAACAGGAAAGCCTTGCCCGGTTCGGCGAAGCCACGCGCGCGCGGGGCGGCGAGGGCTTCCAGCACGTCCTGGCCATGGCGGATCAGTGCCGCCCCCTCGCGGATCAGGGCATTGCAGCCGCCCGAACGTGGGTCCTCGGCCGCCCCCGGGCAGGCCATCGCCTCACGGCCCTGCTCGAGCGCATAGCGCGCCGTGATCAGAGAGCCCGAGCGCACGGCAGCCTCGATCAGCAAAACCCCCAGAGAAAGCCCAGAAATCAACCGGTTACGGCGCGGAAAATGACGTGAAGTCGGCTCGAGCCCCATCGGGCACTCGGTCAGTAGAGCACCTGTTTCGACGATTTCCTGGGCCAGATTGCCATGTTCGGGGGGATAGACGCAGTCAAGCCCGCCCGCCATCACCGCAACGGTGCCATGTGGCAGCGCCGCTTGATGTGCCGCCGCATCGACGCCGCGGGCGAGACCGGAGACGACGATATGACCGCCCTCGGCCATCTCGGTCGCGATCCGCCGGGCGGTGCGCAGCCCTAGAGCCGAGGCGTTGCGGGCGCCCACGATGGCGATCGCCGGTGCGGAGAGTATTGCCATCTGCCCCTTGATCCAAAGCGCGGGGGGCGGGTTGTCGATCTCGGCCAGCAGTTGGGGATAGCCCGGCTCTCCCAACAGGACGAGACGGGCGCCGAGCGCGTCGCCTGCTTCCATCTCTCGATCTACTTGATCCTGCGGACACGGCACATAGCCCCGCCGACCGCCGCGCAGGGCCAATTGCGGCAGCGCGTCCAGGGCCCGTCGGGCCCCCCCAAAGCGGCGGAGCAACTCGGCATAGCTGCGCGGCCCGACATTTTGCGAGCGGGCTAGGCGCAGACGTGCGCGGCGTTCTTCCGGTGCAACATCCCGGGCCGGAGCGGCAGTCTCGGAATGCTGAATTGGTGGGGCGAATGGCATGGGGCCTCCTATCGGCCCAGCAATCCCGATTCTTGGTTAAGCAGAGGTTAATGCCGCCGCCGCAACCTGCTGATCTTGGGCTCAGTCCCGGCGATCAGGCGGCGGATGTTCTCGGAATGGCGCAGCCAGATCAGTACCGCCAGGATCAGGGTGACCAACACCGCCTCATAGCGTCCGAACAGCGCCAGCCAGGCTGCGGCCCCCGCCGTCGCCGCCAGCGCGCCGACCGAGGAGGTCCGGGAGAGACCGGCTGCGATCAACCAGGTCAAACAAACCGCCATCCCCGCGGGCCAGTACAGCGCCAGGATCACACCGATGAAGCTCGCGACCCCCTTACCGCCGCGAAACCTGAGCCAGACCGGGAAGCAATGGCCCAGCACAGCGCCAAGCCCCGCCGCCTGCGCCGCCAGATCGCCCCAGGAAAGGAAGAGCAGCACCGGCACCGCCCCCTTGGCCGCATCGAGATAGAGCGTCAGCAGTGCTGCCAAACGGTTCCCTGTGCGCAGCACATTGGTCGCCCCGATATTGCCTGAGCCGATCTGGCGCAGATCGCCCAGCCCGAAGATCCGCGCCACCACCACGCCCACGGGCAGGCTGCCGATCACATACCCCGCCGCCAGAGCGGCCAGGAACCAGGGCAGCCCGCGTTCGAGGCTCATCACCTCATGCAGCATGATCGCCTCCGGACACCCGTTTTCCGGCCACCCAGGTGCCACGGACACGGCCCTGCATCCTCTGCCGGTCGAAAGGCGTGTTTTTCGATTTGGAACAGAGGGTTGACCGGTCCAAAAGGAAGGGCGCGTCCGGGTCAAACAGTACCAGATCGGCCGGTGCGCCCGGCACCAGCCGCCCTCCAGGCAGGCCGAGGCGCCTTGCGGGGGCGAGGCTCGCGCGGGTGAACAGCGTCAGCAAATCCATCTGCCCCTCATGGACCAGGCGCAGGCAGGCGGGGAGGAAGGTCTCGAGCCCAACGGCCCCGGCGGCGGCCTCCTCGAAGGGCAGCCGTTTCGCCTCCTCATCCTGCGGGGTTATGCGAGGAGCAGATGATGTCCACCGCCCCCGATGCGGCAGCCTCGACCATGGCCAGCCGGTCTTCTTCGCTGCGCAGCGGTGGTGTCATTTTGAAGAAGGTCCGGTAATCGGCGATATCGAATTCGTTCAGCGTGAGATGATGGATCGAGACTGCCGCGGTCACGTCCAACCCCCGATCGCGGGCGCGATGGAGCGGCGGCAGGGCGGCCTCGGTGGAGATCTGGGCGGCGTGATAGCTGCAGCCGGTGGCCTCGACCAGCGCCAGATCCCGCTCCAACGCCATACGCTCGGCAATGGCGGGGGCGGCGGGCAGGCCGAGGCGCGAGGCCATCTCGCCAGAGGTCGCACAGGTGCCGTGGCTGAGGCTCGGCTCCTGCACCGCATGGGAGATCAGCGCGCCGAGTCCGGAGGCATAGGCCATGCAGGCACGAAGAAGCTTCGCGTTCTCAACCACGTGATCGCCATCGGTCAGCGCCAGGGCGCCGGCGTCAAGGAGGAAGCTCTGCTCGGCCATCTCGCGGCCTTTGAGGCCCTTGGTCAATGCGCCCATCACATGGACATTGACCGGAGCGGACTGCACGGCCCGGGCCAGCGCAAACTGAACCAGGGCAGGATCGTCAAGGCAGGGCGTGGTATCCGGCTGGGCCACGAAACTGGTCACCCCGCCTGCGGCGGCCGAGGCGCCAGCGGTGCGGAAACTCTCCCGATACTCGGCCCCCGGCTCGCCCACAAAGACCCGGATATCCACCAGCCCTGGTGCCAACACCTTGTTTTCGCAATCAATTCCCGGAACAGTCGGGGATGGCCCGCGCAGGACCTCGGCAATCTCGCCACCTTCGATCCGAAGCGCGCCCGGCCCGTCATACCCGGTCGCCGGATCGATCAGGCGGGCGTTGAGGAGGTGGAGGCTCATGCCGCCTCCAGGTTCCGCGCCAGCAGGTCCAGCACCGCCATGCGGGTGGCCACACCCATTTCCACCTGCTCTTGAATCGCGGATCTCTCAGCATTGTCGGCGAGTTCCGCATCGATCTCGACGCCGCGATTCATCGGGCCGGGATGCATCACAGTGGCGTCCGGGGCGGCCAGGGCCAGCTTTTCGGAGGTCAGGCCATAGCGGTGATAGTATTCCCGGGTCGAGGGAAAGGCGGCGCCCGAGAGGCGCTCGTTCTGCACGCGCAGCATCATCACCACGTCGCAACCCTCCAGCCCGGCCTGCATATCGGTGAAAATCTCGACCCCGAACCGGTCGATCCCCGAGGGCAACAGCGTGGGTGGCGCGATCACCCGCACCCGGTTCTCGAGCTTGTTCAGACACAAGATATTGCTTCGGGCCACCCGGCTATTCGCTATATCTCCGCAGATCGCGATGGTCAGCCGTTGAACCCGGCCCTTGCGGCGGCGGATCGTCAGCGCATCCAGCAGCGCCTGGGTCGGGTGCTCGTGCCGGCCGTCGCCCGCGTTCAGAACGGCGCAGTTGACCTTCTGCGCCAGCAGATCCACGGCGCCCGAGCTGCCATGGCGCACCACCAGCAAATCGGGATGCATCGCGTTCAGCGTAACAGCGGTATCGATCAGCGTCTCGCCCTTGTTCATCGACGAGGCGAGCACGTTCATATTCATTACATCGGCGCCAAGTCTTTGACCTGCAAGCTCAAAACTGGCCATGGTGCGGGTCGAGCTCTCGAAGAAGAGGTTGATCTGAGTGCGCCCGGTCAGCCGGTCGGCCCGTTTGGCGCCTTGCAGATTGAGCGCGGCATATTCCTCGGCCAGATCCAGAATGCCCGTGATCTCCTGCGGCGAAAGCGGAGCGATCCCAAGCAGATGGCGATGCGCGAACATGGCGGCTGTATAGGCCGGGTCCACGGAACCGGCAAGACATGCTGGGCCAGGTGGCGGGGCCCGAAATGTCACGTGAAACAACGCGACCCGTTAACTGATTTTGAACGTGACAAAATTGACATTAAAGTCAGTTAACCGCGATACATGGCGACTTTTCGGGGGTTTGCGGGCGTGTGTTCGCGCTGGTTTTCGCTGGTCCTCGGGGGCTTCTACCATTCGGCAACCATCGCCCCAGCGGACAGCTTGGCTTTAGATCCGATCACACCGAAGCGCACCCATCTGCATCCGGAGTCAAGCCGAAGGCGCCGGATGCGCGCCAGCCCGCCCCCTGGGGCTGGCGCATCGCCACCCGCAGGCTTCAGCTGCGGAGCTGGGAGGATCGGGATTGCCATAAAGTGGTGAGCGGGGAAGTCTCACAGCGCCATCCTGCGGGCTGGCGCTTCTCCGGCTTCTGCTGCGCTTGATTGGAGCTTGGGAGGCCGCATTCCACAAGGCTAAGTGCGGCATGGGTTGAGTTCTATCAGGTCCGTCCTGCGTTACCCGTCATTCGTCGCTTGGGGTGCTTCGCGAGGTCAGCGCTTAGTGGGAGGGGTGCCGTTCGGTGCTTCGTGACAACGGCTGAGGGCGATGTCTTCTGCCACCGCCTCGGGGGCGCGCTCTTCCGGAGGGCCATAGCCGCCGCCGCCCGGCGTTTTCACCCGCACCCTGTCGCCCGCGGTCAGAGGGATATCCTGGGCCTTGCTCAAATGTTCGGGCACCCGGGCCACGCCGCTTTGCCAGATGGTCACTTCGTTGGGTGCGCCATCCTCGCCGCCCAGCACGCCTTGCGGACCGAACCGGCCATGGTCCATCACAAAGCTCGCCCGCGCCGTCCCGCGGCGTAGCTCGACCTCGTAATCCAGCCCCAGCCCGCCGCGATGGCGCCCCGCTCCACCGGATCCTTCGCGCAGCGCATAACGGTGGTAGAGCACCGGGAAGGCCTGCTCCATGATCTCGACCGGCGGAGCCTTCGAGATCCCGATGGTCGAGCAGCCATTGCTCAGCCCGTCATGATCCGCATTGCCGCCATAGCCGCCACCGGAGAGCTGATACATCACGAAATCGCGCCCCCGCTCGGGATCGTGCCCGCCCAGCGCGAAATTGCCCGAAGTGCCCGCGGGGGCGGCGGTCACCCGCTCCGGCACCGCCTGGACCAGCGCGGCGAAGACCGCCTCGGCGATGCGTTGCGAGACCTCGGCGGCACAGCCCGAGACCGGGCGGGGGTAATGCGCGTCGAGAAACGTGCCTTGGGGGCGGAGCACCTCCAGCGGCGCGAAGGCCCCGGCCGAGAGCGGCACATCGGGGAAGATATGCCGGACCGCCAGATAGACCGAACTCAGCGTTGTCGCCCAGACGGAGTTCATCGGGCCGAGGCAGGGCGGGGCGGAGCCTGTGAAATCAAAGCGGAGCCGCCCCTCGGCCACCGTCACCGCAAGGCGGATCGCCAGCGGCGCATCGACCACCCCATCGCTGTCGATCCAGGCCGTGCTTTCATAGCGCCCCTCGGGCATCGCCGCGATATGGGCGCGCATCTGGGCCGCCGCGCGTTGGCGCAGCTCGGCAATGGCGGCCAGTACCACCTCGTCGCCATAGCGGTCGAGCAGCGCGTGCAGACGCTCCTCGCCCACGGCGAGCGCGGCGGCCTGGGCCTTCACATCCCCGATCCGCTGATCGGCGACGCGGATATTCGAGCAGATGATCTGATAGATCTCGGCATCCATCTCGCCCCGTTTGAAGAGCTTTACGGGCGGCAGGCGCAGCCCCTCCTGCTCGACCGCGGTGGCCGAGGCGGAGAAGCCTCCCGGCACCGCCCCCCCGGTATCGGGCCAATGGCCGGTATTCGAGAGCCAGAAGACCAGCCGACCGCTGCGATAGAATGGCCGGGCAAAGCGCACATCCATCAGATGAGTGCCGCCGAGATAGGGGTCGTTGACGATATAGGTGTCGCCCGGATCGGGCGGCGCAGTCTCGCCGCTGGCAATACGGTCGATCAGGATACGGGTCGATTCCTGCATCGTGCCGACAAAGACCGGCAGCCCGCCCAGGCCCTGGGCGATCAGGGCGCCATCCTCGGCGGCATAGATCCCGTCCGAGCGGTCGTTAGCCTCGGCGATCACCGGCGAGAAGGCGGCGCGCGAGAAGACCAGATCCATCTCGTCGCAGATTTGCTGCAACCCGGTCTGGATCACGCTGAGCGTGATCGGGTCGAGGTCCTCTTGGCTCATGGGGCCACCTCCAGGATCAGATTGCCGATGGCGTCGGTGCGGGCGCGGTCGCCGGGCGCGATCAGGATGGTCGTGTCCATCTGCTCGACAATCGCAGGACCCGGGATCTCGACGCCCTCGGGCAGGGCCTCGCGGGCATAGAGCTTGGTGGCCTGGGGCTGCCCGGCGAAAATCACCTCGCGCTGGCCGGTCTGGGCCTCGGCCAGGCTGGCGCGGCGCTGGGCCGGGTCGAGCAGGCTGGCGAGATCGATCCCCTCGCGCGCGCCGATCACCGAGGTGACCAGGTTCACCACCATCGCGGGCATCCGGTCGAGCCGGACCCGGAACCGCTCCCAATAGGCGGCTTCGAAAGCGGCTTGGATCTGCGTGCGGCTCGGCTGGGGCGTCTCGAGCGCGACGCGGATCAGATGGGTCTGCCCGGCGAACTGCATATCCAGGGCGTGGAGCGTGCGGGTCTCGGTCAGGGACACGTTCTGGCGGGAGAGCATCGCCGCACCCTCGGCGCGTTGCGCCTCGAGCCCCTGATGGATCTCTGCGATCTCGATGCTCTGCAGCGGCCGGTTCAGCGTGCGCACGAAATCCTGGCGCAGATCGGCCACGACGCAGCCGAGCGCATTGGTCAGGCCGGGACGGGCCGGGACCATGACCCGCGGGACCCCGAGCTCCCGCGCGATCGCCGCGGCGTGAAGCGGCCCCGCGCCGCCAAAGGCGAATAGCGTGAAATCCCTCGGATCGGCGCCCAGCGAGGCGAGCACCATGCGGATCGCGCCTGCCATCTTGGTGTTGGCAACGCGCAGCGCCGCCTCGGCCGCCTCCACCGCTGTGAGGCCAAGCGGGGCCGCCAGCGTCTCGGCGATGCGCGCCTCGACCTCGGCGAGCGGCGCGCCCGCGACCCCGCGCAGACCGCCCGGGTCGAGCCGGCCCAGCATCAGATTGGCATCCGAGATCGTCGGCCGCGTCCCGCCGCGGCCATAGCAGATCGGGCCCGGATCGGCGCCCGCACTTTCCGGCCCGACCTCCAGCAGGCCGGTGGCCCCGACCCGGGCGATCGAGCCTCCACCAGCGCCCACGGTGCGCACATCGACCATCGGCACATGGATCGGCATGGCATATTCCAGCTCGATCTCGTTCGAGACGGCGGGCACGGCGCCGCGGATCACCGCCACATCGGTGGAGGTGCCCCCCATGTCATAGGTGATCAGATCCCCGATCCCCGCCTGGCGCCCGGTGAACGCCGCCGCGGTCACGCCCGAGGCGGGGCCGGACATCACCGTCTTCGCCGCCTCGGCCGCCACGAAAGGCGCGCCGACCATGCCGCCATTGCCGGTCATGATCAGAAGCTCTCCGCCATACCCGCCTTCGGACAGCGCCCCGGCCAGCCGGTCGACATAGCGCGCCAGCAGGGGCTGCACGCTGGCATTGACCGCCGCTGTCACCCCGCGCTCGAACTCGCGCGCCTCCGAGAGCAGGCGGTGGCCGAGGGTGATATGGGCGTTCGGCCAGATCCCGCGCAGCACCTCCTCGGCGGCCAGCTCATGGGCCGGATTGGCCGAGGCGTGGAGGAAATGCACCGCCACCGAGACGCAGCCCTCCGCCAGCAGGTCGCGGGCCGCCGCCGCCACGGCTTGCAGATCCAGAAGCGTCAGGACGCGGCCCTCGGCATCCATCCGCTCGGGCACTTCCAGGCGCAGATTGCGCGGGATGATCGGCGTGAACTCTCCCACCATGCCATAGGGGTTCGGGCGGGTGCGGCGGCCGAGCTCCAGCACATCGCGAAACCCCTTCGTGGTGATCAACCCGGTGGGCGAGAGCTTGCGCTCGAGCACTGCATTGGTGGTGGTGGTGGTGCCATGGATCACCAGGGCGGTCCGGGGCAGCGCGACTTCGGCCGCGGCGATGGCGGCCATAACCCCCTCGGCCTGGTTGGCGGGGGTGCTGGGCACCTTGGTCAGGGCGATGCTGCGGCTTTCGGGGTCATAGCGGATCAGGTCGGTGAACGTCCCGCCCACATCGATCCCCACAAGATGCGCCATCTCGCCCCCATCAGTGCCGGATGCCGATCAACGCAGCCCGGGCGGCGGGTGTCAATCGGCGATGGACGCCGCGCGGGGTGGCTGGCAGTGTCGGGCGATGCGGCTGCCCTTTCGGATCTTCGGCCTGAGCGCCTTTGCCTCTGCTCCGTTTCTCGTCCTCGCCTTGGCCGTCGCCCTCACTTTTGCACTGCCCGGCACGGCCCGAGCGCATAGCGCCGAGCAGGCCTTCGTGTTGTTGCTGCCGACCGAGGTCTATACCTGGGCCGGAGTGGGTGCCGTGGCGCTGACCGTGCTGGTCGCCGGGCTTTGGCCGTTCGC